>CAZBBB010000134.1:0-7051 GCA_964490005.1 uncultured Phycisphaerales bacterium | reverse complement strand
CAGGTGCGTGCGCCCGATCTTGACGATGCCGGAGAAGCTCGTGGCCTTGGCGGCGAGCGTGTCGCGCAGCGCCGTGACGGCCGGCCGCAGCCGCCCCGCGACCTCGGTCGCGGCCGCGATGTTCATCGCCGTGGGGAAGACGTCGTTGCTCGACTGGCTGCGGTTGACGTCGTCGTTGGGGTGCACCGGCTGCTTGCTGCCCGGCGTTCCGCCGGCGAGCTCGATCGCGCGGTTGGCGATGACCTCGTTGGCGTTCATGTTCGTCTGCGTGCCCGAACCGGTCTGGAACACGACCAGCGGGAAGTGCTCGTCGAGGCGGCCGTCGATGAGTTCCTGGGCCGCCTGCGCGATGAGTTCGGCCTTGGCGCGCGGCAGCAGGCCCAGGTCGGCGTTGACGGTCGCGGCCGCGTGCTTGAGGACGCCCAGCGCGCCGAGGAAGGCGCGCGGGAAGCGTTCGTCGCCGACGTCGAAGTTCTGCAGCGAGCGTTGCGTCTGCGCGCCCCAGTAGCGGTCGGCGGGCACCTGCAGCGCGCCCATCGTGTCGGTTTCGGTGCGCGTCGGTCCGGTCGGGCGTGCGGCGTGGCTCATGACCGCGATTTCACCAACTCGGCCGCCCGGCGGCGAGCCCCGCCGGGGAGGCGCGCCCGGCCGCGCGCGGCGCGCTCAGCCGAGGCTGAGCTGGCGGGCCGCGTCGACCTCGTCGCGGTTGAGCAGTTGCCGCGCCCGATCGAGCGTCTCGGACAGCGGCGAGCCGCGCGGCACGGCCGAGCGCAACTGGCGCAGCAGCTGCACCGTGAGCCGCAGCGTGCGCACGACGTCGCCGTTGCTCGACGTCGTCAGCTCGCGCAGCTCGTCGAAGCCCAGCCCCTCGCACCAGCCCGCCACGACCGTCGCGATCTTGAAGTTCGGCAGGCGCACGGAGGGCGGAATGCCGTACTCCTTCTCGGCCGCCATGAGCCGGCCGACGACCGTCTCGATGTCCTTGCGATGGGGACCGAGCGCGTGGGGCGGCATGCGCCGGAACAGCTCGTTCTTGCGCTCCTCGAAGGTCAGCGCGGCGAACACGATCGCGAGCTGCCGCTCGTCGAGCCACTCGAGCAGCCCCGAATCGAGCAGCTCGGCCACGGCCAGCTCGTAGCCGTTGATCACGGCCGCGACCTCGCCCTTGGGGGTCACGCCCTCGTCGGTGATGTAGCCGAAGGCGCGCAGCAGGCGCAGCCGCTGGTCGATCGCCTGCCGCTGCTTCTCCTCGTTCTTCTCGCGGCGCTTGCGGCTCATGCGCGCCCACTGGTGGTTGTTGAAGGAGCGCTCCCAGGCCTCGTGCAGCCGGGCGCCGAGCGTGCGGTGCAGGTTGATGAGCGTGCTGTAGCTGAGGTTGAAGCGCGACTGGATGGCCTCGACGTCGTTCCCCACCAGGCGCACGATCTCGCGCGGCGTGACGCGGTCGTCGTCGAGGATCGAGATCACCGTCCCGCTCGTGTCGATGCCCTGCCGCCCGGCGCGGCCCGCCATCTGCTGGTACTCGCGCACCTTGAGCGTGGAGAAGCCCGTGCCGTCGAACTTGCGCAGGCTGGAGAAGACCACGCTGCGCGCGGGCATGTTGATGCCGAGACTGAAGGTCTCGGTGGCGAACAGCAGCTGCAGCATGCCCGAGGTGAACAGGCGCTCGACGAGTTCCTTGTGCAGCGGCAGCAGGCCGGCATGGTGGTAGGCGATGCCGTGCCGCACGAGCGTGCGCAGCTCCTCGAGCTCGACGTCGGGCACGATCTCGAACTGGTCGCAGATCTCGACGAACAGCTTCTCGATGGCGTCGGCCGCGCCGGGCTCGAGCAGGCGGCGCCGCTGCATCGTCTCGCGCGCGCGCTGCTCGCATTCGCGCCGCGAGAAGCAGAAGAACAGCGCGGGCAGCCCGCTCTGCCGCACGAGCAGGTCGACGATCGCGTTGCGGTCCCCGCCGCGCGGCGGGGCGCCGCGCTCGCGCCGCCGGCCGCGGCCGTTGCGCCGGTGCTCGCCGAGCAGGCGGTCGAGCCGCGGCAGCGTCAGCCCGGACTCGACGCGTCGCAGGCCCTGGCCGGGCAGGAAGATGTAGTGGTCCAGCGGCACGGGCCGTTCGCGGTGCCGGATGACCTCGACCTGAGCGCCGCGCGTGGTCGCGATCCACTCGCCGAAGTCGTCGAGGTTGCTGATCGTCGCGGAGAGGCACACGAAGCGCACGTGCTTGGGCGCGAAGATGATCGACTCCTCCCAGACGGTGCCGCGGCCCGGGTCGTCCATGTAGTGGATCTCGTCGAACACGACCGTCTCGACGTCGGCCAGGCTCGCGGGGTTCTCGAAGATCGTGTTGCGGAAGATCTCCGTCGTCATGATCAGCAGCGGCGCCTGCGGATTCAGCGTGACGTCGCCGGTCATGATCCCCACGTCCTGCGGCGCGAGGCCCTTGAAGTCGCGGTACTTCTGGTTGCTCAGCGCCTTGACCGGAGCCGTGTAGATGGCGCGCTTGCCGCGCGCCAGGCTGATCTCGATGGCGATCTCGGCGACGAGCGTCTTGCCGGCGCCCGTGGGGGCCGCGAGCAGCACCGGGCGACCCTCGCGCAGCGGCCCCAGCGCCTGCATCTGGAAGTCGTTGAGCGTCAGCCCGCGGAAGGTCTCGGCGACCGGCGGCGAGGCCGGCCGGTCGGTGGAGTGCGGTCGCGACATGGGGCGGGGGTCGGTCCGGGGCGGAGGGCGGCGCGGCGCGCCCCGCAGAAAATAGCCGTTCGCGGCGGCGCTCCGGGCGCCTATTTTCACGGACATGACCGCGACCCCGGGCGAGCGCCTGATCGAGCACCTGCGGCCCTTCGCCCTGCCGCTGCTGGTGCTCACGGGCGTGACCGTGCTGCTGGTCGTCGCCCGGCAGGACCTGGCCGACACGCCGCGCTTCCGGGTCGACCCGGGCACCGTCGAGGTGCGCGCGCGGCCCGCGTGGGTCGGCGAGGAGCTGGCGCAGAGCCTGGCGCGGCAGGTCAGCCGCGGGCTCTCGAAGGGCGCCTCGCTGCTGGAGGCCTCCGACCTGAGCGAGTGGGCCACGAGCCTGCCCGACCTCTCGCCGTGGATCGCGTCGGTCGAGGCGGTCGTGCCGTACTTCCCGAGCCGCGCCGACGTGCGCCTGCGGCTGCGCCGACCGGTGCTCGTGGTCGAAGGCGACATCCTCGTGGCGGCCACCGGAGAGGTGCTCGGCCTGGGGCCCGTGAGCGTGCGCCCCGAGCCGCTGTACTACGTCGGCTCCCACGCCGACGAGGAGTACCGCGAATGCGCCGCGGCGGCCGCCGAACTGCTGCCCTTCCGCGACGAACTCACGCGACTGGGCGTGACCGTCGTCGCGGTCGGCGTCTCGCCCGGCGGCCAGGTGCTGTTCCACACGCTCGACGAGGTCGAACTCGACTGGGGGCGCAGCGCCCGCAAGTCCGACCTGGCGCGGCTCGACCTGCCGCCGCCGGCCCGGATCGCCAATCTGCGGCGGGTGCTGATCGACTTCCCGGGGCTCTCCGGCGTGCGCCGCGTGCGCCTGTGGACCGACCAGCCCGTGGTCACGCGCCGGGGGGCCTGATGGGAGCGCCGACGGGTCCCGGCGCGGGCCCGGCCGGGCGCGGCGGACCGTTGATCGGGCGCCGCCGCTTCGGTTAATCTGCCTCGTTCGTGTCCGGGGCCGAGGTTCCGGATGCGCAGGAGAGTCCCCGTGACGATGAAGACCTTTCTCGCCAAGCCGGGCGAGGTGCAGGCCCGCTGGCAGCACTTCGACGCCGACGGTGTCGTGCTCGGCCGCCTCGCGGCCCGCATCGCGACGGTCCTGCAGGGCAAGCACCACGCCCGCTGGACGCCGCACGTCGACACGGGCGACTTCGTCGTCGTGACCAACGCCCGCAAGGTCGTCATGACCGGCGCGAAGTTCGACCAGCGCCTGCTGCGCTGGCACACCGGCACGCTCAGCGGCCTGCGCGAGGTGCCCGCCGGCGAGCTGCGCGACCGGCAGCCCGAGCGCCTCGTGCGCCTCGCCGTGCGCCGCATGATGCCCAAGACCAAGCTCGGCCGCGCGATGTTCGCCAAGCTCAAGGTCTACGCCGGCGCCGAGCACCCGCACGCCGCGCAGCAGCCGGTGGCCGTCGACACGACCCCGTACCGCAGCCCGTCGAACCGGAAGGTTTCATAGAGCCATGAGCGACGCCGTGAAGGAGTTCATCTGGGGGACCGGGCGCCGCAAGACCTCCGTGGCGCGCGTGCGCCTCACGGCCGGCTCGGGCTCGGTGGTCGTCAACGGCCGTCCCTTCGAGACCTACTTTCCGCTCGAGCAGCAGCGCCTCGACGCGCGCGCGCCGCTCATGGCGCTCGGCGCGGGCGGCGCCTACGACCTGCGCATCAACGTGAGCGGCGGCGGCCCGACGGGCCAGGCCGGCGCCGTGCGCCTCGGCATCGCGCGCGCGCTGCTCGCCGTCGATCCGGCGGCGGAGGCGGCGCTGCGCGAGGGCGGCTTCCTGACCCGCGACAGCCGCATGGTCGAGCGCAAGAAGTACGGCCAGCGCAAGGCGCGCCGCCGCTTCCAGTTCAGCAAGCGCTGAGCGGGGCGACCCGGGGCCGCAGGCGTCCGTCGCGGCACCGCAGCCACCCCGGGGCGACGCGAGCGTCATGGCCGGCCATTCGCAGTTCAAGAACATCATGCACCGCAAGAAGGCGGTGGACGCCAAGCGTTCGCGCGCCTTCAGCAAGCATGCCCGCCTGATCATGACGGCCGCCCGGTCGGGCGGCGGCGATCCGGCGACCAATCTCTCGCTGCGCTACGCCATCGACCGGGCGCGGCAGGACAACATGACGAACGACGCCATCGACCGGGCCGTGAAGAACGGCGCCGGGCGCGGGCAGGACGTCGCGATGGAGGCGCTCACCTACGAGGGCTACGGCCCCGGCGGCGTGGCGATCCTGATCGACGCGCTCACCGACAACCGCAACCGCACCTACAGCGAGGTGCGCACGGCGGTGGAGCGCCACGGCGGCTCGATCGGCGCGACCGGCAGCGTGAACTGGAACTTCGTGCGCCGCGCGCTGTTCCTCGTGCCCGCCGAGCGCTCGCGCGAGGAGCAGCTGCTCGAGCTGGCGCTGTCGGCCGAGGCCGACGACTGCAGCTTCGGCGAGGCCGGCTTCGAGATCAGCGCCGACCCGTCGCGCTTCGGCCAGGTGCGCGACGCGCTCGACGGCGCGGGGCTGGCGCCCGACAAGAGCGAGATCGCGTGGGTGCCGAAGACGACCGTCGAACTGCCCGACGCGCAGGTCGAGGTGCTGCAACGCATGCTCGACGAGCTCGACGAACTCGACGACGTGCAGGGTTGCGCGACCAACCTCGAGTGGACCGACGCGGCGCTGGCCGCCTCCGAGCGGGTCTGAGCCCCCGGGCCCCCCGGGAGGGCGCGGGGAGCGCGGCGCGGCCGCGATTTCCGATTGAGGAGCGGCCGCCGGCCAGCCGATGATCCCGGCATGAGCGCCCCCGCCGAGCCCAGCATGGACGATCGCCGCCTCGTCTCGATCCTCACCGACGAAGGAACGGGGCTGCTGCACGCGGCCTACTTCCGGCTGCGGCTGGAGGAGGAGTTCAAGAAGAGCTGGCGCTTCGGCTGGACCTACAGCCTGGCCGTCATCGACGTGCTGGGCCTGCCGGCCGGCCGGGCCGGCGAACTGGCGATGCTCGACCTCGCCGGCGAGGTGCTGACCGCCTCGCGCGACATCGACCTCTCGGCGCGCCTGGCGCGCGACCGCTTCGCGATGCTGCTGCCCGGCACGCCCGCCGGCGGCGCGCGCACGATGGTGGCCCGCGTCATGTCGGCCGCGCTCGACCGCGTCGGCGGGCAGGGCGTGCACCTGGCGGTGGGCCTGAGCGAGTGCCCGCAGCAGGCCCTCGGCTCCTGCGACGAGTTCTTCGCGCGCGCCGTGACCGCCGTGGGCATGGCGCGCGACCAGGGGGAAGACCAGGTCGTCACCTGGAACGCCGCCTCGCGCTGAGCGCGCCGCGGCGCACGGATCGCCTACGGCGCCGACGTCGCGCCGACGCGCTTCAGCTCCGCTTGAGGGCCGCCTGGGCCGCGGCGAGGCGCGCGATGGGGACGCGGAAGGGCGAGCAGGACACGTAGTCGAGCCCGACCTCGTGGAAGAAGCCGACCGAGGCCGGGTCGCCGCCGTGCTCGCCGCACACCCCGACCTTGAGGCCCGGCCGCGCCGCGCGGCCCTCCTCCGTCGCGAGGCGCACGAGGCGTCCGACGCCCTCGATGTCGATCGACGCGAAGGGGTCGCGCTCGTACAGGCCGTGCTCGACGTAATGGGCGATCACCGGCCCGGTGTCGTCGCGCGACAGGCCGAGCCCCATCTGCGTCAGGTCGTTGGTGCCGAAGGAGAAGAAGTCGGCGTGGGCCGCGATGCCGGCCGCGCTCAGCGCGGCGCGCGGCACTTCGATCATCGTGCCGATGAGCGCGCTGCCGGCGAAGCCCGAACTCCTGCGCAGTTCGGGCTCGCGGTCGGTGATGCGCGTGCGCAGGACGGCCAGTTCGCTCGGCGTGCCCACGAGCGGGATCATGATCTCCGGCAGCACCGAGACGCCGGCGGCCTCGCAGTGTCCCGCGGCCTCGAAGATCGCGCGCGCCTGCATGTCGTAGATCTCGGGATGCAGGATGCCCAGCCGGCAGCCGCGCACGCCGAGCATCGGGTTGACTTCGGTGAGTTCGCGCACGCGGTCGACGACCGCCGCGACCTCCCAACCCAGCGAGCGTGCCAGCGACTCCTGCATGGCGCGTTCGTGGGGCAGGAACTCGTGCAGCGGCGGGTCGAGCAGGCGGATCGTCACGGGCAGGCCGTTCATCGCCTCGAAGATCCCGATGAAGTCGGCGCGCTGCAGCGGCAGCAGCTCGTCGAGGGCCGCCTGCCGCTGGCGCGCGTTGTCGGCCAGGATCATGCGGCGCACCGCCGCGATGCGGTCCTCGCCGAAGAACATGTGCTCGGTGCGGCACAGGCCGATGCCCTCGGCGCCGAAGGCCCG
>CAZBBB010000133.1:5249-7071 GCA_964490005.1 uncultured Phycisphaerales bacterium | reverse complement strand
CGGCCCGGACGAGCGGGCGCTCGTCGAGGCCGAGCGGCACCACGTGCGCGCCGCGGCCCTGCGGCTGTCGGGCCGTCACGCCGAGGCCGCGGCGGCCGAACGGCAGGCGCGCCTCTCGCTCACGCTCGTCGACGACCGGCTGGGGCGCCCGCTGCAGCTCGCCGTGCGCCAGGCGCTCGGCGACGACCTGGCGCTCGCGGGCGCCTGGCAGGACGCGGCCGCCGAGCACGCGCGCGCCGCGGCCCTGGCGCGCGCGCTCGACGACGCGCGCGCGCAACTGCTCGCGACGGCCGCGCTGGCCGCCGACCTCGAGGGCCTGCGCCGCTGGGCCGACGCCTTCGACCAGTGCCTGATCGCGTTGCGCCTCGCGCACCGCGTGGACGCGCCGGCGGCCATCGGCGTGCTGGCCGTGCGCGGACGACGCGCACTCGACGCCCTGCAGGCAAACGCCGACGACGAGCGCCGCGCGCTGCTCGAGCGCGAGGAGCGCGGGCCGTATTGAGCGGCGAGGTGCCGGGGGAAGGCGCCCTGCGGTAAGGTGTCCCGCCCGCCCGGAGGACAGTGCGCATGCCCGGCAAGCTCGTGGCCTCGGCCGACCTGGCCGTCGCCGACATCCCCGACGGCGCGACGCTGCTCGCCGGCGGCTTCGGCCTGTGCGGCATCCCCGAGAACCTGATCGCCGCGCTCGTCGCGCGCGGCGTCAAGGACCTGACGGTCGTCTCGAACAACTGCGGCGTCGACGACTTCGGGCTCGGCCTGCTGCTGCGCACGCGCCAGATCCGCAAGATGGTCTCGACCTACGTGGGCGAGAACGCCAACTTCGAGCGGCAGTTCCTGACGGGCGAACTCGAGGTCGAGCTCGTGCCGCAGGGCACCTTCGCCGAGCGCATCCGCGCGGGCGGGGCCGGCATCCCCGCCTTCTACACGCCGACGGGCGTGGGCACGCAGATCGCCGAGGGCGGGCTGCCGATGCTCCACGACGCCTCCGGCAGGGTCGTGAAGACCAGCCCGAAGAAGGAGACGCGCCTGTTCGGCGGCAAGCTCTACGTGCTCGAGCAGGCCCTGCGCGGCGACTTCGCGCTGGTGAAGGCCTGGAAGGCCGACGAGAGCGGCAACCTCGTGTTCCGCCGGACGGCGCGCAACTTCAACCCGATGATGGCGACGGCCGCGACGATCACGATCGCCGAGGTCGAGCAGGTCGTGCCGACCGGCGCGCTCGATCCCGACGCGATCCACGTGCCGGGCATCTTCGTGCAGCGCGTCGTGCGCGGCGCCCGCTACGAGAAGCGCATCGAACAGCGCACCACGCGCCCGGCGGAGGCCTGAGCGATGCTCGAACGCAACCAGATCCTGCAGCGGGCGGCGCGCGAACTGCGCGACGGCCAGTACGTCAACCTCGGCATCGGCCTGCCGACGCTGATCGCCAACTGCATCCCGAAGGGCATGACGATCACGCTGCAGAGCGAGAACGGCATGCTCGGCATCGGGCCCTTCCCGCGCGAGGACGAGGTCGACGCCGACCTGATCAACGCCGGCAAGCAGACCATCAGCGAGACGCCCGGCTGCAGCTACTTCAGCAGCTCCGACTCCTTCGCCATGATCCGCGGCGGGCACATCGACCAGTGCTTCCTGGGCGCGATGCAGGTCAGCCGCGAGGGCGATCTGGCCAACTGGATGATCCCCGGCAAGATGGTCAAGGGCATGGGCGGCGCGATGGATCTCGTCGCCGGCGCGCGCCGGGTCGTCGTGACCATGGAGCACGTGACGAAGAACGGCGAGCCCAAGATCCTCGAGCGCTGCGAACAGCCGCTCACGGGCGTGG
>CAZBBB010000133.1:0-5239 GCA_964490005.1 uncultured Phycisphaerales bacterium | reverse complement strand
ACCGCATCATCACCGACCTGTGCGTGCTCGACGTGCGCCGCGGCCAGCCGCTGCGTCTGGTCGAGATCGCGCCCGGTCACACCGCCGACGAGGTCCTCGCCCGGACGGGCTGCGCGGTCGAGGTGAGCGGCACGCCGGCCGTCATGGAGGTCTGAGCGCGGCCAGTTCGGCGCGCAGGCGCGCGACCTCGGCCTCGAGCTGCGCGATGCGCGCGGCGGCCGACGGCGGCGGCGGATCGGCGAGCTCCGTGCGGGGCGCCCCGGCGGTCGCGGCGACGGGCGCCGCGCGCGGCGCCGGCGCGGCCGGCGCGCTCCCGCCCGCCTCTGCAGGCGCCAGCAGTTGCGCGTAGCGCCCGACCCGCTCACCCTCGCGCCGCGGCAACTCGACGACCAGACCCTTGCGCGCCAGGCCCTCGAGCGCGGCGCCGAGGTCTTCCTGCGTGGGCAGCGGGTGCATGCGGGAGGCGCGCGTGCGCAACTCGCCGGGCTGCTGTCCGTCGCGCAGCAGCAGCTCGGCCAGCGTGGCCAGCTCGGCCGGCGTCAGGTCGAGCGCCGTGCCGACCTTGTGGCGGTACTTCTCGACGCGCGAACCCGCCAGGCGCACGAACTCGACCAGCCCGGCCACGCGCAGCTTGAGGATCAGGTCCTCGACCTCGCGCTCGCCCAGGTTCACGACCGGTTCGCGGTTGCTCTTCTGGTTGCAGCCGTTGACCAGCGCGTTGAGCGACAGCGGGTAGGCGTCAGGGGTCGTGAGTTCCTTCTCGACCAGGACGCCGAGCACACGTCCTTCGAGGGGCAGCAGGCGCAGGGAGGTCATCCACGCATGCTACCGGGGGGCCGGCCGGCACCCGACGCCGGGACCCTCGCCGCCCCCCGAGTGATCATGTTCGGACCGTCAAGTCTCGTTCCGCGAGATTTTGTAGCGCTCAGCACGACACGATGTCCGGAATCGCGGTACCATCGCGCCCGGCGCAGCCTCCCGCGACCCCATGGGCCCCTGGCCCCGCAGAGAGCCGCGAGGCATTGCCGCCTGGAGGAACTTCGATGGCCCCCGTCCCTTGCCTCGTCGTGCGCTCCGCACGGACCGCGCTGCTCGTCGGCGCACTGCTCACGCTCGCCGCGGCCCGCCCCGCCGGCGCGCAACTCGAACTCGGCCGCGTGCAGAGCGAAGGCGGCGAAGTCTGGGTCGACCTGCAGGTCGACCTCGCCACCGGCTGGCGCGTGCTGCTCGCGGCGCTGCAGAAGACCGGCGCCCCGATCGACGCCGACCTGAGCTACCTCGAGGTCAACGGCCAACTCGGCGTCGACGACACCTGGTACGCCGTGGTGCCGCTGCCCGCGCGCGACCAGCAGCTCACGCGCGTGCGCGCCGTGTACGAGGGCGACGGCGCGACGATCCCCGAGTCGTGGGCCGTGCGCGTCGGCGCGCTGCTCGGTGCGATCTCGGCGACCGCGCAGCCGGCCGCCGCCGCGCCGCCGCCGGCCGGCAGTCCGACGAGCGCCGCGGGGGGCGACACGTACTACGTCGAGAACGCCTACTACGGCTGGGAGCAGCCGGCGCCCTACGTCGTGCAGCCCGTCGTGCAGACGGTGATCGTCTCCGCCACGCCCTGGAAGCCGTGGTGGTGGAGCAGCTGGTGCAAGGGTTGGGGCGTCTGGGGCTGGTCGGGTTCGGGCTTCTCGTTCTCGTACTCGTCGTACGACCCGTGGTTCGACGTGCCCAACGCCTGCGGCTGGGGCTGGCCGTGGTGGTGGTACGGCGCCACGCCCTGGGGCGCGCCCTGCGCTCCGTACTGGGCGGGAAGCGTCGTGTGCGCGCCGACGCCCGTCGTGGTGCCGAGCGTTCCGCCGGTCGTCGTGCCGGCGCCGGCCTTCACGCCGGTGGCCCTCGCCGACAGCGCCAAGACCCTGAAGGCCGTGGGCGGCAGCCTCGCGCCGAAGAACGCGGGTGCGGCCTCGGCCACCGAGCGCTCGGGCGCCGCTCCGCTCCCGCCGATCACGCTGTCGCAGCAGAGCGACCGGCTGGCGCACGCGCGCCTCGCGGAGATCCGTTCCGATCTGGGTCAGGCCGCCGATGCGGGCCGCTTCGTCCAGACCGCCACGCGCGAGCATCGCACCGCCAGGCCGGGCAGCACGACGAGCCTGCCGGGCCTGCGGCTGCTGCCGGTGCAGGGTCGCATCCTCGGGCTGGAGGACATCGTGGGCGGCGCGCGGATCTCGGCTCCCGCGCCGGTGCTGACGGCCCACGACGCACGCAGCGGCGCGACGACGCGCACCTGGCCTGCAGCGCGCTCCGATGCGGGCGGCACGTCGGCCGACACGCCCGCTCCGGTCTCGCTGCAGGAGGCCGCGCGCAGCTCGTCGCGCCCGACGATCACGCTCGCCCAGCCGCGGACCGCGAGCCCGACCCCCGCGGCGCGCACGAGCCTGCCGACGCCGGCGGCGCGCAGCGCCTCGCCGCCGCCCTCGGCGCCGCGTCCGACGATCAGCGTGCCGAGTCCGGCGCCGCGCGTCTCGGCGCCCGCTCCGGCACCCGTGGCCCAGCCGCCCGCGCCCGCGCCGCGCCCCTCGCCGGCGCCCGCGCCGTCTTCGCCGTCACCTGCCCCGCAGGGAGGCGCCGGCCGCGGACCCCGCTGAGGAGGCGCGCAGGCCTCAGACCGCGATCTTCTTGACGCCCTGTCCCTTGGCGATCACGCCCGACTTGATGCAGCGGGCGCAGACGCGCACGCGCACCATCGAGCCGCCGACCCAGGCGCGCATGTTCTGCACGTTCGGCTTGAAGCGCCGGCGCGTCACGCCCGTGGTCTTGAGGCCGATGCCGCCCTTGGGCTTGGCCAGACCGCGCCGCGCGATCGAGTTGCCCACCTGGGTGCGCCTTCCGCAGTACTGGCAGACACGGCTCATCGTCGTTCACTCCTCGAATCGGACCTCGGGGTCGAGCCCGACGAGCCTAATCTTTGCCCCCCGCGGCTGGCAAGCCGGCCCCGCCCGTGCGGGGCGCGGCCCCCGCGCCCGCGGCCGTCAGTTGTCGATCGAATCGAACAGCACGACGCCGAGGCTGCCCGCCAGGATCACCGGCACCCAGGCGGCGAGCACGGGCTGCAAAAAGCCGCGGTTGCCCAGGTCGCGCACGACCAGGTCGACGATCAGGAAGGTCAGGCAGAGCAGCAGCGAGATCCCCAGCCCGACGAGGCTGTTCTTCGGCTGGCGGCGCAGGACGAACGGCACGCCGAGCACGACGAGCATCAGCACCGAGAGCGGGTAGGTGATGTGGTAGTGGCGCAGCAGCCGGAAGCTGGCCGCGTTGGGGTAGCGCTCGGAACGCTCGAGCACCTCGCGGTACGAGAGGTCGAAGGGCTCGCGGTAGTCGACGAGCAGGTCCTCGGGCCGGATGTCGGTGGGGAAGAAGGCCGCCTCCGAGATCTCGGGCGCGGCGGCGCCGCGCGCGCGCGTCTCGGTGCGGCCGTTGGTCAGGCGCCAGCCGCCCGAGGCGCCGTCCCAGGTCGCCTGCTCGCCCTCGATGCGCCGGTTGTTCCCCGACGCGTCGCGCCCGCTCACGTCGAGGTGCCCGATGGTCTCGGTCGCGACGCGGTAGTTGCGCACCGTCATCAGCCAGCCGCGCGCGTCCTTCATCAGGATGTGGTCGATGACCCAGTCCTCGTAGCCCTGGATGAGCCGGGCCTCGAGCTGCTCGCGTTCGACCGACAGCCGCGGCGCGGCCACTTCCTGCACCCACACGATCAGGCCCATGAACAGCACCGTCATGCCGAAGACCGGCGAGAGCACGCGCAGCGAGCGCCGTCCGGTGAGCTGCATGGCCATCAGCTCGTTGTGCCGCTGCAGGCGCAGCACGGTGAACAGCGCCGCGATGAGCATGATGAAGGGCGCGACGGCCACGAGGATGCCCGGCGCCTTGAGCAGGTAGAAGCGGCCGATCGTGGCCAGGCCGACGTCGGCGTGCTTGACCGAGTGCAGCAGCTGCTCGACGTTGGAGAAGAAGTCGACGATGCCGAACAGGCCCACGAAGAACACGGCCGACACGAGCCAGCTCGTGAAGAACATGCGCGCGACGTAGCGGTCGAGCTTGCCGATCACCGGCGGAAGACCCGGAAGCTCAGCGCCAGGCCGATGAGCAGCATGAAGGCGTTGCCCGACCAGCTCGCCGCGAAGGGCGACAGCGCGTCGCTGCGCGCCAGGCCCTCCGAGATCTGCTGCGAGGGGTAGTACACGAACAGCGCCAGCAGGAAGGCCAGCAGGAAGGCGCCGGTGCGGTCGTGGCGCCGGAACATGAGCGCGACGGGCACGCCGATGAGCACGAACAGCAGGCAGGCCAGCGAGCTGGCGAGGCGCCCGTGCACGGCCAGCTCGGCCTCGTCCACGGTGAAGTCGGCGCGCCGCGAGGGGTCGCGCGCCAGCCACGCCAGCACCTGCGGCGTGGTCATGTGCTCGGAGTACAGCCGCGCGATCTCCTTGGGCAGCGGCCGGCGGATGTCCATCTGCGCGCCCGCGAGCGCCGAGCCCTTCACGGCGTGGAAGTCGTGCAGCGTGATCTCGAACTCGCTCGTCGTCCGGTTGAGCCGCAGCTCGGCCCACTGCGCCACGATCTCGCGCTCGAGCGCGCCGCCGTCGGTGAGCAGCTGCACGCGGAAGCCCTCGGCGTGCCCCTGCTCGTCGAAACCCTCCGCGGAGACGACCGTGTGGTCGTCGAGCTCGACGGGCTCGCCCGCCGAGAGCTTGTTGCGCAGCAGGGTCGCGAGGTCGACGTCCTTGATCGCGCGCTTCTGCGCGCGCTCGGCGAGCGGCTTGGCCCAGTCCATCGCCAGGAGCAGGCCGACCGCCATGAGGGCGCCGAAGACCAGGCCGGGCACGAGCACGTGCAGCGGCCGCACGCCGCTGGCCCGCAGCGCGTCGATCTCGTTGTCGGCGGCCGCGCGCCCGAAGCTGACCACGACCGCCACGAGCACGGCGATCGGCAGCGTGATGTCGAGCAGCGAGGCCGCGTAGATCGGCACGGTGCGCGCGAAGCTCGCCAGCGTGAGCCCCTCGGTGCGGTGCACGACCTGCGCGCTCGAGATGAGCACGAGCACGAGCGTCAGCAGCAGCAGCGTGCCGAGCGTGTTCAGCAGCAGCTCGACGAAGATCCGGCGCTGGAACAGCATCATCGGCGTCGGGCTCCGCGGGTCCGCCGCGACGCCGGCGCCTCCCGGACCGCGCGCCGCGCCCGCCGCGCCGCCGCGACG
>CAZBBB010000132.1:0-7101 GCA_964490005.1 uncultured Phycisphaerales bacterium | reverse complement strand
CCCCTGCAGCTCGGCGCGCGCCCCGCCGCCGGGCACGAGCCGCGCGGCCTGCGCGCCGGCCGGCCCGCTCGAGACCGCGTCGACGTAGCCGTCGAGGTCGAGGTCGACGAACAGGGCCGGTGCGCCGGGGCCCGGCAACGGCTGCGGCGCGCCGAAGCGCACGCGCGGCGGCGTGCCGGAGGTCTCGTTGCGCGCCCAGCTCCAGCCGCCGCCGCTCGCGACGAGCAGGTCGGGCCGCCCGTCGCCGTCGACGTCGAGCACCTCGAGGTCGTCGCGCGTCAGGCCGGCGCCGACGGCCGAGAGGTCGGCGCTCGCCGTGAGGTCGGAAAAGCGCCGCTCGCGCAGGTTGGAGTAGAGCATCAGGCCGCGCTCGCCGAGCAGCAGGTAGTCGACGTCGTTGTCGCCGTCGAAGTCCTCGCTGATCACCGCGCGGCAGACGCCGGCGTCGGCGAAGGCCTGCGGCGTGGCGTCGGGCAGCGTCAGGCCGGTCGTGCGGGCCGTGCCGTGGTTGTCGAGCACGTGCAGCCCGCGCTCGCCCGCGACCACGACGTCGACGTGCCCGTCGTGGTCGAAGTCGCTGAGGATCGCCGCGCGGGCGCCGGCGACGCGCAGCGACTCGGGGCCGAGAGACGCCCAGCGCCGGCTGCCGACGTCGAGCGTGAACAGGCGCAGCGCGTCGCCCTGCAGCGCGAGCAGCTCGGGCGCCGGGTGCCAGGTGATCTCCGCGGGCTCGCCGTCGAGCTGGTCGGAGGGCGGCATCGAGAGGTCGAGGTCGCCGATCGCCACGTCGTCGACCGCGCCCTCGAGCAGCCGCTCGACCTGCCACGCGCCGCCGCCGTCGCCGTGCGCGACGTGCAGGCCGCCCGCGCCCCAGCCGATCAGGTCGGGCCGGCCGTCGAGATCGAGATCGCGCACCGCGAGGCGGCTCGCACCGGGCAACGCGACCGGCGCGCCGGCCGTGAAGGCCGGCCAGCGCGGCGCGAGCAGCGCGCCCGGCGGAATCGGCCGCGGCTCGGGCGGCAGCAGGCGGCCGTAGCCGCGCCGCTGCAGGTCTCCGGCGCTCGGCGCCACGTGCCCCTGCTGCTTGAGCGTCTCGACGTGCTCGCGCAGCGCGAGGCCCTCGTCGATGCGGCCGGAGGCGATGAGCAGTCCGCCCAACTGGTTCGTCGCGGCCACGTGCAGGCCGCCGTCGGCGGCGACGCCGGCGGCGCGCACCGTCTCGAAGGCCGCGACGGCCTCGGCCTCCCGGCCGAGATAACCGAGCACGACGCCGAGCTTGTAGCGCGCCGCGAGGTCGGTCGGGTCGACGTCCAGCACGCGCCGGAAACGCGCGACGGCCTCCTCGAACTCCAGGTTCACCTCGGCGACGCAACCCAGCAGGTAGTTGGCGGCGGGGTCGTCGGCCTCGCGCTCCTCGACGCGCCGCGCGAGCACGGCGGCGCCGGCGTGGTCGGAGGTCGCGAGGGCCAGGACGGCGGCGCGCAGCAAATCTTCACTGGCGGCGTCCGGCCGCTCGACGAGCGGCTGCAGGGCGCGCAGCGCCTGGATCAGCTTGTCCTCGGTCGAGAGCGCGGTGGCCCGCGCGCGCAGCAGGTCGGCCTCGGTCGGCGAAGGCGGCCGCGCCCCGTCGTCGCCGCAGCCCGGCAGCAGCCAGGCGGCGAGCGCCAGCGCGGCGGCCGCGCGGGCCCGCGCTCCGTCCATCCATCGCGTGAGCATGCCCGCCATGATTCCGCAGCGGCGGCGTGGAATCCAACGCGGCCGGTCGGGGCGCGCGATCGCGACGCCTCCGGGCGGGCGGCGCGGACTACGATGTGCGCACGGGAGGTCGTCCGTGACCCGGTCGATGACGCGTGCGCACTGGATCAGCTTCGGAATCCTGCTCGGCCTGTTCACCGCGGGCAGCTTCCTCATCGCCGACGCCGGCCTGGACGACGGGCCCAAGCACGCCGGCCGCGTGGCGGCGGCCACGCTCGGCACGCTCGGCGGGCCGTTCGTGGGCGCGATCGCGCGCGACGCGCAGCGGTGCTGCCTCGAGTTCTCCGCGTGGCTGGCGGTCTGGTGCGCGCCGGTGCTGCTGCTCGGGCTCGCGGCGCAGTTCACCGCCTGGCCGCCGGCGGCCTGGGCGCGCCTGACGCTGTGGATCCTCGGCTGGCTGGTCTGGTTCCTGGGCGGCGTCGCGTCCTTCGCGCACGCGCTGTCCTGAGATGCCGCGCGCGGCCCGGCGCGCGCCGGGCGCTCAGCGCACCGCGCGCAGACCTTGCTCCGCGGCGCAGTCGGCGACGATCGCGCGCGCCCGCTCCGCGAGCGCTTCGGCGAGCCCGCTGGTGAAACGGTAGGCGCCCTTGCGGCTCTGCGACGAGAGCGAGAGATCGATCAGCAGCGGCACGCTGCGGAAGGCCGCATCGTCCGACCCTCGCAGGTCGAGGACGTGGGCGCAGACATCGCCCGAGAAGTGCTCGTCGGGCCGGAGCGAGTGGGTCAGCAGCTCGTTGTAGACAGTGCGGCTCCCGATCTGGGGAGCCCGATCGAACCTGGAACCGGTGGCGGGCTCCGGCACGGCGGAGAAGCTCAGCTGCAGGGCGCCGTCGGGGAGCGCGCCGTTCCGCGCCGTCTTCGCCGCCTGAGGCGCCAGCGCTTCGGGCAGTTCCACCGGCAGGCAGGCGCCTGCGCAGTGCAGCACGGCGTCGATGCGCGGGTCGTCGCCGGGCACCGCTCGGTTCGTGCGCGCATCGACGAAGCGCAGCGGCACGCCCACCCGCGAGTAGCCGGAAGTGATCGTCTCGCGCGCGCAGCCCGTCGCGGCCGCGACCGCGAGCAGCAGCGCGGAGAGGCATGGCCAGGTCCGGTGTCGGGCGGCGAGCGACATCGCGGGGCCAGTCTAAGGGACGCGTGCGCGTCGCTGCGCGCCGCGCGCTAGAATCGGCGCGGCGCAGGAGGGACGGCGGATGGCGGCCACGCGACTGTTCATGGTCATCGAGACCTTCAAGCCGGGCCGGGCGCCCGACATCTACCGGCGCTTCGCGGCCAAGGGCCGCATGGCGCCCGACTCGGTGACCTACGTCGCGAGCTGGATCGACCTGCAGTGGCACCGCTGCTGGCAGGTCATGGAGGCGCCCGACGAGGACGCGCTGCGCGCCTGGATGGTCCACTGGACCGACCTGATGGATTTCGAGGTCGTGCCGGTGCGCACCTCGGCCCAGGCCGTGGCCGCGATCGCAAGCGAACCCTGAAGAGCAGACCCCGGAGCGGAGGCGACGATGAGCAGGACGCGCGACTGTCCCGACTGCCGCAAGCGCATGGAGCCGATCAAGATCGTGGATGCGACGCAGCCCGGCTTGGCGGCCAAGGGTGCCATGCACGTCGAACTCGCGTACGCGGCGCCCGATGCCAAGCCCTCGGCCTTCCTGCGCGCCATTCCGCGCGAGGGCCGCGTGACGGGCCTGCTGTGCCCCGAGTGCGGCGCGATCCGGCTGTTCGGCGAGCCGCTGCGGTGAGGACGCGCGCGCCATGACCCGACCGAGCGTGCTCGTCGCCTGGAGTTCGGGCAAGGACTCGGCCTGGGCGCTGCACGAGCTGCGGCGCGCGGGGCGGGTGGACGTCGCCGGCCTGCTCACGACGGTCAACGCCACCCACGAGCGCGTCGCCATGCACGCCGTGCGGCGCTCGCTGCTGCGCGCGCAGGCCGCCGCCGTCGGGCTGCCGCTGCTCGAGGTCGAGATCCCCTGGCCGTGCAGCAACGCCGACTACGAGCGCGCGATGGGGGCGGCCGTGGCGGGCGCGCGGCGCGACGGCATCACGCACATCGCCTTCGGCGACCTGTTCCTGACCGACATCCGCGCCTACCGCGAGGCGCGCCTGCACGGCACCGGCATCGAGCCGCTCTTCCCGCTCTGGGGCCGGCCGACCGACGAGCTGGCGCACGAGATGATGGAGTCCGGGGTGCGCGCGACGCTCACGGCGGTCGACACGCGCCAGGTGCTGGCCTCGATGGCCGGGCGCGCCTGGGATGCCGCGCTGCTCGCCGACCTGCCGCAGGGCGCCGACCCCTGCGGCGAACGCGGCGAGTTTCACACCTTCGTCTACGCCGGCCCGATGCTGTCGGCGCCGCTCGCCATCCGCGTCGGCGAGATCGTCGAGCGCGACGGCTTCGTGTACGCGGACGTGCTGCCGGCGGGGGCCGCGGGCGGCGCGGCCGGGGGCCTGTGAGCCGCAGGCGTCACGTGGCCGGAGGCGAACAGGCCCCCGCGCCCGCCGCCCGCAGGGCGCGTGCCGCCGACTGCCGTTCGCCGCGCGAATCCGCTATCGTGGCGCGGACTTTCGCCCCGCACCACGATTGATCCGACCACGCCGAGACCTCCGATGACCGCGACGCGCGTTGCCGTTCCCCTGCTCGACCTCAAGGCCCAGTACGCCGCGCTGCGCGACGAGCTCCGCCCGGTCGTCGACGAGGTCTTCGAGAGCCAGTACTTCATCGGCGGGCCGCAGGTCGAGGCGCTCGAGAAGGAGACGGCGGCCTACGTCGGCGCCAAGCACGGTATCGGCTGCACCTCGGGCACGGACGCGATCCTGCTCTCGCTGTGGGCGCTCGGCATCGGCCCCGGCGACGAGGTCGTGACCTCGCCCTACACGTTCTTCGCGACGGTCGGCAGCATCGCGCGGCTCGGCGCGCGCTGCCGCTTCGTGGACATCGATCCGGCGACCTACAACCTCGACGTGCAGGCCGTGGCGAAGGTGCTCAACGGCAAGACCAAGGCGATCATGCCGGTGCACCTGTACGGGCAGTGCGCCGAGATGGGGCCGCTCAACGAGCTGGCCTGCGCGCGCGGCATCCCCGTCATCGAGGACGCCGCGCAGGCCATCGGCAGCCGCGACGCGGGCGGCGGCAAGGCCGGCTCGCTCGGCTTCGCCGCGTGCTTCTCGTTCTTCCCGAGCAAGAACCTCGGCGGCGCGGGCGACGGCGGCCTGATCACGACGAACGACGACGCCTTCGCGCACAAGCTGCGCGTCATGCGCAACCACGGCATGGAGCCCAAGTACTTCCACAAGCTGCTGGGCGGGAACTTCCGGCTCGACGCGCTGCAGGCGGCGGTGCTGCGCGTCAAGCTGCGCCACCTCGACGCCTGGCACGAGGGCCGCCGCAAGAACGCCGCCGACTACCGCCGGCGCTTCGAGCAGGCCGGCCTGACGAAGCTCGTGACGCTGCCGACCGAGCGCGCGGGCGTCTACCACATCTACAACCAGTTCGTGATCCGCGTCGCCGCCGACAAGCGCGACGCGCTGGTCAAGCACCTGCACGGCGCCGGCGTCGGCTGCGAGATCTACTACCCGGTACCCTGCCACCTGCAGGAGTGCTTCGCCGGCGAGGGCCATCGGGCCGGCGACTTCCCGCAGTCCGAGCGCGCCGCGAAGGAGACGCTCGCGCTGCCGATCTACCCCGAGCTCTCGGCCGAACAGCGCGGCGCCGTCGTCGACGCGATCGCCGAGTACCTGCGCGCCTGAACGCCTCGACCTTCCTGCTGCTCGCGGGCGGCCTGGTGCTGCTCGTCGTGGGCGCCGAGCTGCTCGTGCGCGGAGCCTCGCGGCTGGCGGCGGCCTGCGGCATCTCGCCGCTCGTCGTGGGCCTGACGGTCGTCGCCTTCGGCACGAGCGCGCCCGAGATGGCCGTGAGCGTGGGCGCCTCGGTCGCCGGGCAGGGCGAGATCGCCTTCGGCAACGTCGTGGGCAGCAACATCTTCAACGTGCTGGCGATCCTGGGCCTGTGCGCGCTGGTCAAGCCGCTCGTCGTGGACGCCAAGCTCGTGCGCCTCGACGTGCCGCTCATGTTGGGCGTCTCGGGGCTCGCCTGGCTGCTCGCGCTCGACGGGAGCATCTCGCGTCTCGAGGGCGGCGCTCTGTTCGCGCTGCTCGTCGCGTACACGGCGTTCCTCATCCGCGCCTCGCGGCGCGAGTCGGCGGCGGCGCGGCAGGCCGCGCCGACGGGCGCCGGCTCCTCCGGTGTCGGCGACGCGCCCGCACCCGCGCGCCGCACGCTCGGCGCCGACGTCCTGCTCGTGCTGGCCGGCCTGGCGCTGCTCGTGTTCGGCAGCCGCTGGCTGGTGCAGGGCGCCGTCGGTCTCGCGCAGGCGCTGGGCGTGAGCGACCTGATCATCGGCCTGACGATCATCGCGGCCGGCACCTCGCTGCCGGAGGTCGCGACCTCGGTGCTCGCCACGATCCGCGGCCAGCGCGACATCGCGGTCGGCAACGTCGTCGGCAGCAACGTGTTCAACCTGCTGGGCGTGCTGGGCCTGTCGGCCGTCGCCGGCGGGGGCGGCCTGCCGGTGCCGGCCTCGGCGTTGGCCTTCGACCTGCCCGTGATGGTCGCCGTGGCGCTGGCCTGCCTGCCGATCTTCGCGACGGGACACCTCATCGCGCGCTGGGAGGGCCTGCTCTTCTTCGGCTACTACCTGGCCTACACGGGCTTTCTCGTGCTCGACACGCAGAAGCACGACGCCCTGCCGCTGTTCAGCGGGCTGATGCTGCGGTTCATCCTGCCGCTCACGGCGATCACGCTGGGCGTCGTGAGCTGGCGCGCCTGGCGGCGGCGGGCGCCGTCCGGGACGGAGCGGGCGCGCTGAGCGTCGCGACGGTGCTGCTGCTGCTCGGCGGCCTGACGCTGCTGGTCGTGGGCGCCGAGCTGCTCGTGCGCGGTGCCTCGCGGCTGGCGGCCACCTGCGGCATCTCGACGCTCGTCGTCGGCCTGACGGTCGTGGCCTTCGGCACGAGTGCGCCCGAGATCGCCGTGAGCGTCGGCGCCGCGCTGGCCGGCAAGGGCGAGATCGCCTTCGGCAACATCGTCGGCAGCAACATCGCCAACGTGCTGCTCATCCTCGGCCTGTGCGCGCTGGCCCGGCCGCTCGTCGTCGACCGCGCGCTGGTGCGCTTCGATCTGCCGCTCATGATCGGCGTGTCGCTGCTGGCCTGGTGGCTCTCGCTCGACGGTTCGATCTCGCGCGTCGAGGGGCTGGCGCTCTTCGCGGGGCTGCTGGCCTGGACGGTGTACGCCGTGCGCAGCTCGCGGCGCGCCACGGCCGCCGCGCGCGCCCCGGCGGCGCCGACGGC
>CAZBBB010000131.1:0-7151 GCA_964490005.1 uncultured Phycisphaerales bacterium | reverse complement strand
CGGGCGGGCCGTCGAGGCGCGCCGCGAGATACTTGCCGAAGGCGACCGAGACGTCGCGCACCGTACCCGCCGCGGAGAGCGCCGCGCGCAGGTTCGCCGCCGCGGCGCGCCGCGCGAGCAGGTGCGGGTTGCGCTGCGCCCACAGCCGACGCCGCGCCAGCGCCTCGCCGCCCAGCAGCAGCGCCACGCCCGGCAGCAGCCAGACCCACGCGGGCCAGCGCGCGCCGGCCGGCGCCGGCAGCTCTTCGCGGATCGTCGCCAAGGACGAGAGCGTCTCGCCGGGCGTCTCGAGCGTGGCCAGGCCGTCCTCGCCGCCGGGCGCGACGGTCAGCGGCCAGGGCCCGGCGCTCAGGCGCTGGTAGGCGCCCGTCGCCGGGTCGAAGGCCGAGACCTCGAGCGCCGGGATCTCCGTCACGCGCTCGGTCTTGGGCGAGATCGACAGGTCGAGCACGCGCGCGCCCGGCGGTTTGCGCTCGGTCTTGCCGAAGATCCGGAAGTCGCGCGACAGCTCGTCGAAGGCCGGCCAGGTCACGAAGTCGAGATTGCCCTGCCCGCTGAGCACGAGCGACACGACGCAGCTCTCGCCCACGCGCAGGCTCGTCGGCCCCGCGCTGCCCGAGAGCAGGAAGGTCCCCACCGCGTTGGTGAAGGAGGCCGGGCGCCCCTCGGCCGGCGGGGCGCGCACGGTGAGCTGCGGCCCGGGCGCGCGCGCGTCGACGACGCTGGCGCGCGTCACGACCATGCGCTCGCCGAACAGCCCCGAGAACACGTCGCCGCGGTCGGGCTGCACCTCGGTCGCGATCGTCGCCGAGAAGCGCGACTCGGGCAGCGCGATCGGGCCCGGCTCGGTGGCCAGCATGTCGATCGAGCGCGTGAACACGATGCGCGAGCGGCCGTCGATCTGGTCGCGGCGCGCGCGCATCGCGAGCGGCTCGGGCTGCCCCGCCACGGCGATCTTCGGCACGCCGTTGCCGGCCGGCGGCGGGCTCGACAGGCGCAGCAACCCCGGCATGCCGCCCAGCCAGGGCAGCTGCAGTTCGAGCCCGCCCTGCACGAGCTGGTCGAGCTGCCGCTCGTCGATCTCGGCCTCGACGTCGAGCGTGAACACCTGCCCCACCCACAGCTCGTCGGTGCTCGAGCGCACCTTCAGGCCGACCACGTCGGGACCCAGCGAGGACGCCGCCACCTGCAGCGTCATCGCGCGCGACGGCGTCGTCTGCCCGCGGCAGTTGAGCGTGAAGGGCGGCAGCAGCAGCGGGCCGGCGACCTCCGGCACGAGGTGGAAGCGCCACTCGGTGCGCAGCGAGCGCGACACGCGCCCGTTGATGCTCGTCGTGGTCTGGCTGATCGACGGGCCCTGCACCAGCGACAACCGCCCCCCCTGCAGCGCCGGCACCTCGATGAGCGCGCAATCGGCGCCGTCGGGCCCGGTGACGGAGACGGTGACGAGCATGCGCAGGCCGACCTCGCCGGTCGGCGGCTCGACGAGCACGGCGATGTCGGGGCCCTGCGCGGACGCGCCGTTCGCGACGAGCGCGACGAGCGCGACCAGCAGGATGCAGGCGCCGGCCGGGCTCCTCACCAGTCCTTCTCCACGCTGCGGTGGCGGGCCGCCTCGCGCGCCTTCTGCAGCGCGCGCGCCTCGCGCTCGAGCTGGTCGAGCTTGTCGAGCAGCTGCTGCAGCTCGGCCGCGCTCAGCTGCCGCGGCAGACCGGAGAGCGGCTCGGGCGCCTCGCCCTGCGCGCTCTCGGGCGGCTGGCCCTCGCCCTCCTGCTCCTGCGGCGGCGACTCCTCGGGAGGCCGCTCTTCGCCCTCGCCGTCCTGCGGCGGCCGGTCCTGCGGCTCGCCGTCCGGGTCCTGCTCGTCGTTCGGTTCCTCGCCGGGCTCCTGCGGCTCGTCCTGCTGCTCCTCCTGCTCCTGCTCCTCCTGGCGCTGCTTCAGTTCGTCCTCGATCCGCTGCAGCGCGTCGAGCCGGCGGTGCAGCGCGCCCACGCTCTGCCGCGCCTCGGCGTCGCCGCTGTCCTCGTCGAGCGCCGAGAGGAAGTCGTCGACCGCGCGCAGCAGGTGCGGGCGCGCATCGGCCAGCGCCGCCAGCATCTGCGGCTGCGGCCCCTCGGGCAGCGCGCCGACGTCGGCCGGCACGCCCGCCGCCGAGAGCGCCGACTCGGCCGAGAGGTGCCGCGTCACCGCGCGATTGAAGCGCGCGTGGCCGTGGCAGGGCTCCTGGTCGCCGCGCTCGTACTCGGCGATGGCCTCGTCGTAGCGGCCCAGCTCGCGCAGCGCGTCGGCGCGCGTGTTGGCCAGCTGCGGGGCGCCGGGCCATTCGATGCGCGCCCGGTCGAGCAGCTCGAGCGCGGCCTGCGCCTCGCCGGCGGAGAGCTTGACGCGCGCCTCCCGCGCCAGCCGGATCCCGGCCTGCTCGTCGGCGCGCGAGGGCGCCGCGAGCGCGGCCAGCGCGAGCAGCACGGCGAGGGTCGGGCGCGGACGGCTCATCGGCGACGGCCCTCCGGCACGAGCGCGCCCGTGCCGAGCAGCGCCAGCGCCAGGCACAGCGCCCACTGGAAGCGGTCGACGCCCTCGCGGCGGCTGCTGCTCGCGCGCGTCACGCCGTCCATGAGCGCGATGCGCTTGTCCCAGATCTCGTCGAGCGGGAAGGGCGCGCGCTCGGCCGAGAGGAAGGCGCCGCCGCCGATCGAGGCGATGCGTTCGAGCAGGCCCTCGTCGGGTCGCGTGATCACGGGCGCCCCGCTGCCGTCGCGCACGACCGAGAGGTTGCCGCGCTCGTCGCGCACCGGGATCTCGGCGCCCGGCGCCGTGCCGAAGGCCACGACGTGCACCGGGATGCCCAGCGCCTTGGCGCGGAAGGCGACCTCGGTCGCCGGCGGATCGGAGTCGTGGTCCTCGCCGTCGGTGAGCAGCACGATCACGCGCGCGCCGGGGAAGCGCGGGTCGAAGGCGTCGAGCGCCTTCTCGAGGCCCTCGCCGACGGCCGTGCCGCCCAGCGCGTTGGTGCGCGTGTCGACGTCGTCGAGGAACAGCCGGTAGCTCTGCGGGTCGCTCGTGAGCGGGCACACGAGGCGCGCGTCGCCCGAGAAGGTCACCAGGCCGATGCGGTCGCCGCGCAGCCGGTCGAGCAGTCCGCGCACCTCGCGCCGCGCGCGGTCGAGGCGGTTGGGCGCCAGGTCCTCGGCGAGCATGCTGCGGCTGGTGTCGAGCACGACCATGATGTCGGCGCCGTGCTGCTGCACGTCGCGCATCCAGGTGCCGACGACGGGCCCCGAGAGGGCCACGACGAGCAGCGCCAGCGCGCCGAGCTGCAGTCCGTCGCGCAGCAGGCGCCGGCCGCGCGAGAAGGCCGGCGCGAGCGCCGCCGCCTGCCCGCCCAGCAGCGCGCGCCGACGCGCGGCCGCCGCCCGCAGGCCGAAGACGGCCAGCAGGCCGAACAGCGGCACGACCGCCAGCCAGGCCAGCAGCTCGGCGCGCAGGAAGCTCATGCGGCGAACTCCAGGTGCACCGTGCGGCGCAGCGCCAGCTCGAGCGCGAGCAGCAGCGCCGCCGGCACGAGCAGCCACGGGTACAGGTCCTCCCAGTCGGTGTAGCGGACGTCCTGCCGCGTCGTGCGCTCGAGCGCGTCGATCTCGCGGTAGACCTCCGTGAGCGCCTCGGCGTCGGTCGCCAGGAAGAAGCGCCCGCCCGTCTCGCTCGCGATCGACTGCAGCAGCGTGGGGTCGGCGCTGCGACCGAACAACCCGCGCCCGGCGACCCAGGCACGCCCGGCCGCGACGGCGTAGACCTTGATGCCGAGGTCCTTGCACAGCGCGGTCGCCTCGGCCGGGTCGATCGTCCAGCGGTTCTCCTCGCCGTCGGTGAGCAGCACGATCACCCGGCTCTTCGCGTCGCTGTCCTTGAGCTTGCGCGCGGCCTGCCCCAGGGCGACGCCGATGGCGGTGCCGTCCTCCTCGGTGTTGCGGGCCACGCACTGCACGGCGGCGAGGCGCGTGAGCAGCCCCTCGCGGTCGAGCGTCAGCGGGCACTCGGTGCGCGGCCAGCTCGCGAAGCTCACCAGGCCCACGCGGTCGTCGACGCGCGCCTGCACGAAGCGCGAGACGACGGCCTTGACGACCTCGAGGTTGGTGACGCGCGGCTGCAGGCCCTGGTCGAGCATCGACGAGCTGGCGTCGATGACCAGCATGATGTCGATGCCCTCGCTCGTGACCTGCGCCTCGACGCGCCCCTGCAGCGGGCGCGCCAGCGCGAGCACGACGAGCAGCGCGCCGAGCGCGCCGAGCAGGCCGGGCAGCCAGGTCGTGCGCGCGCGCAGCGTGGCGGGCAGCCCGCCGTGCAGCAGCTCGCTGCCGCCGCCCACGCCGGGCGTCGGTCGGCGCAGCCGGCGCAGCACCAGCGCCGCCAGCGGCGCCAGCAGCAGCAGGAACAGCGGGTCGCCGAGGATCATGCGGCCCTCCCCGCGCCGGCCTCGGAGGGCGCGGGCAACGCGTCCCCCGGCACCGCGTGCGTCGCCTCGACGAAGCCCGCGGCCACGTCGAGCAGTTCGACCACGAAGCGCGGCGCGGGCCGGTGCGCGGCGAACTTCACCAGGTCGCAGGCCCGGCAGAAGCGCGCCAGCTCGTCGCGGTGCCGGCCGAGCGCGTCGGACCGGCCCGCCAGCTCCTGCAGGAACTCCTCGGTCGTCTGGTCGGGCGCGGCCAGACCGAAGCGCTCCTCGACGTACGTGCGCAGCACGCTCGAGGTGCGCACGACGAAGGCCGGCACCTCGTCGGCCGTCTGCGGCAGGTGCGCGCGCAGCTGCGCCAAGGCCTCGATCGCGACCAGGCCCGGCGCGCGCGGCGGCGCGAGCGGCACCGCGACCACGCGCCCGGCGCGCACGATCCACAGGCCGACGAGCAGCAGGCCCCCGAGGATGCCCGCGAAGAAGGGCCACAGCGCCTCGGCCGGGAGCGGCAGCTCGACGGGCGGCCGCGGATCGGCCACGCGCGGCACGGCGCCGGCGGGCAGCGGCAGCACGACGGACACGCGCGTCGGCGGCAGCGGGATGCGCTCCTCGCCGCGCACCAGGCTCATGCCGTCCAGCTCCCAGGTCCCCTCGCGCACGGCGCGCAGCGGCACCACGAAGCGCGGGCCCCGCTCGCCCGTCTCGAGCCGCGGGGTGCCGGCGCGCAGGCCCTCGGGCACGGGGCCCACGAGCAGCTCGGTGACGCCGTCGAGCGCGCCGCTCAGCGCGACCTCGAAGCGCTGGCCGAGCAGCAGCTCGGTGTCCGGCGCGTCGACGGAGAGCTCCGCGTCGGCCGCGAGCGGCGTCGCTGCGTCCGGCGCGGGGCCGCCCGACGGCGCGTCGTCCGCCTGGCCGCGCGCCGCTCCCGCGCAGCAGCCGGCCAGCGCGACGAGCAGGGCGCACGAAGTGCGCAGGAACGCGCTCACCGCAGCCTCCGTTCGCGCAGGCGCAGGTAGCCGACGAGCGGCTCGACGACCGAGTCGCCGACGGGGATGTCGACCAGGTCGACGCCGCGCCGCAGCAGCGCGCTGCGCAGCGCCTCGTCGCGCTCGGCGGCGCGCCGCGCGAAGGCCTGCCGCACGCGCGCGCTGCCGCTGTCGACCCGCGTCAGCCGCCCGCTCTCGGCGTCGCGCCACGGGATCAGTCCGGCGTCGGGCAGCTCGCGGTGCAGCCGATCGACGAGCCGCAGCGCGACGACGTCGTGCCGCGCCGCGAGCCGCCCCAGCGAGGCCTCGAAACCCTCGTCGAGGAAGTCGGAGACCAGGAACACGTAGGCGCGCCGCTTGAGCACGCGCGCCAGGTGGTCGCAGGCCGGCGCGATCGCCGTGCGCGCGCTGGCCGCCTCGCGGTACAGCGCCTCGCGCGTGACGCGGAAGGCCTGGCGCGTGCCGCCGCGCGGCGGCAGCTCGAGCTCGACCCGGTCGGAGAACAGCAGCAGCCCCGCGCGATCGCCGGCCCCCGTCGCCGAGAAGGCCAGGATCGCCGCGAGCTCGGCCGCCGCCCCGCGCACGTTGCGCGAGGCGCTCCCCAGGCGCGTGCTGGCCGAGACGTCGAGCGCGACGAGCACGGTCTGCTCGCGCTCCTCGACGAACTTCTTCACGTACGGGCGGCCGGTGCGCGCCGTCACGTTCCAGTCGATGGCGCGCACGTCGTCGCCGGGCACGTACTCGCGCACCTCCTCGAACTCCATGCCCGCGCCGCGGAAGATCGAGCGGTACCCGCCGGCGATCACGTCCGTCACCGTGCGCCGCGTGCGCAACTGCACGCGCCGCACCGCGGCCAGGATCTCCGACGTGGCGGGTTCGGTGGCGGGGGTCACGGGGGGGACGCGCTCAGGGCGCTCCCGAGGGAGGTGCGCGGCGACTCGGACAGACTCCCTCGTGCCGAGGCGGAGCGAGCGCGTGCCGGGCGGCGCGGCCGGGGGTCGGCGAGCCGGAGGCATGACGTGGCCGGAGGCGAGCCGAGCCCCCGAGCCAGCCGCCCCCGCACCGATGCTCCCCGCATGCCGGACACGCCGCCCACTTACGGGACTTCCACGTGGTCCAGCACGCGCGTGATCACGTCTTCGACGGCGATCTCGCGCGCCTCGGCCTCGTAGGACAGCAGCAGGCGGTGGCGCAGCACGTCGTGCGCCATCGACTTGACGTCCTGCGGCGTGACGTAGGCGCGGCCGGCCAGCAGCGCGTGGGCGCGCGCGGCCAGCGCCAGCGCGATCGAGGCGCGCGGCGAGGCGCCGGTGTCGATGAGCGCCGCCAGGTCGGGCAGCTTGACGGCCGCCGGGTCGCGCGTGGCGCGCACGACGTCGACGATGTAGGCCGTGACGCGCTCGTCGATGTAGATCTCGTCGAGCAGCCGGATGGCGCGCTGCAGCTGCGCGGCCGAGGTCACCTGCCGGACCTCGGGCGGCGGCGCGGTGCGCGCGCGCTGCTCGACGATGCGGCGCTCGTCGTCGCGCGCCGGGTAGTCGACGATGACCTTGAGCAGGAAGCGGTCGAGCTGCGCCTCGGGCAGCGGGTAGGTGCCCTGCTGCTCGAGCGGATTCTGCGTGGCCATCACGAAGAAGGGGCGCGGCAGCGGAAAGCTCTGCTCGCCGATCGTGACCTGCCGCTCCTGCATGGCCTCGAGCAGCGCGCTCTGCACC
>CAZBBB010000130.1:0-7158 GCA_964490005.1 uncultured Phycisphaerales bacterium | reverse complement strand
CTGCTCGATCGGCTGCGCGACCCGGGCCGCCCGCTGGCGGCGCTGCTGCGGCCGGCGGGCGCCGACGGCCTGCGACTGCTGCCCGCGGGCCAGGGGGCGGCCGGTGCGCTGCTCTCGGCGCGCAGCCTGGGCGAACTGCTGGCCGAACTGCACCGCGACTGCGACGACGTGCTGCTGCTCGGCCCGCCGCTGCTGGCCGACGCCGCCGGCGCCGCGCTGCCGGCGCTCGCCGACGGCGTGCTGCTGTTCGCCGCCGAGGGCAAGAGCCGGCTGAGCGAACTCGACGCGGCCCGCGCCGCGCTGCAGACCTGCGGCGCGCGCAAGGTCGGCCTCGTGCTCACGCTGCCCGAGGCCGGGCGCGGTGGCCCGCGTGCCTGAAGCGGCGGCGGCCGGGCGCGCCGCGCGGCGCTGGCCCCTCGTGCTGCTCGTCGGCCTGGCAGGCGCCGTCGTCGTGGTGCTGTTCTCGACGCAGAAGGCCACCACGGCCGGCAGCCTGCTCGCCGGGCCGATCCTGCTGTGGCTGGCGGCGCTCTCGGGCAACGCGCGCCAGTTCTTCCTGTGGGGGCTGGTCGTCACGACGCCCATGGAGTTCAGCAAGTTCTTCATGACGCGCGTCCACCAGGGCGGCGAGTACGCCTTCCGCATCGAGGTCAGCGACCTGTTCCTGGCGCTGCTGGCCGGCTGGTGGGTCGCCGACCAGGTGCGCCGCCGCAGCTGGTCGATCGCGCTGCCGCGCCCCGCGCGCTGGTGGATCGCGCTCATCGTCATGGCGCTCGGCACGGTGGCGCTCGGCAGCTTCCGCGTCGTGGCGGCCATGGAAGTCGTGCGCATGACCAAGCTGCTGCTGCTGTTCCTGCTCATCGCGAACACGGTCTCGCGGCGGCGCCAGTTCAGCCACGTGCTCGCGGCGCTCATCGCCTGCCTGCTGCTGCAGGCGGTCTACGGCCTGCTGCAGTACGCCGTCGGCTTCCAGTTCGGCCTCACGGTGCTGGGCGAGTCGAAGGTGCTCGAGGAGTCGATCGGCGGCGCCAGCCGGCGGCGCATCGGCGCGATGCTCGGCCACCCCAACATCTTCTCGGGCTTCCTGGCGATGGCGCTGCCGGTCGCGATCGCGCTGCTGTTCACCAGGCTGCGGCCGGCGCTGCGCGCGGTCTGCGCGCTCGCCAGCCTGCTCGGCGCGAGCTGCCTCGTGCTGACGCTCTCGCGCAACGGCTGGCTGGCCTTCGCCGTCGCGCTGCTGTGCTTGCTGGTGCTCGTGTGGATGCACGCGCGGCTGCGCGCGCGCACGATCCTGCTGCGCACGGCCCTCGTGGCGACGGTGCTCGTGATCGGGATCGCCGCCGCGCCGCGCATCCTCGAGCGCATCCGGCACAGCGACCCGACCTCGGTGAGCGCGCGCTGGGAGCTGAACGCCATCGCGCTGCAGATGATCCGCGACAAGCCGGTCTTCGGCTTCGGCAAGAACGCCACGGCCTACGCCATGGTCTCCGACCCGCGCTACCACCTGCGGGTCAAGGAGCTCTCCCTCGACCCCGAGATCATCCCGCCGATCCACAACATCTACCTGCAGCAGTGGGTCGAGCAGGGGACGGTCGGGCTGCTGGTCTTCGTGGCGATGCTCGTGAGCGTGCTGCGCGTGGGCGTGGCCAACCTGCGCCTGCGCGACGAGACCATGTACTCGATGAACGCCGGGCTGCTCGCCGGCATCGTGGCGATCCTGGTGCACGGCCTGGCCGACTGGCCCTTCTGGTGGAACGGCCTGACGCGCATGTTCTGGCTCTACGCCGCGCTGCTCGTGGCGATCCACTACTGGATGCGGCGCGGCGAGCCGGAAGACCCGCGGCCCGCCGCCGCCGCGGGGCCGCGGACGTGAGCGGCGCCGCGCCGGCGATCGAGGCCTTCGACCCGCGTCCGCGCCTGGCCGCGCTGCTGCGACGCGAACTGCCCGGCGAGCGCGTGGCCGTGCTCGAGGCGGGCTGCGGCACCTTCGAGCACCTCGACCTGCCCGCGCACTGGCGCCTGACCGGACTCGACATCTCGCCCGAGGCGCTGGCGCTCAACGAGCGCGTCGACGAGAAGCTCGTCGGCGACGTGCAGTCGCTGGCGCTGCCGCCGCGCCACGACCTGGTCATCTGCTGGGACGTGCTCGAGCACCTGCCCGATCCGGCGGCCGCGCTGGCCAACCTCGCCGGCGCGCTGCGCCCGGGCGGCCTGCTGCTGCTCGCGATCCCGCTGCGCTCGGGCTTCAAGGGCTTCATGACGCGGTTGCTGCCCTACCCGCTCCACGTCGCCTACTACCGGCACGTGATGCGCTGGCCGCAGGCCGGCGAGCCCGGCCACCGGCCCTTCCCGACGCCGATGCGCGCCGTGCTCGAGCCCGACGCGCTCCACGCGCTGCTCGCGCGCGCCGGCACCGAGCCGCTCTGGGCCGAGCGCTACGCCAGCGAGCACTACCGCGACATCCTGTACCGCTACGGCGTGGTCTCGTGGCTCACGCGGCTGGCGGCGGCGCTCGTCGGCGCGCTGTCCTTGGGCCGCATCGATCGCCGGCGCTCGGACTATGTCGGCGTGCATCGCAAGCGCGGCGCGCCGGGCGCGCCCCCGGCGGGAGGCGCGCCGTGAAGGTGGCCCTCGCGTGCAGCGGCATCGGGCGCGTGCGGCGCGGCTTCGAGCGCTACGTCGGCGACCTGCACGCCGTGCTGCGCGACACGGTCGACGTGACGCTGTTCCGCGGCGCGGGGGCCGCCTCCGCCGGCGAGCGCAGCGTGTTCAACCTGCCGCGCGACGGCCGCCTCGCGCGGGCCCTCGGGCGCTGGCGCAAGTCGGCCTACTTCTGGGAGTCGGCCAGTTTCGCGGCGGCGCTCTGGCCGCGGCTGCTCGCGGGGCGCTTCGACCTGGTGCACGCCATCGACATCCCGACCGCGCAGGCGCTCGAGGCGCTGCGGCGCCGCAGCGGCGCGCGCTGGCGGCTGCTGTACACCGCGGGCTCCTCGCTCGAGCCGTGGTTCTACCCGCGCTGCGACCACGTGCACCACGTCTCGCCGGCCCTGCGCGACGAGGCGATCGCGCACGGCCACCCGGCCGGGCGCAGCACGCTGCTGCCCTGCGGCCTGCACGCGCGGGCCTTCCTGCCGCCCGCGCCGCGCGCCGAGCTGCGCCGCCGCCACGGCGTGCCGGACGGAGTCTTCGTGGTGCTGTGCGTGGCAGCCGTCAACCGCGCGCAGAAGCGCATCGACCGGCTCGTCGAGGAGTGCGCGGCGCTGCCGGAGGGCGAGGCGCTCTTGTGGCTCGACGGCCGGCCCGAGGAGCCCGAGCTGCTGCAGATCGCGCGCGCCCGACTCGGCGCGCGCGTCCGCTGCAGCCACGTGCCGAGCGCGAGCCTGCCCGAGCTGTACGGCCTGGCCGACCTGCTCGTGCTGCCCTCGCTCGAGGAGTCCTTCGGGCTGGCGATCGTCGAAGCCATGGCGGCCGGACTGCCCGTGCTCGTGCACGACGCGCCGCACTTCCGCTGGGTCGCGGGCGAGGCCGGGCTGTACGTGGACATGGCGGCGCAGGGCGCGCTGGCCTCGCGCCTCGCCGCGTTGGCCGGCGATCGCGCCGCGCTCGGCGGCCGCGGCCCGGCTCTGGCGGCGAGCGCGGCAGAACGATTCGACTGGCAGGCCCTGCGCGCGCCCTACCGAAGCCTGTGGGAGACGGCCGCCGCCGCGCCGGCCGACGGGTGCGCCGTGCCGGCTCCCGAGCGCCTCGGCGACGGCCCCGAGGGCAAGCGCGCCGCGCGCGCGGCGGAGCGGCCCTCGTGAAGATCGCGCTCGTCGGCACGCGCGGTGTCCCCGCCAACTACGGCGGCTTCGAGACCTGCGCCGAGGAACTCGCCGTGGGGCTCGTCGCGCGCGGCCACGACGTGACGGCCTACTGCCGCCCGGGCAACGCGCCCGGCGATCCGCAGACCTACAAGGGCGTGCGCCTGGTCTACCGCGACTTCATCGACACCAAGGCGCTCTCGACGCTTACGCACACGCGTGCCAGCCTGCGCCACGCCCTGCGCGAGCGCTACGACGTGATCATGGTCTTCAACGCCGGCAACAGCCCGCTGACGATCGGGCCGCGCCTGCGCGGCGCGCGCCTGGCCCTCAACGTCGACGGCCTGGAATGGAAGCGCGCCAAGTGGGGGCCGGCGGCCAAGCTCTACTACCAGCTCGCCGAGTGGATCGCGACGAAGACCGCGCACCGCATCGTCACCGACAGCCGCGCCATCCAGGCCTACTACGACGAGCGCTTTTCCACGCCCTCGACCTTCATCGCCTACGGCGCGCACGTCGAGACCAGTGACAGCGACGAGGTCGTGCGCTCCTACGGGCTGCAGAGCGGCGGCTACTACTTCGTCGCCAGCCGGCTCGAGCCCGAGAACAACGCCGACCTGACGGTCGCGGCCTTCGCCAAAGTGAAGACCGAGCGCAAGCTGGTCATCGCCGGCGCGGCCAACTGGGACTCGCCCTTCGTCGAGCGGCTCAAGCGCACGACCGACCCGCGCGTGGTGTTCCTCGGCGGCGTCTACGCGCCGGGGCACATCAAGGAGCTGCACTGCCACTGCCACGCCTACGTGCACGGCAACGAGGTGGGCGGCACGAACCCGGCGCTGCTCAAGGCGCTCGGCTACGGCAACTGCGTGCTGGCCTTCGACGTGCCCTACAACGCCGAGGTCGTGCGCGACGCGGGGATCCTGTACAAGCGCGACGTGGACGACCTCGCCGCCAAGCTGCAGCACGTCGACGGCCATCCCGACGAGGCGGCCGAGTACCGGCGCCGCGGCGTGGCGCGCATTCGGCAGGCCTATCTGTGGGAGCACGTCGTGGACGGCTACGAGCGACTGTTTCAGGGCCTGCTCGCGGGCCGCTACGCCTCGCGGCCGGCCTCGGACTGAGCGGGGGGCGCGCGTGGCACGTTGCCTGGTGACCGGCGGGGCGGGCTTCATCGGCGCGCACGTGGCGCGCGTGCTGCTCGAGGACGGCCACGACGTCACCGTGCTCGACGACCTCTCGGGCGGCTTCGCCGAGAACGTCGATGCGCGCGCCCGCCTCGTGCGGGGCTCGATCCTCGACCACGCGGCCGTCGACCGGCTCTTCGCGCAGGGCCGCTTCGAGCGCGTCTACCACCTCGCGGCCTACGCCGCCGAAGGGCTCTCGCACTTCATCAAGCGCTTCAACCACGCCAACAACCTGATCGGCAGCGTCAACCTGATCAACGCCGCCGTGAACCACGATGTGGCCTGCTTCACCTTCACCTCGTCGATCGCGGTCTACGGCGCGGGGCAGCTCCCGCTGCGCGAGGACGTCGTGCCGCAGCCCGAGGACAGCTACGGCATCGCCAAGCTGGCCGTCGAGCAGGAGCTGGCCGCGACGGCGCGCATCTTCGGCCTGCCCCACGTGATCGTGCGGCCGCACAACGTCTACGGCGAGCTGCAGAACATCGGCGACCGCTACCGCAACGTCGTCGGCATCTTCATCAACCAGGTGCTGTCGGGGCGGCCGCTGTCGATCTTCGGCGACGGCACGCAGAGCCGCGCCTTCACCTACATCGGCGACATCGCGCCGCTGATCGCGCGCGCGCCCGAGCGCCCCGCCGCCCGCAACGGCACCTTCAACGTCGGCGCCGACGTGCCCGTGACGGTGAACGAGCTCGCCGACGCGGTGCGGCGCCTGATGGGCGTGCCCGATCATCCGATCGAACACCTGCCGGCGCGCGACGAGGTCAAGCACGCCTGGTCGGACCACGAGCGCGCGCGCACGCTGCTCGGCCAGGGCGAACCCACGCCGCTCGAGACCGGCCTGGCGCGCATGATCGCTTGGGCGCGCCAGGTCGGCGCGCGCCGCAGCGCGCCCTTCACCGCCATCGAGATCCCGCGCGGCCTGCCCCCGAGCTGGGTCTCGGACGCCGAGCGCCCCGAGCGCTAGGGCGCCGCGCGGCGCATGCGCGCCACGTCGAGGTCCATCTCGCCGGAGGGCGTCTGCATGAGGACGGCGAAGTAGAGCCAGTGGCCGTCGGCGGTCGTCGTGGGTTCGGCGATGGCGAGCACGGGGCCGCCGGGGATCGGCCAGGCGATCTTGACGGGCGCCGACCAGCTCTCGCCGCTGCGCTCGGAGGAGAAGATCGACTCGAGGCCGTCGCGATTGGAGGTGAAGAGCAGCGTGCCGTCGGCGCGCAGGTGCGGCTGCCAGGAGTTGCTCTTCGCGTCGTTGACCGGCGCGGGCAGCGGCGCCGGGCGGCTCCAGCCCTCGCCCTGCCGCCGCGTGATCCAGATGTCCTTGCCGCCGAGGCCGCCGGGCAGATCGTCGCTCCAGAACAGCAGCTCGCCGCCGACGTAGTGCGGGTCGTTCTCGTCCTTGTCGGTGCAGAAGGGCAGGCGCAGGCCGTCCTCGTAGATGTCGGTGTCGAAGTCGGTCGGCGAGGTCGGCTGGTTGGTGTTGTAGTACAGCTTGCCGTTCGCGCCGAGCCACAGGCCGGCCTCCGACGACCAGGCCGGCTGCGTGCCGGTCGAGACGGGCATGAGCGCGGGTTCGGTCCAGCCGCCTTCGATCTGCGAGCTGACGAACATGTCGATCGCGAAGGGCACGGCGGCGCCGCGCGCCGGGCCGCGCCGGAAGGGCTCGAAGCGGTCGGGGCGGCCCTGCCCGCGGACCACGTAGTTGTGGAAGTCGGCGGCCATGTACGCGAAGGTCAGCGTGTTGCCGTCGGGCGAGATGCTGGGGCTGTCCTCCCAGCCCAGCGAGTTGAGCGGCGCGGGCAGCAGTTCGGGGCGGCCCCAACCTTCGGCGACGCCGATCGAGTTCATCGCGACGGCCTTGATCGGGCCCCACACGCCTTCGCCGCTCGCGCTCGGCGCGCCGCTCGGGCTGCCCCCGCCGAAGCCGGGCCCGGGCGGCGGCCAGCCGCCGACGCAGGAGCCGCAGCCGAGCGCGGCGGCGGCCAGGATGGCCAGCGGAAGGCGGCGGGAGCGGGGCCAGGTGGTCATCGCACGGACTCCGGGAGCGGGCGCGAGGGGCGAGCCTAGCAGTCGGGCATCAGCCGATCGAGCCGCGCTGCGCGAGCAGCAGCCGCGCGCGGCGCAGCGGCGGCAGCGCCGCGCGCGCCGCGCGTCGCGGCAGGAGCCTCAGCGCGGCG
>CAZBBB010000129.1:0-7326 GCA_964490005.1 uncultured Phycisphaerales bacterium | reverse complement strand
ACCGCATCGTGGTCTCGCCGATGTGCCAGTACTCGGCCACCGACGGCGTGCCCGACGACTGGCACCTGGTGCATCTGGGCAGCCGCGCGGTCGGCGGCGCGGGCCTCGTGATCACCGAGATGACCGACGTCACGCCCGAGGGCCGCATCACGCTCGGCTGCGCCGGCCTGTGGAACGAGGCCCAGCGCGAGGCCTGGGCGCGCATCGTGCGCTTCGTGCACGCGCACAGCGGCGCGCGCATCGGCATCCAGCTCGCGCACGCGGGCCGCAAGGGCAGTTGCCGACTGCCCTGGGAGGGCGACGACCCGCTGCGCGACGACCGCGCCTGGACCACGCTCGGCCCCTCGGCCCTGCCCTTCGGCGCCGGCTGGCCCGCGCCGCGCGCGATGACGCGCGCCGACATGGAGGCGGTGCGCGAGGCCTTCGTGGCCGCGACGCGCCGCGCCGAGACCGCCGGCTTCGACCTGGTCGAGCTGCACATGGCGCACGGCTACCTGCTCTCGAGCTTCCTCTCGCCCGCGAGCAACCGGCGCGACGACCGCTACGGCGGGCCGCTCGAGAACCGCCTGCGCTTCCCGCTCGAGGTCTTCGAGGCGGTGCGCGCCGCCTGGCCGGCCGACAGGCCGCTCGCGGTGCGCATCTCGGCCACCGACTGGCTGCCCGACGACGAGGGCTTCACGCTCGACGAGGCCGTGCTCGTGGCGCGCGCGCTGCACGAACGCGGCCTCGACCTGCTCGACGTGAGTTCGGGCGGCAACGTGCCGCACGGGCACCCCGAGTACGGCCGCATGTACCAGGTGCCCTTCGCCGATCGCATCCGCCACGAGGTGCCCGGCCTGCGCGTGATGGCGGTCGGGGCGATCCAGGGCGCCGACCACGCCAACACCGTGCTCGCCGCCGGCCGCGCCGACCTGTGCGCGCTGGCGCGCCCGCACCTGGCCGACCCCTACCTCACGCTGCGCGCGGCGATCGACACGGGCCACGCCGATCTGCCCTGGCCCAAGCCGTACCTGGCCGTGCGGCCGCGGCCCGCTCAGGGCTGAGCGCGCGCCTCAGGGCGTCAGGCCGCGCAGCGCGTTGCTGGCGGTGAACCCGAAGGGACCGGTCGCGTCGACGATCCAGGCCTGCACGTAGAGCGCGACGCCCGAGGGCAGGCCCGCGGGCCAGGTCGCCGAGAGCAGCGTGCCGCCGTCGGCGCCCACGATCTTGGGCAGCACCAGGCCGGCCAGCGGCACCATCGTGCCGCCCTTGAAGGGCACGCCGAGCTGCGAGAACCCGGCGAACCACACCGAGGGCGCGCCGGGCGGGGCGCCGTCGAGCCGCACGCTCACGTTCGTCCCCGCGCACAGCGCGCCGCTCGCCGCCAGCACGGGGACGCCCGACGCGCCGCCGACCGAGCCGCCCAGGTCGGTCCACGAGACCAGCCCGCCGTACATGTAGACCGCCGGCGCCGGCCCGAAGGGGAACAGCGCGCCGAGCGCGAGCACGTCGTCGTCGAGCGCGAGCGAGGCGCCCAGTCCCATGTAGTCCGGGCCCGGCAGGTTCACGAACACGCTCTTCTGCGCCCACGCGGCGGCGGCGTGCTCGAACAGATACACGGCGCCGTCGCTCTCGTCGGCACCGGGGGCGTTCACCACCAGACGCTCGTCGTCGAGCGCGAGCGCCGTGCCGAACCCCAGGAACACCGCGGGAACGTCGGGCTGCAGCTGCAGCGCCGGCCCCCAGGACAGTCCGTCATGCTCGTAGACGTAGACGGCGCCCGACTTCACGAAGGTCGCGGGCGTGCCGGGCGCGCCGACGGCGATGCGCGCGCCACTCAGGCCGACCGCCTGGCCGAACTGCCCCACGCCGGCCTCGAGCAGCATCGCCGACTGCGTCCACTGGCCGTTGTGGAGGTCGAACACGGCGACCTGGTTGACGTTGGGCGCGCCGAGCGCGAGGCGCCCGCCCTCGATCGCCACCGCGTTTCCGAAACCCGCCCCGCTCGACACGGTCGCAGCCAGCAGCTTGTGGGTCAGCGCCCAACCCGTCGGGCCGCGCTCGACGAGGAACGCGGCGCCGGCGTTCGAGGCGAGTTCGTCGTCGCCGGGCGCGCCGACGACGGCACGCACGCCGTCCAGGGCGAGCGCCGCGCCGAACAGATCGCCGGCCTCGGCATCGGGGACGACGAGGCGCGCGACCTGCGTCCAGCCCTCGCCCTGCAGCTCGTAGACATAGAGCGCGCCGCGCTTGCCCGCCTCGTCGGGCGCGCCGACGAGCGCCAGCTCGGCGCCGAGCGCGCAGGCCGCGCCGAAGCGTTTGGCGCCCGGCACGCCCGCGAAGGGCTGCAGCGTGCCGACGCCGTTCCAGCTCCAGCTCGTGCGCTCGGCGACGTAGGCCGCGCCCTCGCCGTAGACGCTCGGGTCGCCGACGAGCACGCGCGCGCCGTGCACGGAGACCGCCGTGCCGAAGCCGTTGCCCTCGGTGCTGATGAGCACGCCGGTCGGGCACTGCGCCGCGGCGCGCGCGGCGACGAGCGCCAGCAGCACGCAGATCAGCGGAGCGCGGATGCGCATCGGCGACCTCCCGCCCGCACGCGGCGTGCGGGACGGCCGCCATCCTAGCGCCCCCGGGCGGGCCGCGGTGCGGGAATCAGGTCGCTTCGAAGACCGGCAGCCGCTCGGCCACCTCGGCCAGGGACGGCGCGGCCTGGTCCTTGGCCGAGAGGGTCGGCTCGGCGATCGGCCACTCGATGCCGATCTCGGGGTCGTTCCAGGCCACGCCCAGCTCGCCGCCCGGGTCGTAGACATCGGTGCACTTGTATTCGACCTCGGCGAACTCGCTCAGCACGCAGAAGCCGTGCACGAAGCCGGGCGGCACCCAGATCTGGCGGTGACTCTCGGCGTCGAGCGCCACGCCGACCCACTGCGCGAAGGTCGGGCTGCCCCGGCGCACGTCGACGGCGACGTCCCAGATCTCGCCCGAGAGCACGCGCACGAGCTTGCCCTGCGGCTTGCGCCATTGCGCGTGCAGGCCGCGCAGCGTGCCGCGCGCCGAGCGGCTGTGGTTGTCCTGCACGAAGGGCAGCGCGATGCCTCCCTGCCGGTACTTGTCGGCGTGGTAGCACTCGAGGAAGAAGCCGCGCTCGTCGCGGAACACGGGCGGCTCGACGAGGAGCACGCCGGGCAGCCGGGTGGGGACGAACTTCACGTGCGGACACTCGCGGGATGAAAGGGGCGGGCGTGCGGCGCGGGATTCTACAATCGGACGCGCATGGGCCGCACGCACGTCCGCCGCTTCCAGCCGCGCTCGTACGAGCTCGACAGCTACCGCCACCTGAACAACGCCGTCTACCTGAGCTGGTTCGAGCAGGCGCGGCTGGAGTATCTGCAGGCGCTCGGCTTCAGCTACGACGGCTTCGCCGATCGCCGGCAGTGGTTCGTCGTGGCGCGCACCGAGGTCGACTTCCGGCGCCCGGTGCGGCTCGGCGAGCGGCTCGAGCTGCACAGCGCGATCGCGGGCTTCGGCCGCAGCAGCGTGCGCTGGGAGCAGCGCCTGCTGCGCGCGGACCAGGTCGTCGCGCAGGCCGCCACGGTCATGGTCTTCAGCGGCGAGGGCGGCGCGTCCGTCCCGGTCCCGGAGGACTTCCGGGCGGCGGTCGGCCCGCTCGACGCGGCCCGCTGAGTCCGCGCCACGATCCCGCCATGCCCCGCGCCCGCGGCCGGCCCCCTACACTGCGCCCCTTCCCCGCACTGGAGAGACCCATGCGCAAGTCCCTGCCCCTGATGCTCGCCGCCACCCTGCTCGTGCTCCCCGGCTGCGTCTTCGCCGTCGGCACCGGCGACGACGGCGACTGGATGGACGAGGACGGCAAGCTCGCCAAGATCGAGGCGCGCCTCACGACGCTCGAGAAGCACGTCACGCACAACTGCACCGACGCCTGCAAGCTCTGCAAGGCGGAGAAGTAGGCCGGCACGACGCGACGCGGCGCGCCGGAGGCGAGGCCGACCCTGGCCCCGCGCACCGGCGCGCCGCGTCGCCGCCCCGCGTTCAGCGCGAGCGGGGCCCGATGGTGATCACCTGCACCTCGCCACCGGGCGCCCCGGGCGGGGGCAGCAGCGCGCCGAGTCCCGTGGCGTCGGCGCCGGGCGCCGGCAGGGCCGCGTCGAGTTCGCCGCGCGCGACGTCCTCGTAGTCGAGCCGGCGCTGGTCGTGCGCGAGCAGGTCGAGCTCGGCCTCCTGGCGGCTGCGCACCTCGGCCATGTTCGTGCGCAGGCGGTCGAGGCTCACGCCCTCGAAGCGCGAGACCTCGTCCATCGTGGCCTGGCGCTTGTTCATCAGCTCGATGAGGCGGTCGTTGCGCGCGATCGAGTCGACCTGCCGGTCGAGCTGCCAGATCTGGCTGCGGAACTCGGCCCGCTCGGTCTCGAGCTGGTCGAGCAGCGCGCGCAGGCGCTGCTCCTGCTGCTCGAGGTACGACAGGTCGCGCGCGGCGTCGCTGGCGCGGCCGGCGTAGGCCATGCGCGTGCGGCGGATCTCGGCCGTGCGCGCCTGGGCCGCGTTGAAGGGCAGCACGTCGCCGGCGTAGTTGATCGCGACGACCTGCCCGGGCAGCGCGGTGGCGCGCGCGGCCTCGGCCTCGCTCACCAGCGGCGAGAGCTGCTCGAGGTCGCGGTCGGCGAGCGCGACCACGCGCTCGGAGACGGCCTTCTCGCGCGCCGCCTGGCGCTTCTGCTCGACGAGTTCGGCCAGGTCGCCGCGCAGCTCCGAGATGCGCTCGGGATACTGCGCCTCGAGCGTGCGGAGCTGGCTGCGCAGGGCGGCGGGCTCGCCGAGGCTGTCGTCGATGGTGTCGATCACGGCGCCCTTGGCCATGCCGAACAGGGCCGAGACGCGCTGCGGCCCCGCGAAGAGCACGGCCGCGCCGGCGATCACGCCGCCGTAGATGCCGAAGCGAACGATGCTGCGAATGATGGCCATGGGTGCTGTCCTTCCGTTCCTGAAGAGGGATCGCGTGCGTCGGGGCGACCCCGGCGCGACGGGCCCTTGTTGGGAGGCGGCCGGGCCGCCTTTCAGCGCGGTTAGAATCCGGCCGTGCTCTCCAACCTCACGACCAGCTTCATCGGCCGGCTGCGCAGCCGCGATCCCGCGGCGTGGTTCGAGCTGTGGGAGACCTTCGGGCCGATCCTGCGGCGGCAGCTGGCGCGCTGGGGGCACGGCCGCATCGGCCCCGAGACCGTGCAGGACCTCAGCCAGGAGACGCTCACCGCGCTGGCCGACGCGATCGACCGCCACGACCCCGAGCGCGGCGCGCGCTTCTCGACCTGGCTGCTGGCCATCGCCAAGCACACGCTGGGCGGCGAGATCGACCGGCGCATGGCGCTCAAGCGCGGCGCCGGCAAGCGCCCGGGCGAACTCGTCGAGGGCCTGGCGAGCCTCGAGCAACCCTCGGTCGAGGACGACTACGAGTCGGCCGTGTTCCACGCCAAGGTCGAGGCCGCCCTGCGCGCCGTCGAGCGCGAGAGCGACTTCGTCGAGTTCTCGGTCTACCGCATGCGGGTGCTCGACGGGCAGACGGGACGCGCCGTGGCCGAGGCGCTCGGCCTGAGCGAGCCGACCGTCAGTCGCCGCCTCGCCGCCGTGCGCACGCGGCTGCGCGCGCGGCTGGCCGAGATGGTCACGCGCTACAGCTTCACCGACGACGAGGCGCAGGAGGCCGCCCGAAACGGCCTCGACCCCAATCCCAACAAGGCCGCCGACGAACTCTTCGATGAGGCCGTCGCCGAGATCTACCACCGCCAGCAGGAACTGCGCGCCGCCGACCGCCCGCCCACCGTCCGCTAGAGCGACGGGCGCCGAGCGCCGCGCACGAGAGTCGGGACATGGCCGCGGAAGTCTTCGTCTTCGGACGCATCCTCGTGCTGCTCGCGCTCATGCTGTTCGCGGGCTACCTGCTCGTGCTCGTGCTGCGCGGGGTCTTCGCCGTGCTGCACGGCCTGTTCCGCGGCATCGCCTGGGTGTTCCGCGGCGTCTTCGGCGGGTTCGGCCGGCTGGGGCGCTTCATCCGGCACACGCTGCGCGACCTGCTGCAGCTCGCGGGCGCCGTGTTCACCTGCCTGTTCTACGTGCCGACGATCCTCGCGCAGGTGGCGCTCGGCCGCTGGGAGAAGGCCAACCATTACGGGCGCGCGCTCGAGCAGGAATGCCTCGACATGACGACCTGCGCCTACCGGCTCGCGATCGGCAACGTCGCGCACCTGTTCGGGCTGACCGCGCTCACCGACGGCATCGAGCGGCGCGTGCCGGAGGTCATCGCGCGCGCGCCGACCGGGCCCGGCGGCGGCCCGCCGCCCGGCAGCTTCGCCGGCTACCGCGTCGTCGGCACGCTGCCGGCGGGCGGCTCGGGCGCGCGCCTGTACCTCGCGGACGTCGAGCCCGACAAGCGCCGCGCGCTGCAGGCGGCGGGCCGCGTCGTGCCGGCGCAGGTCGTGATCAAGTCCTTCTCGCACGAGGAGGGCAGCTCGCTGCCGCAGATCGTGCGCGAGAACCGCGCGCTGGCCGCGGCGCGCGACCTCGGCCTGGTGCTCGAACACGAACTCTCGCCGCGGCGCTTCCACTACGTCATGCCCTACGTGCCCGGCGAGGACCTCGGCCGCGCGGCCGCCGTGCTGCACAGCCACGCCGGGCCCGAGGGACTCGACGCCGCGGGCCTGGCGCGCGTGCTCGGCTGGACGGCCGACCTGCTCGGCACGCTCGACGGCTTCCACGGCCGCGGCCTGTGGCACAAGGACGTCAAGCCCGGCAACGTGATCGTCGCGCCCGACGGGCGCGTGCACCTCGTCGATCTCGGCCTGCTCACGCCGCTGGCTTCGGCCCTGACGCTCACGACGCACGGCACCGAGTATTTCCGCGACCCCGAGATGGTGCGCCTGGCGCTGCGCGGCGTGCGCGTGCACGAGGTCGACGGCGTGAAGTTCGACATCTACGGCACGGGCGCCGTGCTCTACGCGCTCGTCGAGAACAGCTTCCCGGCGCACGGCAGCCTGAGCCAGATCTCGCGCCGCTGCCCCGAGGCACTCAAGTGGATCGTGCGGCGCGCGATGGCCGACATGAACAGCCGCTACGCCAGCGCCGCGCAGATGCTCGCCGACGTGCAGGCGCTCGCGCAGGCGCCCGATCCGTTCGCGTTCAAGCCCGCGGCGCTGCCCTCGATGGGCGGCCAGCCGCCGACCGCCACGGCGCCCTTCGCCATGCCGAGCCCGACCGGCCTGCCCGGCGGTCCGCTGCCCGGCGCACCCGCCGCTGCGGCCGCGGCCGGCCGGCCGCTCGGCACCGGGGCCCCCGCCG
>CAZBBB010000128.1:1569-7678 GCA_964490005.1 uncultured Phycisphaerales bacterium | reverse complement strand
CCCCCGCCGCGCAGCCAGGGGCGACTGCCCGGAGGGCAGCGGCCGATCGCCGTGATCGCGAGCGCCAGGCCGCCGGGCGGGCCGGTCGTCGTGTCGCCGCCGGCCAGCACCACGCCGAAGTGCTGCGCGGCGCGGGCGAGGCCGCGCGCGAGCGCCTCGGCCGGCGCGCCCGGCGGCACGATCGCGGCCGCGAAGACCTGCTCGGGGAGCGCCCCCATCGCGCACAGGTCGGAGATCGGGCGCGCGAGAGCCTTGAGCGCGATGTCGGCCGGCGAGGCCTGGGCGTCGAAGTGCACGCCCTGCACGACGGCGTCGACGGCCACGACGCTGCCGTCGGGCAGCACGGCCGCGTCGTCGCCGGGGCCCACCGGGATCCGTCCCGCCATGCCTTCGGTGGCCCAGGCGATGAACTGCGACTCCCGCACCCTCATGACGAGGCCTGCGCGGCCAGGTGCGCGTCGATCGCCGCGCGCAAGGCGGCCGCCGCCGCGCGCGGCGAGGGGGCCTCGCAGATCGCCCGCAGCACGGCCAGGCCGGCCAGGCCGCCGGGCAGCGCGGGCACGTCGGCCGCCGTCAGCCCGCCCAGCGCCAGCACGGGCCCGAGGTCGGCGCGCGCGCACACGGCGCGCACCTGCGTCTCCGTGAGCAGCGGGCGCGGCTGACTCGCCGGCGTCGGGCGGAAGGGCGAGAGCAGCAGGTAGTCGGCGCGCGCGTCCTCCTCGCCCGGCGGCCAGTGCGCCGAGCGGCCGACGAGCAGCCCCGGCGCCTGCGCGCGCAGGCCGGCCACGGCGGGCCCGCGGTCGCCGGTGTGCACGCCCGCCGCGCCGCAGCTCCGCGCCAGGGCGGCGTCGTGGTGCACGATCAGCAGCGCGTCGCGCGCCGCGCAGGCGGTCGCCAGGCGTCGGGCCAGCGCGCCGCGCTCGGCGGCGGTCAGATGCGGTTCGCGCAGCAGCACGCCGTCGACGCCGCCGGCGAGGGCCTCTTCGACGAGCGCGGCGGTGGCGTCCGGAGACAGGCGCCCGGGGCTCACCAGGAGCAGCCGCGGGACGCGGCGGCCGCGCTCAGTCCTCGAGGAAGACACCGAGCGGCTCGAGCATCTTGGCGAGTCGGTCGCGCTCGACGTCGGAGGACACGAGCAGTGCGGTCGGCGAGAGACGTTCGAGCACGTGCGGCCGCAGCTGCGCGTCGTGCAGGATGCGGTCGATGACTTCCTTGTTGCGGCCGCGCACGAGCGCCACCGTCGCGTGGCTCACGAACTTCACCTTCTGCGCCCACTGGCCGATCGAGTAGATCACGTTCTGCGGCACCTCGACCCGGCTGTGCTCGGAGAGCGTGCGCAGGATCGACGCCGCGTCGAGCCCCTCGGCGACCGCCTTCTCGATGGAGCCCTCGGTGAGGCGGTAGCGGTGCACCGACTCGCTGCTCACCCGCTCGCAGAAGCGGTCGAGTTGCGTGACCAGCCCGTAGGTGTCGCCGTCCGGGAACAGGATGATCTCGAAATCGGGGTTCACGATGAGCGGGGCGGCGTGGCTGCCCTCGTCCTCGGGCACGGCCAGGCCGAGCGCGCGCGCGCCCAGCGAGGTCAGGCGCAGCGCGACCGGCTTGCCGTCGATCTCGGCCAGGTCGACGAAGCCGAACAGGTGCAGCCGCTCGCGGGCCCAGGTCGTGAGCGCCTGCACGAGCTGGTGCGGGTCGCGCATGCCGGCCTGGCTGGCGAACTGGTAGCGGCTCTGGAAGCGGTCGCGCACGCCGAAGCGGTCGAGCCCCGCGAAGTAGGCGTTGCGGGCGTCGAAGGCCGGCGCGTTGAGGTCGACCCAGGCGCCCACGCGCAGCGCGCGCAGCTGCTCGAGGTACAGCTCGATCAGGCGCTCGCCGTGGAAGGGCTCGACCAGGCTGATCCAGTTGCCGCAGGCGAACTTGAGCAGGCGCGAGAGCTTCTTCTCGAGCGGCGTGCGGTCCCAGCTGCGCCCCTTCACGGTGAGCACGACGTTGCGGTCGCGTCCGCGCTCGAGCATCGACTGGCTCTGGCAGAACTCGAACAGGTACTGGAACAGCCAGGGCCCCTCGACGGCGCCCGAGCGCGCGAGGATGAAGGACTCCTCGAGCTTGCGCACGGCGGTGCGGTAGACCTTGCCCGAGAGCGTCAGGCGCACCGGATTGTGCTCGACGTGCGAGAGGAAGGCCGAGATGTCCGAGATCAGGTCGACGCCCAGCGAGCGCACCGCGTCGTGCCGCGGCGCGACGGGCGACAGGGCCGCCCGCAGCGGCGCGAGCAGCTCGGCGAAAACGACGACGACCTCGTCGAACTGGTGCACGCCGAACTCGCCCAGCGACACGTGGCGCACGGTGCCGAGCAGGCGCGATTCGAGCGCCTCCTGCAGCAGCCGGCGGTTCCAGCGCCCCAGGCCGCGATGGTTCTTCTCGAGCAGCGCGCGCCCCGCGACGCCGCCGTAGGAGCCCACCACGATGCCCAGCAGTTCGCGCTGCTTGGGGTTCTCGAGCGAGGCCAGGCGCGCCGCGACGCCCTGCGGGTCGGCCAGCGCGGCGGCGGCCGCGGCATGGTCGGCCGGCGCCGGCGCGCCCTCGGGGAGCAGGCGCGGCAGCTCGCGCAGCTCGACGGTGCGCGCGAGATGGCCGCGCAGGGTGAAGGTCTCCTCGACGTTGCGGTCGTCGTCCCAGATGAAGGACTGCAGCAGGTCGCCGAGTTCGCAGGGGACGAGGTACTCCTCGGTGCCGCCGCGCGGCGCGCCGTGCCCGTTGCCGGTCTCGGTCGCGGTCGAGGCGAACAGGAACCCGCGCTTGACGAGCGCGTTCACCGCGGCCTTCAGCTCGAAGGGCGAGAGGTAGCCGAACATGCGGCTGCCGGTCAGGTGCCCGAGGTCGGCGCGATAGCCCTCGCCGCGCAGGAAGAACTTGAGCAGGTCGACGAGCTTCTTGGAGAGGAACTTGAGCCGCTTGCGGACCGACTTCTCGCTCGACATGCGCCGCTCGAGTTCGCCCACGAGTCGCTCGACGGTCTCGGGCGGAGGCCCGTGCCCGTCCCAGAAGCCGAGCAGTTCGCGCAGATCGCCCGGCTCGCGGCTCTGCAGCGCCGCCGCCAGGGCGACTCCCCGCACTCCACCGGTCGTGTGGCTGTCCCTGCTGATCACCCGTGATCCTCGGGTCCGAATCCAACCATCGTAACCGATGGCCCCCGGGCTCCGGGAGCCCCCGCCGGAACGCGCCGCAGGGCGATTCCCGCGCGTCGGGCGCCCGCGGCGGGCGCGGGCCGCCTCAGAGGCGCGACACGTCGCGGATCTCGTAGGTGTAGCCCTGCTCGGTGAGGAACAGCTGCCGGTTGTTGGCGAAGTCCTCCTCGCGGCTGTCGCGCGTCACGAGCGAGTAGAACACCGCCGGGCGGCGGTCGGACTTGGGCCGCAGGATGCGCCCGAGCCGCTGGGCCTCCTCCTGCCGGCTGCCGAAGGTGCCCGAGACCTGGATGGCGACGTTGGCGTCGGGCAGGTCGACGGCGAAGTTGCCGACCTTCGAGACGGCCAGCATCGAGAGGTCGCCGTCGCGAAAGGCCTTGTACAGCGCCTCGCGTTCGCGCGTCGGCGTGCGGCCGGTGATGAGCGGGCAGCCCAGTTCGGCCGCCAGCCGGTCGAGCTGGTCGAGGTACTGCCCGATGAGCAGGATGCGGTCCTCGGCGTGTCGGCCCACGAGCGTGCGCACGATGCCGAGCTTGTCGACGTTCTCGCTCGCGATGCGGAACTTGTCGCGGCTGCCCGCCTGCCCGTAGCCGAGCGCCTCCTCGACCGGCAGCGGCAGGCGCACCTCGACGCAGTGCGCCGTGGCGATCCAGCCCTGGCGCTCGAGCACCTTCCAGGGCACGTCGTACTTCTTCGGGCCGATGAGCGAGAAGACCTCGTCCTCGCGGCCGTCCTCGCGCACGAGCGTGGCCGTCAGGCCGAGCCGGCGCCGCGCCTGGATCTCGGCCGTCACGCGGAAGACGGGCGCCGGCAGCAGGTGCACCTCGTCGTAGACGACCAGGCCCCAGTCGCGCGCCGTGAACAGGTTGAAGTGCGTGAACTCCCCGTCCTGGTGCCGGCGGTAGGTGAGCATCTGGTAGGTCGAGATCGTGACCGGGCAGATCTGCTTGTGGTCGCCGGTGTACTCCCCCACCTCGTCGTCGCGCAGCGTGGTCTTGTCGAGCAGCTCGGTGCGCCACTGCCGCACGGCGATCGTGTTCGTGGTGAGGATCAGGGCCTGCGTCTGCAGGCGGTGCAGGCAGGCCATGCCGACCACGGTCTTGCCCGCGCCGCAGGGCAGCACGACGACGCCGCTGCCGCCCTTCTCCGTCCCGCCCGCGTGGAAGACCTCGGCCGCCTCGCGCTGGTAGTCGCGCAGCGCGAAGGGTTCGCCGCTCGAGCGCAGCGCGTCGCGCAGCGCGAACGGCAGGCCGGCGCCGCTCGTGTAACCGGCCAGGTCCTCCACCGGATAGCCCTGCTGGATGAGGGCCTGCTTGATGTCGCCGCGCAGGTGTTCCTCGACGACCAGCGCGTCCTCGACGGCCGCGTCCTTGACGAGGAAGGCGCGCAGCGCCTTGTCGCGGCCGAAGCGCGCGAGCAGCTCCGGCTCGCTGCTGGTGAGCACGAGCCGGCCGTCGCGGCGCTGCAGGCGCAGCAGCCCGAAGCGCCGGATGTGGTCCTCGACGAAGCGCTCGACGTTGGGCGGCACGTCGTAGCGCGAGTGCGTGCCGAGGAAGCGGATGATGCGCTCGGCCGAGAGGCCCGCGGCGGCGGCGTTCCAGATCGAGATCGGCGTCAGCCGGTAGGTGTGGACGTGCTCGGGGCTCTTCTGCAGCTCGGCGAACAGGGCCAGCTCGTCGCGCGCCTCGGCGTAGCCCTCGGCGTGCACCTCGGCCAGGATCGTGCGGTCGCCCTGCACGATGAGCGCGCGCGCGTCGGGGCTCATGCGGTCGCCCCCGCCGTCCGCCCGCCCGCCAGCCAGCGCGCCGTGTGGCCGCGCCCGGACGCGACGAGTTCCTCGGGGGTGCCGCAGGCCACCAGCCGTCCGCCGCCGGCGCCGCCCTCGGGCCCGAGGTCGAGCACCCGGTCGGCGTTCTTGATCACGTCCAGGTTGTGTTCGATGACCACGACGGTGTTGCCTTGTTCGACGAGTCGCTGCAGGACGCCGACGAGCCGCTCGACGTCCTGGAAGTGCAGGCCGGTCGTCGGTTCGTCGAGGACGACGAGCGCGCGGCCCGTGCCGGGGCGTCCGAGTTCGGCCGCGAGCTTCACGCGCTGGGCCTCGCCCCCCGACAGGGTCGTCGCCGGCTGGCCCAGCTTCAAGTACCCGAGTCCGACGTCGTCCAGCAATTCGAAGCGCCGCGCGATGCGCGGGTGGCTCGCGAACAGCGCGCGCGCGTCGCTCACGTCGAGGTCGAGCACGTCGGCGATCGACCGGCCCTTCCACTGCACCGCCAGCGTCGCCTGGTTGAAGCGCCGGCCGCGGCAGCTCTCGCAGGTGAGCTGCACGTCGGAGAGAAAGTGCATCTCGACCACCTCGACGCCGCGCCCCTGGCAGGCCTCGCAGCGGCCGCCCGCGACGTTGGCCGAGAAGCGGCCCGCGGAGAACCCGCGCAGGCGCGCCTCGGGCGTCGCGGCGAAGAGCATGCGGATCTCGTCGAAGGCGCCGCTGTAGGTCGCGGCGTTGCTCGTCGGCGAGCGGCCGATCGGCGACTGGTCGATGAGCAGCAGGCGGTCGACCTGATCGCGCGGCAGGCGCAGTTCGTCGAGGCCTTCGGGCAGGGACGCGCGCCCGGCCAGGCGCGCCTCGACCGCCGGCACGAGCAGTTCGCCCACGAGCGTGGACTTGCCCGATCCCGACACGCCGGTCACGACGGTGAGCGCGCCGCACGGAAAGGAAGCGTCGAGGCCGGCGAGATTGTGGCGTCGCGCGCCGCGCAGCTCGATCGCGGCACCGGCCGCGCGCCGGGTCGTCGGTGTCGGAACGGAGCGCCGCCCGGAGAGGTAGGCGCCGGTGGGCGAGTCCTCGACGGCGGCGAGCGCGGCGGGCGGGCCCGCCGCGACGACGCGTCCGCCGCGCTCGCCGGCGCCCGGCGCGAGGT
>CAZBBB010000128.1:0-1559 GCA_964490005.1 uncultured Phycisphaerales bacterium | reverse complement strand
GCGCTCGATCGTCTCGCGGTCGTGCTCGACGACGAGCACCGTGTTGCCCAGGTCGCGCAGGTCGCGCAGCGTGGCGAGCAGTCGCTCCTGGTCGCGCGGATGCAGCCCGATCGAGGGCTCGTCGAGCACGTAGAGCACGCCCACGAGCCGGTTGCCGAGCTGGCTGGCGAGACGGATGCGCTGCGCCTCGCCGCCCGAGAGCGTGGCGGCGGAGCGGTCGAGCGTGAGGTAGCCGAGGCCCACGTCGTCGAGGAACGCCAGGCGGTTGTCGATCTCGCGCAGCACGTCGCGCGCGATGTGCGCTTCGTGGGCGGGCAGGTTCAGGTCGGCGAAGAAGGCGCGCGCCTGCACGACGGTGAGTGCCGCGACCTCGCGCGGGTCGCGGCCGCCGACCGTGGTGGCGAGCGCGGCGGGCTGCAGGCGGCCTCCCCGACAGGTGGAGCAGGGGCCGGTCTCGAGCAGTTCCTCGAGGGCCTCGCGCCACCAGCCCTCGCTCTTGGTCTCGCGCCACCAGGCCGCGACGATCGCGAGCAGGCCCTCCCAGCGCACGCGGACTTCGTAGCGGCGCGTGCTCCCGGCGCGCTCGGTCTCGTGCGCGAGGGCCACCGGCGCCTCGGTGCCGGCCCCGTGCAGCGCCAGCTCGCGGAAGGCCGGCGGCAGCCGGTTCCACGGACGCTGCAGGTCCACGCCGTGCCGGCCGGCGAGCTGGTGCAGCACGCGCGCGTGCGGGCCGTCGTCGCGCCCGAGGAAGCGGCCCACGCGCCCGGACATCGCGCCGTCGAGCAGCGGCCGCTCGGGGCGGTCGACGAGGCGCGTCGGCGAGACCTCGCGCAGCAGTCCGAGTCCCTGGCAGGAAGGGCACGCGCCGGCCGGGCTGTTGAACGAGAACATGCGCGGCGTGAGGCCCTCGGGCAGCGAGGTACCGCAGCGCGCGCAGCCGGCGCGGGCCTCGTAGTCGATCGGGTCGGCGCCCTCGACGTGGGCGCGCGCGAGCCCCAGGCCGCGCTGCTGCGCCGCACCGAGGGCCTCCGCCAGGCGCGTGCGCTGTCCCGGTTCGGCCTTCGTGCGGTCGATGACGAGTTCGACCGAGCGCGTCGCCACGCCGTCCGGCAGCGCGTCGAGCCGCTGCGGCGTGCCGTCGAGGAGCACGCGCAGGAAGCCGTCGGCGCGCAGCTCCTCCACGAGTTGCGGCAGCTCGTCGGCGCGGGAGAGCGGCGTGGCGTGGTCGTGGACGGCGCTCCACAGCGGCGCGGCGATCACCACGCGCCGGCCGCCGCGGCGCTCGACGAGGTCGGCGGCCGCGGCGCTCGCGCTCCAGGCGCGCAGGGGCCGCGCGCAGACCCAGCAGTGCGGGTGGCCGATCCGCGCCCACAGCAGGCGCAGGGCGTCGTGGATCTCGGTGGTCGTGGCGACGGTCGAGCGCGGGTTGCGGCTCGCCGTGCGCTGGTCGATGGCGATCGCCGGCGACAGGCCGCTCAGGCTGCGCACGGGCGGCCGGTCGAGGCGCTCGAGGAACTGGCGCGCGTAGCTCGAGAGGCTCTCGACGTAGCGCCGCTGAC
>CAZBBB010000127.1:0-7694 GCA_964490005.1 uncultured Phycisphaerales bacterium | reverse complement strand
CCGGGCCGTCGCCCGCGAGCCGCTCGCGCAGCGCCGCGAGCGCCTCCTGCAACGCGGCCTGGTCGTCCGCCGCCGGCTGCGGCTCGGCCGCCAGCGCCGCCTGCGCGGCGGCCAGCGCCTCGGCCAGCGCCGCATCGCCCAGAGCGCGCTCGCTGTCCTGCCCGGCCGCGCCCGCCAACTGCGCCGTCGCGAGTTGGCGCTGCAGTTCTTCGGCCGTGCGCCGGCTGTCCTCGAGCAGCGCCCCGGGCCGGTCGGTCGTCGCCTGCGTCGCGGAGAGCAGCCGCCGCTCGTTCGCCGCCAGATGCCCGAGTTCGGCCAGGCCCTGCCGCGCGATCTCGGCCTGACGCGACAACTCGTCGACGTCGCGCCGGTCGCGCAGGATCGCCTGGATGTCGGTGAGCGTCGCGATGAGCGCATCCTGCTGCTCGACCGCCGAGAGCCGGCCGTCGCCCAGGCCGCGTTCGATCTGCGCCTGCAGGTCGCCCAGATCGCGCTCGTCCCACGCGGCGAGGGCCTCGCGCAGGAGCTGGGCGTTGCGCTGCCGCCCCTCGCCCTCGTAGCGCTCGACGAGCCGGGTCATCTTCTCGCGCAGGCCCGACAAACGCAGGCCGATGCGCGTCTGGTCGCGCTGCACGCGCGCGAGCGCCGACTCGGCCTCGCCCTGCTCCTCTTGGGCGCGCGCCGCCGCCGAGGCGGCCAGCAGCGCCAGCGCGCACGCGGCGAGGCGAACGCAGGCCGCGCTCACTGGCTGGTCCTCCCGCCCGAGAGCGCCGCCTGCGCGCGGGCCCGCACCGCGCTCTGCTCGTCGATGAGCGTCTTCACGACCAAGAGGACCTCCTGGTAGTCCTCCCACTCGTCCATGCGACCGAGCAGCTGCTCGAGGCCGGCCAGCACCCGGCGCTGCGCGTCGAGCGCGGCCGCGAGCGTCCCGGCGTCGGGCGCCGTGCGCGCCTGCGCCAGCCGGGCGTGCGCGTCGGGCGAGTCGGTCTGCTGCAGGCGCAACGCGAGGCTCGCCATGTCGAGCAGCCGTCCGAGCAGGTCGAGGCGGCCGAAGCGCCCGGCGGCGTACTCGTCGGCCAGCGCGGCCCAGGCCGCGGGCAGGAAGGCGTCGCTCACCGGCGCGGAACTCCAGTCGCGCATGCGCCACTCGAGCACGGCCGCCGCCCCGGGGCCCGGGTCGAGGCGGTTCCAGATGCTCTCGTCGAGCACGCTGCACAGCTCCTGCGCCTCGCGCGTGAGGCGCGTCGTGACCTGGTTCTGCGCGACGACGGCGGCGACCAGTTCGGGGGCGTCGGCCGGCGGCGGATCGGCGGCGAGCAGCGCGACCTCGTCGAGGGCCGCCTGCTGGCGGTCGCGCAGCGCGCGGAAGCTCTCCTTGAGGCGCAGTTGGCGATCGGCCAGCAGGCGCAGCAGCTCGCCCTCGTCGACGACGTCGAGGCGCCGACCCTCGATCGCGGCCTCCTGCGGTCCGCGCCCGGGCAGTTGCCGGCCGTCGCGCGCCAGCAGCCGGTAGGCGCGCGAGCCGGCCGACGGCGTCGTCGCCAGATCGAGCACCAGCCGATGGCTCTCGGGACGCGCCGGATCGGCCGCCAGCGCGAGCGGCGGCGCGTCGCCCAGCAGCAGCTCGACGGCCACCACGCCGTGGTCGTCCTCGGCCACGACGCCGAAGGGCACGACGGCGCGCGCCGTGACCTTGAGGTCCGAGCGCGCCGGGTGGAACACGCGCAGCACGGGCGCGCGGTCCTTGCGCACGAGCAGCGGGTGATGACTGGGATCGGGCGTGGCCAGCCCGTAGGGGCCCGTGAGCACGAAGGACAGCGTGTCGGAGGCGTCGGCGAGCAGCTCGCCGGTGAGCTGCACGCCGCCGTCGACGGGCTGCTGCGCCAGCGGCAGCGCGCTGCCGGCCACGGCCAGGCGCAGCTCGGCGGCCTGCACCTCGCCCTGCACGACGCCGCGCACCCCGATCGCCGTGCCTTCGTCGACGGCCAGCCCCTCGGGCCCGGTCACGCGCGCCGGCTGCCCCAGGTAGGCCGGCGGCCGCAGCGTGAACTCGGGCGCCTCGAGGCGCGGCGGCTCGATCACCTGCAGCGCGCGCCGCGACGGGCCGCCCTCGTCGTCGCCGCCGCGCACGAACAGCTCGCGGTCGTCGCGCTCGATGACGAGCTGTCCCTGCCAGCCGCGCTCGGGCAGCACGCCCATCATCACGGCGCGCTCGCCGCGCGGCCCGGCGGCGACGAACTCCACGCGCCCGGGGTCCTTGCCCGCGACGCTCGCGACGGCCTCGACCAGCCCGCCGCGCGCGGCGAGCAGCGTGCCGTCGGGCAGGGTCAGGTGCGCCGGCCCGCGCTCGGCGATGCTCATCGAGAGCCGCGTGTCGCGCGGCCAGGGCACTTCGCGCAGCGTCCAGCGGCGGACGAAGACGTCGACGTGCGGGGCGGTCGTCGCCACGAGCAGCAGCAGCGCGCCGGCGCAGCTCGCGCCGCGCGCGGCGAGGCGCAGCGAGGGCCGGGCGAAGAGCAGCGCGCGCAGGTCGCGCCCGCGGCACAGCTCCTCGGCCTGCGCCTGCACCGCCGCGCCCAGGCTGCCGGGTTCGCCGGCGCCGAGCTGCAGCGCCGAGATCAGGCGCCCCTCCGACTCGGGCAGCACGCGTTCGATCAGCCGCGCCGCGTCGGCGCGATCGGGCCCCCGGAACAGCGGCCGGGCGACGTGACGCCAGACCTCGCGGCCCGCCGCCGCCGCGACGAGCAGGCCGAGCGCCGCGCGCACGGCGAGCGGCAGCTCGAGCCAGCGGTCGGCCGCGTAGAGCAGCACGAGCGCGAGACTCGTGCCGGTCAGCAGGCGCCCCAGGCCGGCCAGCGTGCGCAGCAGGCGGATGCGCGCGCGCACCTGGTCGAGGCGCGCGACGAGCGCCCCGCCCGCGGCGGGCCGGACCGGCGGCGGACCCGCGACCTTCATCGCTGGAACACCGGCAGGTAGCCGTACGGCATCGACAGGATGAGCGCCCCCACCGCGGTCGAGAAGCTCTCGCCGGGGCCGATGCGGCAGGGCAGGCTGCCGTCGGGACGCTGCGCCGCGATCAGCTCCTCGCGCAGCTGCGGGTAGTACCACTCCCAGGCCGGCCCGCCGAGCACGTACAGCGCCTGCGCGGCGTAGTAGTGCCCGTACCAGTAGAAGTAGTGGAAGGCGTAGGGCGAGCGCCCCGAGACCAGTTCGTGGCTGTCCTTGAGGAACTCCACGCTGGCGGCGAGGTCGATCGTGCGGTCTTCGCTCTGCAGCAGCGTCGCGTACAGGCCGGCGTTGTGCAGGGCCGCGATCCCCGCCGCCGTGAGCGCGAAGGACGAGCGCGTGTTGCGCATCGCCTGGTAGCGGAAGCTGCCCTTCTCGAGCCGGTAGTAGTTGTCGATCGAGTAGCGCGCGCCCTCGTCGGTCGCGACGTAGCTGCGCGCGACGTAGCCCTGCGCGCGCGCGATCGTGCTCTTCGGCACGCGGATGCCGACGTTGCGCGCCGCGCGCAGCGCATTGAGCTGGCACACGGCGATCGACATGTCGGACTCGACCGCGTAGGGCACGTAGCGCCAGGCGCCCTCGGCGTTCTGCGCGGCGACGATCAGGTCGACGGCCGCCTGCAGCTTGCCGCGGATGTCCTTGCGGTCGCTCATGCCGTAGACCTCGGCGAGGAACAGCGTCGCGAAGGCGTGGCTGTACATGCGCGTCTCGTGCGCCGTGATGAAGCCGTCCTCCTGCACGCAGGACAGCTCGAACTGCACCGCGCGCGCGAGCACGTCGCCGTAGCGGCCGCGTCCGGGCAGGTGCCCGGCCGAGAGGAAGGCCAGCCCCGCGAGCCCCGTCACGCCCACGTGCGGCGCGCTGCGCGCGGTGATCTCGTAGCTCTGGTTGAGCTTGAAACCCACGTCGGCCGTCCAGCTCCCGTCGGGGTTCTGGTGTTCGGCCAGCCAGGCCAGCGCGCGGTCGACGGCCGCCACCGACTCGGTCGTGATCGCGCTCGCGACCTGCGCCGACGCGCGCCCCGCGAGGAGCGCGGCCAGCGCCAGGGCCGCGACGGCGATCGCCGCTCGCCGCCCGATCACGGGTCGTTCCTCAACACGCGCACGATGCCTCCATTGGCGACCAGCACCGCGTTCTCCGCGAGCAGGACCTCGGACCGGCCGCGCAGCGCGAGGTCGTCGAGGACCGTACTGTAGCGCTCCCTCCCCGAGTCGGCATCGAAGACGCGCAGCAGGGCCGGCTCGCCCCGGATGAGCGGATCGACGACGAGCAGCCAGCCGTCGCGCCCGTGCATCACGCGCGGCGGCACGCGCGGCGCGTCGGGCAGCCGCACCTCGTGCAGCAGCCTTCCGTCGGCGGTCGACGCGACCAGCAGCCGCGCGGGATCGTCGTTGTCCCGCAGCACGAGCCGCGCGCTCGGCCCGGCCGACTGCCCGCCGAGGATGGAGACGCCGGCCGACAGCTCCCGGCCGGGCTGCGGGCCGAGGCGCACGTCGATCGGCTGCAGCACGGCCCCCGCGCCGTGCAGCGACGTGAAGAGCAGCCGCCCCTGCAGTCCGGCCTGCAGCACGTCGCGCGAGATCACCGTGGCCTGCAGTTCGGCCTCCCAGCCCGGAAGCCGACCGAGCGGGTCGAGGCCGAACAGCCGCGCGCCGCGGCCCGGCTCGGGCGCGCGCGTGCTCAGCAGCAGGCAGGGCGGCTCGTCGACGGCGAGCAGCACCGCCGGCGACTCCTCGGGCGCCTCGAACAGCGTGACCAGCGCGCCGGTCGCGAGGTCGACGCGCTGCAGCCGCCCGCCCACGGGCGTGCCGTCGCGCAGCATGTCGCGCGCCGTGAAGACGACGGGCACGCCGCCGGGCGCGTACAGCCGCGCGTGCACGCAGGGCGGCAGATCGAGCGCCAACAGCCGCGCGCCGCTCGCCTGCCCGTGGCCCGTGAGCCGGAAGACGCGCGCCGGGCCGTCGGCGTCCTCGTCGAGGCGCAGCACGAGGCCGCCGGCGATCGCCGTGCCCCGACTGTCGCCGGGCAGTTCGCGCGACCACAGCGTGGCGCCGTCGTGCAGCGAGACGGCCTCGAGCAGGTCGCTCTGCGGGCCGTCGCCGCCGCGCCGCTGGCGGAAGACGTGCACGAAGAGCCGCTCCTCGGCGGCCAGCAGTTCGACCAGGCCCGGCGTCGGATAGGCGATGCCGCCCGGCACCGGGCGCCGCCAGCTCAGGGCCGCGCGCGCCGCGTCGAACAGGAACAGCTCGCCGGTGCCGAAGATCAGCCCCAGCGCGTGCGACGCGAAGGCCGGGCCCGGGCGCCCGACCAGGCTCGGGAAGCCGACGCTGCCGCGCGTCGTGATCTCGTGGCGCGAGAGCCGGGCCCCGGCGGCGGGCAGCCGCGGCAGCCACGTCGGCGGGCTCGACGGCGTCCCGCCGAGCGCGTCGGCGAAGGCCGCCTCGCCGGCCAGGCGCGCGGCGCGCACGCGCAGCTCGGCCAGGCGCGGGTCGTGCGCCAAGCCCGGCAGCGCCGAGACCTGCTCGAGCACGTCGACGGCCCGCCCGTGCTGCAGTTCGGCCTGCAGGCGCGCCAGGCGCGCGTCGGCCACCACCCGCGCCGCCGGATAGCGCTCCTCGACCAGGCGCAGCGACGCGGCGTCGTCGCCCAGCGCGAGGGCGGCGCGCGCCGCCTCCTCCCAGGGCGCGTAGAGCTGCGCGCCGTGCTCCTCGAGCAGGGCGGCGATGCGCCGCGCGGCCTGCTCGCGCACGCTGCGGCCGTCCCAGACGAGGTCGGGCCAGAACTCGATCAGCCGCTGCAGTCGCGCGACGGCCGCCTCGGGGGCATCGCCGTGGATCAGCCGGCGGTCGGCGAGCAGTCCCAGCGGCTGCGCGCCGTCGGGCGAGAGCGGCCCCAGATCGACGCGGCGCTCGGGATCGTCGCTCGCGAGCGTGGCCAGCCACAGGTCGACGCGCGCGTGCGCGCCGAGTTCCTCGAGCGCGATCAGCGCCTCGCGCCCCACCAGCCAGGGCCGACCGAGGCGGCGCGCCGTCTCGAGGAGCGCCTCCCAGCGCGCGACCCCTCCGTCGCTGCGCGCGCGGCGCAGCGCGGTCTCGAGGCGGCCGGTGCGCGCGCGGGCCAGCCGCTCGGCGTCGGTGTCGCTCGCGAGCAGCAGGTCGTAGCGCTCCTCGGCCTCCGGCAGGCGCTCGGCGACGAGCAGCAGCTCGGCCGCCGCGAGCCGCTGCGCCGGCCCTTCGTGCTCGCGCGCCAGCACGTCGGCCAGTTGCGCCTGCAGGTCGAGCGCGCCGTACAGCCGCGCGTTGTCCGTGAGCAGCAGGCCCGTCCCGGTGGGGACCAGCCGCCGCAGGCCGCGCGCGGCGGGCCCTCCGTGCAGCGTGAGCCGCCCGAGCGTTTCGCGGCGCTCGAGGTCGAGCACGAGCGCGCCCGACAGCGTCGGCTGCACGAGGCGGCCGTCGACCAGCGCCGCCGCGCCGGTGAGGGCGTCCTCGCGGTCGAGCGCGAAGCTGCGGCTCCACAGCCGCAGTCCGTCGCTCGCGCGCCAGCATTCGACGCGGTCGTCGTGCAGGACGAGCACGCGCCCGTCGCCGGTCCCGAGCGCCTGGTGCGCCTCGCTGCGCGTCGTGAAGGTGCTGCGCTCGACCGACCACAATTCCTTGCCGGTCGACGGGTCGAGGGCCAGCAGCGCCGTGCCGTCGAGGGGCGCGACGATCAGCCGGCCGCTCTCGAGGAAGGGCGCGGCGTTCAGCCAGCCGATGCCGCGCCGCAGGTCCTCCTCCGGCGCGCGACTGGCGCGACGCGCGACGGTCTCGTAGGCCGCCAGCCAGCGCAGCCGACCCGAAAGCGCATCGAGGCAGCCGACCACGCCGAGGTTGGTCGAGACGTACACCGCGCCGTCCGCCGCGAGCGCCGGGCTGGCCGTGTGCTCCTGGAAGGGCCGGTTGAACATCGTCAGGTCCTGCTGCCCGGCGCACAGCAGCGTGCGCCAGACGAGCGCGCCGCTCGCCGGGTCGAGCGCGACGGCGTAACTGTTGAGCGCGCCCTGCGTGACGACGCCCGCCGCGCACAGCAGCCCGGCGTGCAGCGCGGGCGGTCCCGCGACCGAGAAGCGCTCCAAGAAGTCGCCGTCCTGCGGGCCGGCGTGGCCCTGCTCCCACAGGCGGGCGCCCGTGCCGCGCTGCAGCGCGACGAGCTGGCGCCGCGGCAGCGGCCAGTTGATCGGGATGCGGTCGAACTGGTGCAGCTCGCGCCGCGGCTCGAGCGCCTGCACCGACGCGAAGACGCGCTCTCCGGCGACCAGCGGCTCGGCGCACAGGAAGGGCGAGACGGCGCGCCCGCGCCAGCCGTCGACGTAGATGTCGAAGGTGAAGTACGGGCTGTTCCAGCCCTGCCCGGCGACGGTCTCGAGCGGGCCGGCGTGGTGCCAGAGCAACCGCCCCGAGATGGCGTCGAGCGCCGTGACGGAGATCGAGTCGGCGACGTAGGCCACGCCGTCGACGATCGCCGGCCGGATCGGCGCGATCGGCCCCTCGCCGGGGTCGGGCCACTGCGCGAAGGGATTGCGCGGGCCGAGGCGCGCGACGACCAGCTCGTGCTCCCAGTGGGGCGCGACGACCGAGGGCAGCGGCGCGACGCGCGGCGCCGCGGAGGGCGCCGCGGCCGACGCGCCGGGCGTGCGCGCCGCGCGCGCC
>CAZBBB010000126.1:0-7794 GCA_964490005.1 uncultured Phycisphaerales bacterium | reverse complement strand
GACCTCGAGGCGCCCGTCGCGCAGCTCTCGGGCGGCAACCAGCAGAAGGTCGTGCTCGCCCGCTGGTTTTCCACGGAGGCGGGCGTGCTGCTCGTCGACGAGCCGACGCGCGGCGTCGACGTCGGCGCCAAGGCGGCCATCCACGCGTTGCTCGTCGAGCGCGCGACGGCGGGGGCGGCGATCCTGCTGGCCTCGTCCGACCTCGAGGAGTTGCTCGCGCTCTCGACGCGCGTGCTCGTGCTGCGCGCGGGCCGGCTCGTCGCGGAACTGCCGGGCGGCGCGCGCGACGAGGACGTGCTGCGTGCGATGGCCGGGCTGAGCGCCGCCGCGGGCGGCTGACTCAGCGCTCGGCGCGGGCGGGCGTCGCGGCCACCCGGCCCAGCCGCGCCAGCATCACGCCGGCGATCACGATCGCGCCGCCCAGCGCCTGCCGCCCGCCGAGCGGTTCGGCCAGCAGCCACCACGCGAGCAGCGCCGCGCAGACCGGCTGCAGCAGCAGCGTCAGCGACGAGAAGCCGGCGGCGAGGTGCGCCAGCGCCCACGCGATCAGGCTCTGGCCGGCGACCTGGCTCACGAGCGCGAGCCCGCCCAGCACGAGCCAGCCGCGTCCGCTCGCGGGAACGAGCACTTCGCCCGAGAGCAGCGCGATCGCGAGCAGCGCGGCCGCCGCCGCCGCGCCGCTGATCGTCATGAGCGCCGCGGTCGACACGCGCCGGCGCAGATCGGAGACGGACAGGATGTAGCCGGCGTAGAACACCGCCGTGAGCACGCCCAGGCCGTTGCCGAGCGGCGCGTTCCCGCCGCGCGCGCCGGCAGCGCCCAGCAGCGTCCAGCTGCCCGCCAGGGCCAGCGCGAGCGCGAGGACGAAACGGCGCGAGGGGCGCTGCCCGCGCCCGATCCACGCGCCGAGCGTCACGAAGACCGGCGCGAGATTCGCGAGCAGCGTCGCGTTGGCGACGCTCGTGAAGTGGATCGACCAGTGCCACAGCCCGAGATCGGCCGCGAAGTACAGGCCGGCCACCGCCAGCCCGCGCCGATCGCGCGGCGACGGGCGATGCGCCGCGTCGCTGCGGCGCGCCGACAGCGCCCACCACGTGCCGAGCACCGGCAGCGAGAGCAGCATGCGCCAGAAGGCCGTCGCGACGGGGCCCGTCTCCGACCAGCGCACGAAGAGCGGCGCGCAGGCGATGCCGACGGCGCCGAGCAGCAGGGCGGGCAGGGCGAGCGCGGCAGGACGGGGCGGCACCGCGACATGGTCGCCTGTTCGGGCGGTGTGATACACCGACGACGTTCACGACGAGCTGCTCGAGGAGGCGCGCGCGATGGGGCGGAGGACGACGAGGTTCAGCCTGGGGCTGGCGGTCGCGGCGTGCTGTGCGCTGCCGGCCTGCGAGAGCGTGCCCGCGGCGACGGCCGCGAGCGCGCCGACCCCCGCCGCGGATGCGCGGACGGCCGCGGGCGACGTCGCGCTCGACCTCTCGGCCTGGCAGCCGGCCGTCGACGCGATCGTGCGCGAGGCGCTCGCGCGCGGGCAGGCCTTCTCCAAGCTCGAGCGGCTGGTGGAGGTCGCGCCGCACCGCCTCTCGGGCAGCGCCGGCCTGGCGGCGGCGGTCGAGTGGGCGCGCCAGGCGATGGTGGCCGACGGCCTGGAGAACGTGCGCCTGCAGCCGGTGATGGTGCCGCACTGGGAGCGCGGCTCGGTCGCGCGCCTCACGATCGTCGCGCCGCCGGCCTTCGCCGGCGAGACGCTCAGCGTGCTGGCCCTGGGCGGCACGATCGCGACGGCCGGGCACGGCACGATCGCGCCCGTCGTCGAGGTGCGGAGCTGGGCGGCGCTCGACGAACTCGGCGCGTCGGGCGTCTCCGGCAGCTTCGTGTTCTACAACCGGCCCATGGACGCCGAACTGCTCGACACGGGCGCGGCCTACGGCGGCGCCGTCGACCAGCGCGGTCGCGGCGCCATCGAGGCGGCGCGCCGCGGCGGCGTCGGCGCGCTGGTGCGCTCGATGACCACGCGCCTCGACGACTTCCCGCACACGGGCGCGATGCGCTACGAGGAGGGCGTGCCGCGCGTGCCCGCGGCGGCGCTGAGCACGCTCGCGGCCGAGCGCCTGTCGGCGCTGCTGGCCGCCGGCCACGAGGTCGTGGTCAAGCTCGAGCTCGACAGCCGCTGGCACGCGGACGCGCCCAGCCACAACGTCATCGGCGAACTCGTCGGCCGCGAGTTCCCCGACGAGATCGTCGTCGTGGGCGGGCACATCGACGGCTGGGACGTCGGGCAGGGCGCGATGGACGACGGCGGCGGCTGCATGCAGTCGATCGAGGTCGTGCGCCTGCTCAAGACGCTGGGGTTGCGCCCGCGGCGCACGATCCGCGTCGTGCTCTTCACCAACGAGGAGAACGGCCTGGCGGGCGGCCGCGCGTATCACGCCGAGCATCGCGCCGAGATGCCGCGCCACGTGCTCGCGATCGAGTCCGACGCGGGGCCCTTCACGCCGCGGGCCTTCACGACCGACGCCAACGCGCAGGCGCTGGCCACGCTGCGCGGCGTGGGCGCGCTGCTGCGCGCGGCGGGCATCGCGGACGTGCGGCCCGGCGGAGGCGGGGCCGACATCGGTCCGATGAGCGCCGACGGCGTGATCGTGATGGGCTACGAGCCCGACGGCCAGCGCTACTTCGACCTGCACCACAGCGGGCGCGACACGCTCGCCGAACTCTCGCCGCGCGAGACCAACCTCGGCGCCGCCTGCATGGCCGCCATGGCCTACGTCGTGGCCGACCTGCCCGAGCGGCTGCCGCACAACCCGGTGCCGGCCGCGGGCGACGATCCGTGAGCGACGCCTTCGATCCGACGCCCGCCGACCGCTTCAGCTTCGGCCTGTGGACCGTCGGCAACCCCGGGCGCGACCCCTTCGGCGCGCCGACGCGGGCGGTGGTCGATCCGTGCCGGCTGGCGGCCAGGCTCGGCGAGATCGGCGCCTGGGGCGTGAACCTGCACGACGACGACCTCGTGCCCTTCGGCAGCAGCGCGGCCGAGCGTGATCGCATCGTGCGCGCGTTCAAGCAGGCCGTCTCCGATGCGGGCCTGGTCGTGCCCATGGCGACGACCAATCTCTTCGGCCACCCGGTCTTCAAGGACGGCGCCTTCACGAGCAACGACCCGTCCGTGCGCGCCTTCGCGCTGCGCAAGACCATGGCCGCCATCGACCTGGGCGTCGAACTCGGCGCGGGCATCTACGTGTTCTGGGGCGGGCGCGAGGGCAGCGAGGCCGACGCGGCGCGCGACCCGCGCAGCGCGCTCGCGCGCCTGGCCGACGCGCTCGACTTCCTCTGCGAGTACGTGAAGAGCCGGGGCTACGCGCTGCGCTTCGCGCTCGAGGCCAAGCCCAACGAGCCGCGCGGCGACATCTACCTCGCCACGACCGGCCACATGCTGCACTTCATCACGACGCTGCGGCACCACGAGATGGTCGGCGTGAACCCCGAAGTCGCGCACGAGACCATGGCCGGCCTGTCGATGGCGCACGGCGTGGCGCAGGCGCTGTGGGCCGGCAAGTTGTTCCACATCGACCTCAACGCGCAGAAGATCGGCCGCTACGACCAGGACCTGCGCTTCGGCAGCGAAGACCTCAAGGGCGCCTTCCTGCTCGTGCGCCTGCTCGAGGGCACGGCGCGCGCCACGGGCCCGGGCGGCGCGCCCTGGCCGCGCTACGAGGGGCCGCGGCACTTCGACGCGCATGCCTACCGCGTCGAGGACGGCGACGGCGTGTGGGACTTCGCGCGCGGCTGCATGCGGACGTACAAGCTGCTCGCCGCGCGCGCGGCGAGCTTCGACGCCGACCCCGAGGTGCGCGCGCTGCTCGAGGAGTCCGGCGCGAACAGCGTCGCGGGACGCGGCGGCGGCGCGGCCGGGTCCGTCCCGCTCGAGCTGCTCTCCGGCTTCACGCCGGACAAGGCCGCGCGGCTGCGCGCGCTGCCGCTCGACCCCGAGGCCCTCGGCCGGCGTGGCCTGCGCCACGAGCGCCTCGACCAACTGCTCGTCGAGCACCTGCTGGGCGCGCGGGGGTGAACCCGCTGGTCCTCGGCCTCGACGTGGGCACGCAGGGCGCCAAGGCGCTGCTCGTCGACGTCGAGCGCGGAGAGGTCGTCGGGCGCGGGGCGGCGGGTTACGGGCTGATCGCGGGGCTGCCCGAGGGCGCGGCCGAGCAGCATCCCGAGACCTGGATCGACGGCGTGCGCGCGGCGGCGCGCGCGGCGCTGGCCGACGCCTCGCGCCGCACCGGCGGCGCCGATCCGGCCGCGCGCGTCACGGCCGTCGGCGTCTCGGGCCAGCAGCACGGCCTGGTCGTGCTCGATCGCGAGCGCCGGGTGCTGCGCGCCGCCAAGCTCTGGTGCGACACGACCACGGCGGCGCAGGCCGTCGAACTCACGCAACTGCTCGAGCGCCGCGTGCCGGCCGGCTACACCGCGCCCAAGCTGCTCTGGCTGCGCCGCCACGAGCCGGCGATCTGGGAGCGCACGCGGCACGTGCTGCTGCCGCACGACTACGTGAACTTCCGCCTCACCGGCGCGCTCACGAGCGAGGCCGGCGACGCCTCGGGGACGGGCTGGTTCGACCCGGTCACGCGCCGCTGCGACGCCGACGAGCTCGACGCGATCGACCCGCGCCTGGCCGAGCTGCTCGCGCCGCTCATCGACAGCGACGCGCCGGCCGGGCGCCTGCACGCCGAGGGCGCCGCGCTGCTCGGCCTGCCGGAGGGCCTGCTCGTCGCCAGCGGCAGCGGCGACAACATGTGCTCGGCGATCGGCAGCGGCGCGACGCGGCCGGGCGTCGTCGTCGCCAGCCTCGGCACCTCCTGCACGGTCTTCAGCCGCTCGGAGAGCCCGGTCGTCGACGCGCGCGGGCTGATCGCGCCGTTCTGCGACGCCGCGGGCGGCTGGCTGCCGCTGCTGTGCGTGATGAACGGCACGAACGTGCTCGAGCAGGTGCGCCGCGACCTGCAGGCCTGCGGGCGGGCGGCGACGCTCGACGAACTCACGGCCGCGGCGGCGGCCGAGCCGCCGGGCTGCGACGGCCTGCTGTGCGTGCCCTACCTGCACGGCGAGCGCGTGCCCGACCTGCCGAACGCGCGCGGCCTGCTGCTCGGACTGTCCACGACGCCGCTCGGCCCCGGGCGGCTGTTCCGCGCCGCGCTCGAGGGTCTGTGCCTCAACCTCGCCTGGGGCGTCGACCGCCTGCGCGGGCTGGGGATCGCCGTGCAGGGCGTGCGCGTGGTCGGCGGCGGCGCGCGCAACGCGCTCTGGCGCCAGCTCCTCGCCGACGCGCTCGACGCGCCGGTCCGGCAGCTCGTCGAGCCCGAGTCGGCGGCGCTCGGCGCGGCGCTGCAGGCCGCCTGGTGCGCGCGCCGGCAGGCCGGAAAGGACGTCGCGCTCGACGCGCTCGCGCGCCCGGCCGTGCGGCTGCGGCCCGAAGAGTCGCTCCCCGATCCCGCGCGCGCGGCGCTGCTCCGCGAGCAGGGGCGACGCTTCCGGGCGCTCGTCGGCGCGAGCTTCGGCTGGGTCGACTGAGGCCGCGGGGCGCGCGGCCCGCGGGCGCCGCCGCGCTCAGGTGTGCCGCAGCCAGGCGTCGAAGGCGGTGCGCAGCAGGATGCGGATGTCGAACAGCAGCGACCAGTTCTCGATGTAGTACAGGTCGTGGTCGATGCGCTCCTGCAGGTCGGTCTGCGAGCCGCGCAGGCCGTGGATCTGCGCCCAGCCCGTGAGCCCGGGCTTGACCCAGTGCTTGTGCGCGTAGCGCGAGATCCGGTCCTTGAAGCCGCGCACGAACTCGGGCCGCTCGGGACGCGGGCCCACGAGGCTCATGTGCCCGGCGAGCACGTTGAACAATTGCGGCAGCTCGTCCAGCGAACTGCGCCGCAGCAGGCGGCCGAAGGGCGTGGCGCGCGGATCGTCGCGCGTGCCGATGCCGGGGCCGGCGGCATCCTCGGTGCCGACCGGCATGGTTCGGAACTTCACGATCGTGAACACCCGGCCGCGCGTGCCCACGCGCTGCTGCCGGAACAGCGCCGGCCCCTTCGACGTGCCGCGCACGAGCGCCGCGATGAGCAGCATGGGCAGGCCGAACAGCGCGAGCAGCGCGAGGGCCACGACGACGTCGAAGACGCGCTTGACCGCGCGCGCGGCGAGCGGCAGCTCGGCGCCCACGAAACCCAGCAGCGGCACGCCCTCGATGCGCTCCCAGGTCGGCACGAGCCGCGTCGACGGGAACAGCGAGGAGGTGATGTGCGCCGAGACGCCCTCGCGGTCGGCCAGCGCCAGCACGCGGTGCAGCAGGTCGCGATCGAGCGCCTCGGCCTCGATGAGCACGTGGTCGACGCGTCCCTGCTCGACGAGCGCCACGGCCTGCTCGAGGCTCAGCCGCGGCGCGACGTCGTCGGGCACGCTCTCGGCGGCGACGCCGACGACGACGAGGCGCAGCTCGGGCGAGCGCCGCGCCGCCGCCAGCACGCGCAGCGTGCGGCGCGAGAGCCCGAAGGCCACGACGCGCCCGGGGTCGGCCGAGAAGCGCCGCCCGCCGCGCACGACGAGCAGCCGCGAGACCCACAGGCCGAGGGCCGCGCAACCCAGCATCAGGAAGGGCAGGGCGCGCGCGGGCGCCTGCAGGCCGGACGGCGCGGGCAGCGCACTCAGCACGAGGTCGAGCCCGAGCAGCGCGGTCGCCACCGCCAGCGCGCCGAAGAGCACTTCGCGCGTGCCGGTGACGCGCGGCCAGAAGGGTTCGAGGCCCGGCCGGTACAGGCCCGCGGCCCACAGCGAGACGCCGTAGACCGGCGCGAGCAGCAGGTGCAGGCGCGCGGCCGTCGCCGGGTCGGGCACGTGACCGTTCACGCCGAGCGCGCGCGCCGACTCCAGGCACAGCAGCCAGGCCGCCGCGAGCAGCGCCTGGTCGGCCAGCACGAGCGCGACGCGCGACGACTCCGAACGTGTGGCGAGCATGCGCATGATTCTTGCCCGGCCCCCTCGCCGGCGCCGCCAGTCTAGGACGGGGGCGGCGCGTTTCTCCAGTCGCGCGCGCGGCCGCGGCGCCGCGCCGCGGCTCAGCCGGCCGGCAGCTCCTCGAGCGCCGCCGCCATCGACGCCAGGAACACGGGCGTCGCGAAGCGCGCCGCGCGGCGCACGGCCGCCGGGCCCGCCAGGCCGGACTCGAGCGACTCGAAGCGCCGCAGCGCCGCGACGAGCGCGCCGACGTCCTCGCCGTCGTACAGGCAGCCGGTCTCCCCGTCGACGACCGTCTCGAGCGCGCCGCCCGCGGCCCGCGCGACGACCGGCCGTCCGCAGGCCATGGCCTCGACGGGCACCAGGCCGAAGTCCTCCTCGCCGGGGAACAGCAGCGCGCGGCACGAGCGGTACAGCGCGCGCACCTGCTCGTCGTCGGGGTCGCGCACGAAGGTCGTGCGCCGGCCGGCGATCGCGCGCAGTCGCCGCCAGCGCGGCCCGCCGCCCGCCACCACCAGCGGGCGGTCCAGTTCCCGGCAGGCCGCCACGGCCAGATCGAAGCGCTTGTAGGGGACGGCCGAGCCGAGCAGCAGGTAGGGCCGCTCGGCCGGGTCGCGCTCGGCGCCCTGCGGCGGGCCGGGCGTGAAGAAGGCCGTGTCGACGGGCGGGGGCACGACGAGGCTCTGCCGGCCGTAGCAGCTCTCGATGCGGCGCGCGACGTGCCGCGAGATCGCGACGAAGCGGGTCACGCGCGCGGCGGCCCGCCGATCGGCGGCGCGCGCCCCGGCGAGCGCCGCC
>CAZBBB010000125.1:0-7924 GCA_964490005.1 uncultured Phycisphaerales bacterium | reverse complement strand
GCCGGGCGCGCCGACCGCGCGGGCCTCGGCGTAGCCGTGCAGCAGCGCGACGTCGGGTCGGTGCAGATACTTCGGCTTGCGGATCTCGGCGATCCAGCGCTGCGCGATGTGCGGGCTGAGATTGACGCGCGCCTCGCCCCAACCCTGGTCGGCCCAGCGGCCCTTGGTGCTCCAGTCGCAGTTGATGTAGTGGAAACCCTTGATGTTCGGGTTGGCTGCGAGGAACTCGAAGAAGGGCTCGAACCAGTCGACCCAGTCGGCGCGCCCGTCGGCGGCGTCGAGCGAGAGCTGCGTGGCGGCGGCCGAGCACTCGGCGATCAGCACCGGGCGGCCGTGCGCGATCGCCATCTCCAAAAAGCGCGCCGTGCGGCCCGCGGGCGTCTCCTCGCCGTCGGCCTGCCGCGGGCCGGTGTACTGCGAGGGGTCGAAGAGGTCGATCGCGAACCAGTCGACGACGTCGTCGCCGGGATACCAGCGCGGGCCGAGCGCCGGGTCGACGACGTCGAAGTCGCCGGGACTGCCGGGCTCGTAGCACCACACGAAGGCCACGTTGCTCGCGCCCTCGCCGCGCACCAGCTCGACCACGCGCCGGAAGGCCGCCGGGTACGAGAAGGGCGAGTAGTCGTGCAGCGACCCGGAGAACTCGGCGCCGATGCGCATGAAGACCGGCCCGCCCGCGTCGCGCAGCAGCCGCGCGATGGCGCGGATGCGCTCGTCGTAGCGCTCGCTCGCGGCGACCTCCGCGTCGATCGGCACTTCGGTGCGCCGGTCGTCGGCCAGGCCGAAGAGCGAGATGTCCACGTGCGGGATCAGGCCGGGCGTGCGCGCGATCGCGTCGCGCGTGCGCACGGCCAGCCCCTGCAGGCGCTGCTGCCAGTCGCGCGGCCAGTCGCCGATCGGCAGGAAGCGCAGGTCGCTCGCCGGCAGCAGCGCCGGGTCGCCCAGCATGGCCTCGTACTCGCGGTTGCCGTCGTCCCACTGCCCCATGCCGTGGAGCACGCGGCCGACCGGCGGCTCGAACTTGGCGCCGTGGAACTCCGGCCCGCCCGTGACCGTGACCACGCCGCCCAGGCGCCGCGACTGGAAGGCCGCCATGCGGCGCGAGGCGAGGCGCTGCGCGGCCGAGGCGTCGTCGGGTGCGCCGGTGCGCGGCGCCCGGGCGCCGTTGGCGTCCTGGCCGCGGGACGGCGCGGGCGCCGGCGACGCGCCGCCGCCGCGCGCGGTGTTCTTCGGGCTCGGCGCCGGCGAACCGACGAAGGCCTCGCAGGCCGCGAGCAGAAAGGCCGCGGCCAGCAGCACGGCGAGGGGGCGCAGGCGGGACAGGGTGCTCATCGCGACTCCGGCGAAAGGGAACAGACTACCCCGACGGCACGGCGCGGCCGGCCCCGCCGTTGGAGCGCACGGCGCGCGAGGTGGCGTCGCGGAGCGGCCGGGTTTCAGTCCGGCGCCGCGTGCACGGCGTGTGCCTTGATGAGCAGCCAGGCGAGCCGGCCGGGCACCAGGCCCAGCGACTGCACGGCGCGGTCGGTGACGCGCGCCGTGAAGCGCTCGCCGTCGACCGAGAGGATCACGTGCGCGTGGCGCCCGAGCCGCTGCACCTCGAGCACCTGCCCGGCGAGCACGTTCTGCGCCGAGACGGCGCCGGGCGGCGCGGCGGCGAGCAGCACGTCCTCGGCCCGGATCGCGACGCGCCTCGGCGCCGGGACGCCCGGCACGCTCGCCATCTGCAGCACGCAGCCGCGCGCGGTGGCCAGCGCCAGCGCGCCGCCCGGCGCGTCGCCGCCCGCCAGCGGCCGCACCTCGAACAGGTTCTCGGCGGCGAGCGCCTCGAGCGCCCCGAAGGCCGCCCCCGCCGGCAGCACCTCGCGCGGCGCGCCCTGCGCGACGATGCGCCCGGCCTCCATCACGAGCACCTCGTCGGCCAGCGCGAGCACCTCGTGCGGGTCGTGCGTGACGCACAGCAGCGGCACGCCGGTGGCGCGCGGCAGGCGCGCGAGGAAGGGCACGATGCGCGCGCGCAGCGGGCGGTCGCTGGCGGCGAGCGGCTCGTCGAGCAGCAGCCGGTCGGGCGCGCTCGCCAGCGCCCGCGCGATCGCGACGCGCGGGCGCACGCCGCCCGACAGCTCGTGCGCGCGCCGCCCGAGCAGCGGCCGCAGCTCGAGCGCGTCGATGGCGCGCTCGACGGAGTCGCCCGCCGTCGCCGCCGCCGCTCCCGCCGCGGGCGCGGAACGTCCGGCCGCCGCGCGCGCGGCGAAGCGCAACTGTCCCGCGACATCGAGGTGCGGGAACAGCGACGCCTCCTGCGGCACCCACCCCAACCGACGCTGCGCGACGGGCAGGCCGTCGAGGCGCCGACCGCCGAGCGTGATCGGCCCGCGGGCCGCGCCCGCGCCCCCTTCGCGCAGGCCGAGCAGCGCGGCGAGCAGCGTGCTCTTGCCGCAGCCGCTCGGCCCGAAGAGCGCCGTGATCGGCGCGGCCACCGACGCGCGGGCCGCCAGCGCGAAGCCGGTGCGCTCGAGCGACAGGTCGAAGTCGAGCCTCACGCCGAGCCCTTGGCGAGCGCGGCCTCGGCCGCGTAGGTGACGGCGAAGGCCAGCGCCGTCGCGACGCCCACGAGCGCCAGTGCCTCGCTCTCCCGGAAGGCCTCGATGCGCGCGTAGATGCCCAGCGCCAGCGTCTCGGTGCGACCGGGGATGTGCCCGGCCACGAGCGTCGTCGCGCCGAACTCGCCCAGCGCCCGCGCGAAGGCGAAGACCAGGCCGTGCGTCAGGCCGCGCGCGGCGAGCGGCAGCGTCACGCGCCGCAGGATCGTCGCGCGCGAGGCGCCCAGGGAGGCCGCGACCTGCTCGCAGCGCAGCGGCACGGCGGCGAAGGCCTGCTCGGCGCCGCGCACCAGCAGCGGGAAGGACATCACGGCGGCCGCGAGCATCGCCGCCCAGGGCGTGAGCAGGATCGGCCCGAGCAACTCCGCGAGCGCGGCGCCGAAGGCCGAGCGCGGCGAAAGCGCCAGCAGCAAAAGCAGGCCCACGGCGACGGGCGGCAGCACCATCGGCAGCGCCACGAGCGTCTGCACCAGCGCGCGCCCGCGGAAGCGGCGCCGCGCGAGCAGCCAACCCAGCGCCGCCCCCGGCACGGCGATGAGCAGCGTCGCGCCGCCGGCGACCGCCAGCGTGCGCAGCGTGATGTCGAGCAACTCGCCGACGCTCATCGCCGCTCCGCGCGCGGGCCGCTCACGGCCCCGGCGGCGGCGGCAGGAAACCCTGCGCCCGGGCCGCCTCGAGGAAGGCGGGCGCGGCCAGCGCGTCGAGCCAGGCGTCGGCCCAGGGCGAGGCGCTGCTCGCGAGCACGCCCGCGAGGTACTCGATGGGCGGGCCCTCGCCGTCGGGTTCGGTCCACAGCAGCTGCGCCCGCCGGGCGACCTGCGCGTCGCTGGCGTACACGAAGCCGAGATCGGCCGCGCCCGACTCGACGAGCGCGAGCACGGCGCGCACGTCGTCCGCCTCGACGAGGCGGCCGGCGAGCGGCTCGCGCAGGCCGCCGCGCTCGAGCAGCGCGCGCGCGTGGCGGCCGGCGGGCACGGCCGGCCCGCCGATCGCGACGGTGAACGCGGCCGCACCGAGTGCGGCCGGATCGCGCGGCGGGTCGACCAGGCCGTCGCGGCCGACCATCACCATGCGGTTGCCGAGCACGACCCGCGTCGTCGCGGAGTCGAGCCGATCGGCCACCAGCTCGAAGCTGGCGCGGTCGGCGGCGAGGAAGACGTCGATGTCGGCGCCCTCGCCGATCAGGCGCGCGAGCTTGCCCGACGAGGCGAAGACGAACTCGACGCGCCGCGGGGCGCCGTCCGGGCCGGGCGGCAGGCCAACGCCCGGCAGCAGGTCGGCCAGCGAGGCGGCCGCGCCGACGACCAGTTCGGCGCGCGGCCCCCCGCACCCGGCGCAGGCGAGCAGCAGCGCGAGCGCCGTCGCCCGCAGGCGCGCGGCGCGCGGCGGTCGACGCGGTCGGGTGGGGTTCAGCGGCCGATCTCCAGGGAGAACGGCGCCCAGCATATCCGCGGCCCGCGTCGCGTTACGATGGCGCGCAGATGCCCCGCGAGAGCCACGGCGTTTCGTTCCGGGAGGCCGTGCGCACCTGGGCCTACATCGGCCTGCACAGCTTCGGCGGCCCGGCCGGCCAGATCGCCGTGATGCACCGCGTGCTCGTGGACGAGAAGCGCTGGATCTCCGAGCGTCGCTTCCTGCACGCGCTCAACTACTGCATGTTGCTGCCGGGGCCCGAGGCGCAGCAGCTCACCGTGTACGTCGGCTGGCTCATGCACCGCGTCCGCGGCGGGCTGCTCGCGGGCGTGCTGTTCGTGCTGCCGGGTCTGGTCTCGGTGCTCGGCCTGTCGATGCTCTACGCGAGTTCGCGCGACGTCACGCTCGTCGAGGGCCTGTTCTTCGGGATCAAGCCGGCCGTGCTCGCGGTCGTCGTCGAAGCGGTGCTGCGGATCGGCAGGCGCGCGCTGCGCAACGCCGTGCTGGTGGCCCTCGCGGCGGCGGCCTTCCTCGCGCTGTTCGCCTTCGCCGTGCCCTTCCCCCTCGTGGTGCTGGGCGCCGGGCTGCTCGGGCTGGTCGGCGGTCGCCTCGCGCCGGCGGCCTTCGCGCCCGCCCCGCCGCGCGCGCCGCCTTCGAGCGGCAAGGCGCCGGGCGCCGCGCGCCTCGACGCGCTGCTCGACGAGCAGGTGCCCGAGCACACGCGGCCGAGCTGGCCGCGCGCGCTGCGCGTGCTGGCCGTCTGCCTGACGCTCTGGCTGGGGCCGCTGCTCGCGCTCGGCTGGCTGCTGGGCCCGAGCGACGTGTTCTTCGACATCGGCATCTTCTTCAGCCAGGCCGCGGTCGTGACCTTCGGCGGCGCCTACGCCGTGCTCGCCTGGGTCGCGCAGAAGGCCGTGGCCGTCTACGGCTGGCTGGCCCCTGGCGAGATGCTCGACGGCCTCGGGCTGGCGGAGACCACGCCGGGGCCGCTCATCATGGTGACGCAGTTCGTGGGCTTCCTCGCGGCCTACAGGAACCCCGGCGAACTGCCGCCGATGCTGGCCGGCACGCTGGGCGCGCTGCTCACGACCTGGGTGACCTTCGTGCCCTGCTTCCTGTGGATCTTCCTCGGCGCACCGTGGATCGAGGCCCTGCGCGGCCACCGCGCGCTCAACGCGGCGCTCACGGCGATCACCGCGGCCGTCACGGGCGTGATCCTGAACCTCGCCGTGTGGTTCTCGATGCACGTGCTCTTCGCGCAGGTCGACGCGACGAGCGCCGGCCCGCTGCGCGTCTCGGTGCCGCAGTGGGCCAGCCTCGATCTGCCGGCCGCCGTGCTGGCCGCCGGCGCGCTGCTCGCGACCTTCCGCTGGCACGCGAAGATGCTGCCGACCCTGGGCGTCTGCGCCGCCCTCGGCGCGGCCTGGACGCTGCTGTCGGGCTGAAGCTCAGTCGCCGTCCGGCGGCAGTCGCGGCGGCGTGGGGTCGCAGTCCTCGTCGAGCGAGCGCAGGAAGGCCAGCAGGTCGGCGCGCTCGGTGCCGGTGAAGTCCTGGCGCCGCAGCTTGTCCTTGGAGAGCCATGCGTTGGGCAGGCCGCCCTTGGCCATCAGGTCGACGGCTTCTTCGAGGGTCGCCGCGCTGCCGTCGTGGAAGTACGGCGCCGACTGCGCGATGTCGCGCAGCGTCGGGGTCTTGAAGGCGCCGCGGTCCTTGTCGACGTTGCTCACCTTGAAGCGCCCCAGGTCGGGCTCGGCGGCGTCCATGCCGATGCCGACGTTGTGGAACTGCTGGTCGGTGAACAGCGCGCCCGCATGGCACTCGGCGCAACCCTTCACGCGGAACACCTGCCAGCCGCGCTTGGCCTCTTCGGAGACCGCGCCCTCGTCGCCGGCCTGCCAGCGATCGAAGGGCGTGTTGCCGCCGATGATCGTGCGCATGTACGCGGCCAGCGCCTGCGGGACGTTCTCCTCGGTGGCGGGGCCGCCGAAGACGTTCTCGAACTGCGCGCGGTAGCCGGGCGCGCCGTTGAGCGTGTCGAGCACGCGCGCGACGTGGTCCTTGGCGCCCATGTTGCCGCCGGTCCAGGCGGCGGCGGCCTGCTTCTCGAGCGAGGGCGCGCGGCCGTCCCAGTAGTACGCCCAGTGGTAGCCGATGTTCCACAGCGACGGCGAGGCGCGCGGCAGCGGCTTGTCGAAGGCGCCGAGCGCCGTCGCGCGTCCGTCGGTCAGGCCGTTCTCGCAGGTGTGGCACGAGTAGCAGCTGCGCACGCCGTCGCCCGAGAGGCGCGCGTCGTAGTAGAGCTGCCGGCCCAGCGCGGCCTTCTCGGCCGTGAGCGGGTTGTCGGCGGGCAGGTCCATCGCGGCGTAGTTGGCCAGCGGCGCGTAGTCGTCGAGCGGCGCGGGCAGCGGCACGATCTGCGGCACGAAGGGCGCGTCGTCGGCGGCGGCGTCCGAGCGGGGCTCGCCCTCGACCGTCTCGAGAGTCGTCGTCGCGCGTCCGCAACCGAGCGCCAACGCGAGCGCGCACGCGGCGCCGAGGGCGAGGCGGGCGCGGGCCGCGGCGCGGCCCGCAGGACGTCGGGGCATGGGCATGGTCTGTTCTCCGGCGGTCGTCCGACCGCGATGCGGGCGTGCCGGCCACCCTAGCAAAGCGGGCCGGATCGTCGCGCCGTGCCGGTAGACTGCGCGCGATGAACGCGCGCGGGCACGACACGGGGGCGGGCGACGGCGCGGCCGGCCCCGCGGCGAGTCCGCCTGCCGCGCCGACGCGTCGCCGACGGCGCGGCTGCCTCTCGCGGCTGCTGGCGCTGCTCGTCGTCGCGGCGCTGCTCGAGGTCGCCGTGCGCGTGGCGCTCACGCTGCCACCTTGGCACCGGCCGCTGCTCGGCGCGCCGCGCCACGTCTTCTACCCCGAGCTGCAGCAGGCCGAAGTGCCGCCCGCCGCCGGCGAACAGGCCGTGCTCGAGGTGCTGCTGCTCGGCGGCTCGGTGCTCGACCCGGCCTGGAGCGACGCCGCGGCGCGGCTGGCGGCGCGGCTGCAGCAGGCGCTCGGCCCGCGCGAGCTGCGCGTGCTGAACCTGGCGCGCGCCGGCCACACCACGCTCGACAGCTTCTACAAGCTGCGCCACCTGCAGGACCGCCGCTTCGACGCGCTCGTCGTCTACCACGGCATCAACGACGTGCGCGCCAACAACTGCCCGCCCGAGCTGTTTCAGCGCGACTACGCGCAGTACCTGTGGTACCGCACGCAGACCACGCTCGAGCCGCCGCCCGGCCAGAGCTTCGCGCGCGCCTCGCGCCAGCCCTTCGTGCTGCCGGTGGGTGCCGCCTTCGCCTCGCTCTCGGTCGCGAACTGGGCCGGCTGGCTGCGCTGCGTGCCGCCCGGGCAGCCGTCGGAGGAGTGGCTGCAGTACGGCGCGACGATCCTCACGCAGCAGACCTTCGCCGCCAACCTCGCCGGCATCGGCGAACTGGCGCGCGCGGCCGGCACACCGCTCGTGCTGCCGGTCTTCGCGACCTTCGTGCCGCCGGACTACAGCCTGCAGGCCTTCCAGGGCGGCACGCTGCCCTACGCGCGCAACGGCCAGCCGCTCGAACTCTGGGGGCGCGCCGAGAACGTGCTCGCGGGCCTCGCCGTGCACGAGCAGGTCCTGCGCGCGCACGCGGAGCGCGACGGCAACGCGACGCTCGTCGAGACGGCCTCGCTGCGCGAACTCGGCGGCCTGGCCTTCCGCGACGCCTGCCACCTCACTCCGCGCGGCGCCGACGCCCTCGCCGCGCTGCTGCAACCCGTGCTCGTCGAGGCGCTGCGCTGAGGGCGCGACGCGCAGCGCGGCGCGGCGGCGACGGCGCGACGTCGGTGGCGGGCGGGGTGCTGCGGGGGTCTCCTCGCTCCGCCCCCCGAAAGGC
>CAZBBB010000124.1:0-8496 GCA_964490005.1 uncultured Phycisphaerales bacterium | reverse complement strand
CGGCGCCGCGCCGCCGGCCGCCTCGGCGTTGCGCGCGGCGCGCTCCTGCTCGCGCAGCTGACGCCAGCGCTCGATCTCGCTCACCGGCGTGCGCTCGCCGCCCGCCGCGACGGGCCGACCGATCTCGGGCGCCGCGCCCTGCGTCGGGAGCGGCACGACCGCCGGAGGAACGGTCGCAGCGCCGCCATCCGTCGCTGCGTCCATTGCCACCGCCGGCGTGTCGCCGGTCGCACCCCAGATCGCGATCCCGAGGATCGCCACGATCACCACGACGATGCCGAGCACGAGAACGCGCTCGACGGAGCCCATGCCGTTCACGATTCACCTCCCGAGTGGCGACGCGCGCCACTGCGACCAACCTGGCGCGAATGCTAGGTCGGCGAATTCACGGATTCAATCGGGAGTTTTCCGGCCGGCTCAGCGCTGGCCGGTGACGAGCTGCCGCAGCCGCCGCCCGAGCGACTTGGGCCACCACTCCCGGCGGGCGCCGAAGCGGGCCACGAGGCGCGCACGCTGCTCGGGGTCGAGCGTCTGCGGCGCGTACCGGGCGCGGAACTTGAGCACCGCGTTGCGGTCGATCCGCACCAGCAGCGGGAAGCACAGCCGGCGCAGCAGCCCGCGCGAGCAGTCGAGGCCCTGGCCGAGGTCGATCACCCAGGCCCGGCCGGAGGCGTCGATGATGGCGTTGAGCTTCTGGTGCAGGTCGAGATGCACGAAACGGCGCTCGTGCAGGGCCTCCAGCGTCCGGGCCAGCGAGTCGAGCCCGGCCGTGAGCAGCTCGGTGGGCAGGTGGCGGTGGATCGGCCGCCCCTCGACGTACTGCAGGATGAGCAGGCGGTCGGCCTCGAAGCCGCGCAGCCGCGGCACCCCGGACACCCCGTCCAGCAGGCGGTAGTGGCGGATCTCGCGCCGCATGCTGTGCCGGGCCCAGAACGACAGCAGGCGGCTGCCGGTCGGCGCCCATTCCTTGGCGACCACGGGCCCGTCGGGCAGGTCGACCCGGCGCACGACCGCCGCCCCGCCGTGGCCCTCGTCCTTGAGGACGACGGCGGGATGGCCGGCGAGGTCGGCGCGCGACAGGACGCGTCCGGCCGGGGCGGCCGCGCTGCGGCTTGACACGTTTTGCGGGCGTCCCATAGGCTCCGGCGCTTGTCATCCGCCTGCAAGAAGTTCGTGCTGTCGGGCGCGGCGCTCGTGCTGATCGGCCTGTGCGGCGCGTGCTCCAGCCTGTCGTCGGCCCTCTCCTCGGGCGACCGCGTGATGGTGCGATTGTACGACGCCGACAACGGCGCCTACCTCGTCCTCGCGCACGAGGAGTATCCCGGCCTGACGGAGATCTACTCCGAGCGGCGCGCCGACGCCGCCGTCAAGCTGGCGCCCGAGTTCGTGCTCGAGGACCTGATCGAGGGCCTGGAGGCGGTCGGCTTCGGGCGGCTGGCGACCCCCGGGCCGGCGCCCACGGCCGGGGTGGCCGGCTTCGTCGAGCTGCGCGCGGGCTCCGAGGTGCGGTCCTTCCTCGTCCCGCCGCAGGGCGCCAGCATCGAGCAGCGCACGGCCTTCGCGCAGATGAAGCTGGTCATGGACTTCCACTACGGCTCGGTCGGCGGCCTGCAGGCCATCGACAACCCGGCCGGCGCCGAGCTGTTCCGCCGGCAGGCCGAGGCGCTGCGCGCCGCGGGCCAGGCCCGCAAGTGAGCGGCGGGACGGCAGGCGCGCGGCTGCGGGCCGTGGCCGTCATTCCGGTGCGCTACGGCGCCACCCGCCTGCCGGGCAAGCCGCTGCTGGCGCAGACGGGCAAGCCGCTCGTGCGGCACGTCTGGGAGCAGGTGCGTCGCGCCGCCAGCCTCGACGCGGTCCTGATCGCCACCGACGACGAGCGCATCGAGGCCGCCTGCCGCGCCTTCGGGGCGCAGGTCGAGCGCACCTCCGCCGCGCACCCGAGCGGCTCCGACCGCGTGGCCGAGGTCATGGGCCGGCGCGACGAACCGCTGGTGCTCAACGTGCAGGGCGACGAGCCGGAGATCGACCCGGGCGACCTCGACCGGCTCGTCGCGCGGCTGCGCGACGGCGACGAGGAGCTGGTGACGCTCGTGCGCCCCTTCGACGCCGACGAGCAGCGCGACTGGCTCTCGCCGCACGTGGTCAAGGCCGTCGTCGACGCCCGCGGGCGGGCGCTGTACTTCTCGCGCAGCCCGGTGCCGCACGGCGACTCGCCGCTGGGCGCCTGCGCGCACCAGGGCGTGTACGGCTGGCGGCGCCCGGCCCTGCTGCGCTTCGCCGCCGCGCCGCCCGGCGCGCTCGAGCGGCGCGAGCGTCTCGAGCAGTTGCGCGCCCTCGAACTGGGGCTGCGCATCGGCGTCGTCACGACCGCCCACCGCTCTCTGGGAATCGATACGCCCGAGGACTACGCTCGCTTCGTGGCCAGGACGGAGGCGGCCCGGAGCGCGTCGTGACCAAGCACATCTTCATCACCGGCGGCGTCGTGTCCTCGCTCGGCAAGGGGCTGACGGCCGCGAGCATCGGCTGCATCCTCGAGGCCTGCGGGCTGCGCGTGCGGATGCAGAAGCTCGATCCGTACATCAACGTCGATCCGGGCACGATGAACCCCTACCAGCACGGCGAGGTCTACGTCCTCGACGACGGTTCGGAGATGGACCTCGACCTCGGGCACTACGAGCGCTTCACGCACGCGCCGCTCACGGCCGACTGCAATTTCACGACCGGCAAGATCTACCAGTCGGTCATCCGCAAGGAGCGCGCCGGCGAGTACCTCGGGCAGACGGTGCAGGTCATCCCGCACATCACCGACGAGATCAAGGCGGCGATCGACAAGCTCTGCGCGCCCGACGTCGACGTCGTGATCACCGAGATCGGCGGCACGGTCGGCGACATCGAGTCGCTGCCCTTCCTCGAGGCCATCCGGCAGTACAGCATCGAGCGGCCGCGCGGCGAGTGCCTGTTCATCCACCTCACGCTGCTCGTCTGGCTGCAGGCCAGCGGCGAGCTGAAGACCAAGCCCACGCAGCAGTCGGTGGGCAAGCTGCGCGAGATCGGCATCCAGCCCGACGTGCTCGTCTGCCGCACGACGCAGCCGATGACCGACGAGATGCGCCGCAAGATCTCGCTGTTCTGCAACGTGCGCCCCGACGAGGTGCTCGAGGAGCGCGACGTCGCCCACAGCATCTACGAAGTGCCGCTCATGCTGCGCGACGAGAACGTGCACCGGCTGATCGCCTCGCGCCTCGGCCTGCAGCTGCCCGAGCCCGACCTCTCGGCCTGGGAGCGCATCGTCGAGACCGTCAAGGGCAGCCGGCGGCAGGTCGAGATCGCGGTCGTCGGCAAGTACATCGAACTCAACGACGCCTACAAGTCGATCTACGAGGCCATCGCGCACGCCGGCATCGAGAACAACGTGAAGGTCAAGCTGCGCAAGATCGGCAGCGAGACGCTCACCGAGACCAACACCGAGGCCGCGCTGCTGGGCTGCGACGGCGTGCTCGTGCCGGGCGGCTTCGGCGGGCGCGGCATCGAGGGCAAGATCGCGGCCGTGCGCTGGGCGCGCGAGAACCTCGTGCCCTACCTGGGCCTGTGCTACGGCCTGCACATGGCGGTCATCGAGTTCGCGCGCAACGTCTGCGGGCTCGAGGGCGCGAGCAGCACCGAGATCGACGCGCACACGGCGCATCCGGTCATCGGCCTGCTCGACGAGCAGTCGACGATCACCGACAAGGGCGGCACGATGCGCCTCGGGGCCCAGCGCTGCCGGCTGCTGCCCGGACGCGCGCGGCAGGCCTACGGCCGGGACGAGGTCAGCGAGCGGCACCGCCATCGCTACGAGGTGAACAACGCCTACCGGCAGACGCTCGAGGAGCACGGCCTGATCGCGACGGGCCTGCATCCCGAGCGCGACCTGGTCGAGATCGTCGAGTTGCCCGGCCATCCGTGGTTCGTGGCGGTGCAGTACCACCCCGAGTTCAAGAGCAAGCCGACGGCGGCGCACCCGCTGTTCCGCGACTTCGTGCGCGCGGCCGCCGAGCGCAGCCGCGGCGGCGCGGCGGCCGTGGCCGGGGCCCGCAAGGGCGGCGCGTCGTGAGCCTGCTGGGGCCCGACGGCCAGCCGCTGTCCGGCGCCGCCGAGGCGACCGGCGCGCCGCGCGGCAAGGGCGAGGGCGCGGGCGAGGGCGGCCGGGCCTTGCCCGAGCCCACGCTCATCGTGCACGTCTTCCATCTCGCGAGCCAGGTCGGCATGGCGCTCGGCGAGACCGAGAACCCGATGACGGGCCGGCGCGAGACCGACCTGCGCGCGGCGCGCTTCCTGATCGACACGATCGCGATGCTCGACGCCAAGACGGCCGGCAACCGCACGCCCGAAGAGGACGAGTACCTCAAGGGCGTGCTCACCAACCTGCGCCTGGCCTGGGTGCGCAAGGCCGAGTAGTGGCGCGGCGGCCCGCGGCGAGGCCGGCGGCCGGATGATCGCCTTCGACGTCACCTCCTGCGCCAAGGCCGAGCGCGGCGGCATCGGCGGCTACGGCCGCTCGCTCATCGCGGCCCTCGGCGCGCTGCGCCCGGAGCTGTCGGTGCGGCTCGCGCTGCGCCCCAATCGCTGGCTCGCGCGCGGTCACCTCGCCGGCCTGCTGCCGCGCGCGCCGCGGCGCCTGCTCGTCGACCGCCTCGTGCGGCCGCTCGTCGGCCCGATCGACCTGCTGCATTCGATCGGCGTGCGGCTGCCGCCCGACCGCGGCTGCGCGCGCGTCGCGACGCTGCACGACCTGAACGTCTTCGAGTACCCCGAACTGAGCGACGAGCGCTGGCGACGGGAGCGGCAGGCGCGCATCCGGCAGACGGTCGGGCGCGCCGACCTGCTCGTCTCGTACAGCGAGCAGGGCGCGCGTTCGCTGCACGAGCAGCTCGGCGTGCCGCCCGAGCGCGTCGCGGTCGTGCCCTGCGGCGTCGACACCGACGTGTTTCGCCGCCCCGAGCCCGGGCGCCTCGCCTCCGTGCTGGCGCGCCACCGCCTGGCGGACCGCCCGTACCTGCTGCACGTGGGCGCCTTCAGCGCGCGCAAGAACCAGCAGGGGCTGCTGTCGGCCTTCGTCGCGGCCCGCCTGCCCGCGGAGTGGGTGCTGGTGCTCGGAGGCCCGCGCGGCCCGGCCGCCGAACGGCTGCGCGGCCAGGCCGTCGCGCTCGGCCTGCCGCCCGACCGCCTGCGCCTGCCGGGTTTTCTGGCGCCGGACGAGTTGCCGGCGCTGCTCGCCGGCGCGGCGATCTTCTGCTGCGCGTCGCTGCACGAGGGTTTCGGCCTGCCCGTGATCGAGGCGCAGGCCTGCGGCGCGCCGGTGCTGTGCAGCGACCGGGGCGCGTTGCCCGAAACGCTCGGCGAGGTCGGCGTGCCGTTCGACCCGGCCGATGCCGGCGGATTCGCCGGGGCGATCGCCGGCCTGGCGCGCGACGAGGCGCACCGCCGCGAGCTGGCCCGGCGCGGGCCCGAGCGCGTGGCGCGGCACTTCACCTGGCGCAGCGTGGCCGAGCGCACGCTGGCCGCGCACGAGCGCGCCCGCGAGCTGTTCGCGCGCCGCCGCTGAGCGGTCTTCGCGCCCTCAGCGCCGCGGCCGGCGCGTCTCCCACCAGCCGAGCGCCGCCGCCAGCACGAACACGAGGTGCGCGACCGACTCGCTCAGCTCCTCCATCGGCACGTGCAGGCGCTTCTCGTCGGGCAACGCCCGGAAGAAGCGGTGCGAGATCATCTGGCTGAAGGCGTAGCCCGCGAGGGCCGCGACGAACCAGCCCGAGCTGCGCCAGTCGCGCGCGTTCTCGAGCACCACCGCGCGGCGCTTCCAGCTCCAGAACGCGGCGCCGAGCATCACGACCCAGATGAACTCGTCGCTGCCCCGGAAGTGGACCTCGCGGCAGAACAGCGCGAAGGACATGAGCACGACCAGCCCGGCCAGCGGGCGCGGCGCGGCCCAGGCGCGCAGCCCCCACAGCAGCGTGGCCGTCGCGAGCAGCGGCAGGGCCAGCAGTTCGTGCGGCTCCTTCTCGAGCAGCGCCTCCCAGCCGCGCGCGTCGGCGAGATAGGTCAGCGCCAGACCGAGGGGCACCGTGAGCAGGGGAGCGAGACGGGAGGCGGCCATGGCCGGCGCGGATTCTCCGCGACCCGGGCGGCGAGACAAGGCGGGAATCGCCGCGCTGGACAAAACTGGTATGCGCGATACCATGTTCGCTCCCGTGCGACTCAAGCTCCAGACCGACTACGCGCTGCGCGTGCTGCTGTTCCTCGGGCACGCCGGGCGGCCCGCCTCCGTGACCGAGATCGCGGGCGCCTTCGAGATCTCGCGCGAGCACCTGGTCAAGGTCGTGCAGGAGCTCGTGCGGCGCGGCTGGGTCGCCACGCGCCCCGGCCGCGGCGGCGGGGTCTCGCTGGCCGTCGACCTCGCGACGCTCACGGTCGCCGACGTCGTGGCCGCCACCGAAGGCAAGGGCCGCGTGCTCGACTGCGTGCTGCAGCCCGAGACCTGCGTGCTCGAGCCCGGCTGCGGCCTGCGCCGCCTGCTCATCTCGGCCGAGAGCGCCTTCTTCGACGTGCTCGCCGGCAAGACGCTCGCCGAACTGACCCGGCCGCGCGCCCGCAGCGGCGGCCTGGCCCACCTGAAGATCGACTGACCCCTTCGCCCCGCCCGACCGGAGTCCGCCATGGACGTCTCGCTGCTGCGCGCCTCGTTCCAGCGCCTGTCCCCCGACGCCGACGCGCTCGCCCGGCGCTTCTACGCGCGCATGTTCGCCACCTACCCGCAGGTGCGGCCGCTGTTCAAGCTCGACGACTTCACCGAGCAGCGCAGGAAGCTCATGGCCAGCGTCGCGGCCGTGGTCGCCAACGTCGAGAAGCCCGAGGTGCTGCTGCCGCTGCTGCGGAAGATGGGCGCCGAGCACGAGGGCTACGGCGTGCAGCCGCACCAGTACGACTACGTGCGCGCCTCGATGCTCAGCGCCATGGCCGACACGCTCGGCAAGGACTGGACGCCCGAGATCTCGGCCGCCTGGGACGAGGCCCTGCGCACGGTGAGCGCGATCATGTGCCCGGCCAGCGCGCGCGCCGCGGAGAACTGAGCCGGCCCGCGCGGCGCCGCGCGCCGCGGCTCAGGCGAAGGCGCCGATGCCGGTGACGTCCTGCCCCAGGATCAGGGTGTGGATGTCGTTCGTGCCCTCGTAGGTGTAGACCGACTCGAGATTGCACATGTGCCGCATGCACTGGTACTCGGCCGTGATGCCGTTGGCGCCGAGCATGTCGCGGGCCGTGCGCGCGATCTCGAGCGCGCGGCCGACGTTGTTGCGCTTGGCCAGGCTCACGTGCTGCGGACGCGCGCGGCCGGCCTCCTTGAGCTTCGCCAGGCGCCAGGCGATGAGCTGCATCGCGGTGATCTGCGTGACCATGTGCGCGAGCTTGGCCTGCACGAGCTGGAAGCTCGCGAGCGGCTTGCCGAACTGCTCGCGGCCCTTGACGTAGTTGAGCGCCTCGTCGTAGCAGGCCTGCGCGGCGCCGATCGCGCCCCAGGCGATGCCGTAGCGCGCCTGGCTCAGGCAGTTGAGGGGGCCCTTGAGGCCCTTGACGCCCGGCAGCATCGCGCTGGCCGGCACGCGCACGTGGTCGAGCACCAGCTCGCTCGTCACGCTGGCGCGCAGGCTGTACTTGCGCTTCTGCTCGGGCGCGGAGAAGCCCGGCGTGCCCTTCTCGACGAGGAAGCCGCGGATGTCGTCGTCGGTGCGCGCCCAGACCAGCGCCACGTCGGCGATCGTGCCGTTGGTGATCCACATCTTGGCGCCGTTGATCACCCAGTGGTCGCCGTCCTTCACGGCGCGCGTCTTCATGCCCGAGGGGTCGCTGCCCTGGTCGGGCTCGGTCAGGCCGAAGCAGCCGATCGCGCGACCCTTGGCCATCTCGGGCAGCCAGCGGCGCTTCTGCTCCTCGCTGCCGTAGGTGAAGATCGGCCACATGACGAGGCTGCCCTGCACCGAGACGAAGGAGCGCAGACCCGAGTCGCCGCGCTCGAGTTCCTGGCAGATCAGGCCGTAGGCGACGGGCCCCAGGCCCGCGCAGCCGTAGGTCTCGGGCAGGGTCGGCCCCAGCAAGCCCAGTTCGGCGACCTGCGCGATGAGCTGCCGCGGGAACTCGGCCTTCTCGCAGGCCTCGCCGATGATCGGCATGACGTTCTCGGACACGAAGTCGCGCGTCGTGTCGCGGATCATGCGCTCCTCTTCGGTGAAGAGGTCGTCGAGCTCGTAGTAGTCGAGGCCGCGATAGACCGACATCGTTGCTGCTCCGCGAGGCGCCGTGCGGGAAGCCCTGCCGCACGAGGGAAAAAACCGTGTGAGGCGAAGCGGCGTAGTGTACCAGAAGGGGCATGAGCGCCCCGCCCGCACCCCCGCCCGCCGCGCGCTGCGCGCGTTGCGCCGAGCCGGCCGCCGCGGCGACCTGCGCGCGCTGCGGCGCGCGGCCGGT
>CAZBBB010000123.1:0-8570 GCA_964490005.1 uncultured Phycisphaerales bacterium | reverse complement strand
CGCCCGGCGCGCTCGCCGGGTCGTGTTCGAGCGCGAGCAGCCGCGCCAGCACGCGCTCGACGTTGCCGTCGACGCACGCGATCGGTTCGCCGAAGGCGATCGACGCGACCGCGGCGGCCGTGTAGGGCCCGACGCCCGGCAGCTCCTGCAGCTCGGCGGCACGGCGTGGCAGCGTGCCGCCGCGCCCGGCCAGCACGCGCGCGGCGGCGTGCAGCAGGCGCGCGCGGCGGTAGTAGCCGAGGCCCGCCCAGGCCGCGAGCAGTTCGTCCTGGTCGGCGCGCGCCAGCGCGGCCGCGTCGGGCCAGCGCGCGACGAAGCGCTCCCAGTAGGGCACGACCGCGGCGACGGTCGTCTGCTGGAGCATGATCTCGCTCACGAGGATCGCCCAGGGGTTCTCGCTGCCGCGCCAGGGCAGATCGCGGCGGTGGCCGCGATACCAGGCAAGCAGGCGCGCGCGCAGCGCGGCGGCGCGACGCGGCGTGAGAGGCGAGGGGGCCTTCATCGGCGCCAGCCTACGCGGCGCGCGGCGGTGGTACGATCCGCCTCCGTCGCGGCGCCCTTGCAGGAGAGCCATGCCCCGCCCGCTCCGCAACTCCACGTTCGGCGCCGCGCTCGCGCGCGCCGGCCTGCTGCTCGGCGCGCTGTGCGCGCCCGCCGCCGCCTCGCCCGACGACGACTACTACATCTCGGTGCCGGCCTTCGGCCAGATCTGGCGGCTCGACGCGCAGACCGGCGACCTCTCGCCCTTCGCGAGCGGGCTCGGCATCCCCTTCTACGGCACCTGGGCGCCCGACGGCTTCCTGTACGTGCCCGACCGCGCGCTGGGTGCGGTGTTCCGCATCAGCGACGCCGGCCAGGTGACGCCCTTCAGCGCGGGCGGGCTGCTCGAGTCGGTGGTGACGGTCGTCGTCGCGCCCGACGGCGGCCTGATCGCGTCGGACATCTTCCAGCAGAACATCGTGCGCCTGCTGCCCGACGGCAGCCAGCTGCTGCTGGCCGACGTCGCCAGCTCGGGCGGGCTGCTCGACTACCCCGGCGGCCTGGGCTACGGCCCCGACGGCACGCTGTACGTCGCCAACAATCTCGGCGGCACGATTGCGTCCGTCGACGACCGGACCGGCGCGACGAGCCTGGTGAGCGACGGCGGCGGGCTGCTCACCGCGCCGGGCGGCCTGGCGGTCGACAACGCGCAGAATCTCTACGTCGCCAACTACGGCGACGGCAACATCGTGCGCCTGCGCCTCGACGACGGCGATGCCGAGGTGTTCTGCGACGACCCGCTGCTGCTGCACCCCAACGACGTGCGCCTCGCGCCCGGCGGCGGCCTGCACGTCACGATGGACTTCCGGCTCGCGCACATCGATGCGCTCGGGCAGCTGAGCGTCGTCAAGGAGGAGCCCGGTTTCGGCGCCTGGGACGGCGTGGCGAGCAAGGCCTACAACGCGCCCTGCGCCGGCAGCTTCACCCGCTACGGGTCGGGACTGGCGGGCAGCGGCGGCCACGTGCCGCGCTTGCGCGGACTGTTCGCGCCCTGCCCCGGCGCGCAGGCCGGCCTGGAGCTCGACCGGCTGCTCGGCGGCACGAGCGGCGTCCTGGCCTGGGGCCTGGCGCCCGCCGCCGCGCCCTTCAAGCAGGGGACGCTGCACGTCTCGCTCGGGCCGCCCGGCGGCCTGATCCCGCTGTTCTTCCCCGGCGACCTGCCCGGCTCGGGCGCGCTGCGCCTGGCCTTCACGCTGCCCGACGACCCGGCGCTCGCGGGCCTCGCGCTGCACCTGCAGGCGCTCGCGCTCGACCCGGGCGCGCCGGCCGGCGTCTCGCTGAGCAACGGGCTGCTGGAGTCGATCGGGAGCTGAGCCCCCGCGCCGGGCGGCATTGCGATCGCCGCGGCACCCGACGAGAATGCCGCGTCCTCGTCCCGGAGCGACGCCATGCCCCTGATCCTGTCCATCGCGCTGGCCGCGATCGCGTTGCTCGTGGCCTTCTCGGCGCGCGGCGCCGCCAAGCGCGCCCAGGAGCAGCTCGACGAGCAGCGCCGCAACGCGACGGCCAAGGGCGCCGACACCGACGAGCTGAAGGAGTCGCTCGACGGGCTGCGCAAGCTCGTCGCGGCCATGGCCTCCGGTCGCGCCGTCGACGCCGACATGGTCAAGGAGAACCGGCTCTACCGGAACGCCAAGCCGGCCGACATGCAGAAGGACCTCGCCGGCAGCGCGCCCGCCTGCGTGATCGACGTGCGCACGCCGCAGGAGTGGGCCGGCGGGCACATCGTCGGCGCGCTGCACATCCCCGTCGACGACATCAACAAGCGGCTGCACGAGGTGCCGCGCGACGGGCGCAAGCTGTTCGTGATCTGCGCCGGCGGCGGGCGCAGCTCGGCCGCGGCCTCCTTCCTCGCCAACCGCGGCTACCTCAACGTGCACAACGTCGAGGGCGGCATGGGGGCCTGGCGCGGCGACGTGGTGCGCGACTGAACGAGTCGCCCGCGCTCGCGCCGCGCATCGAGCACACCGACCTGCGCCCGCAGGTCGTGCGCGCGGACGTGCTGGAACTGTGCGCCGCCGCCGACGAGCACGGCTTCGCCGCCGTGTGCGTCAACCCGATCTGGGTGGCGACCGCCGTCGCGGCGCTGCGCGGCCCGGCGCGCGTCGTCACGGTCGCGGGCTTCCCGCTGGGCGCGCAGACGGCGCGGCTCAAGGCGGCCGAGGCGCGTGCCGCGATCGCCGCCGGCGCGCACGAGGTCGACATGGTGCTGCAGCTCGGCTGGCTGCTCTCGGCCGTGCCGGCGGGGGGCGGCCCGATCGACGAGGCGGCGCTGGCGGCCGTCAAGCGCGAGATCGCCGGCGTCGTGCGCGCGCTGCGCGAGGCCGACGGGCCGGTCGCGGCCTCCGAGCGGCGCCTGAAGGTCATTCTCGAGACGGCCCTGCTCGACGAACGGCAGAAGACCGTCGCCGCGCGCGCGGCCGTCGCCGCCGGCGCCGACTTCGTCAAGACCTGCACCGGCTTCTCCGGCGGCGGCGCGACCGTGGCGGACGTCGAACTGCTGCGCGCGGCCGTCGGCCGCCGCGCGCGCATCAAGGCCTCGGGCGGCATCCGCGACCGGCAGACGGCCCTGCGGCTCGTGGCCGCCGGCGCCGACCGCCTCGGCTGCTCGGCGTCGCTGGCGCTCGTCGCGGGCGAGTAGGCGGCGCGGCGGTTAGTCGGGCCGGGCCGGTTCGTCCGGCTTGCTGCCGAGCCGCGGATCGGGCCCGCGGCGCTCTCTCCACCGAAGCGGAAAGGGGCCATCACGCGTGCTCGTCGACCGGGGACAGGCCGTGATCGACGTGCTCGTGGTCGACGGCGCGCCGGGCGAGCTGCCCTTCATCGAGCGGGCGCTGGGCGCCGAGGGCTGCCACCTGTTGCCCTGCACGAGCGGCGCCTCGGCGCTGGCGCAGGCGCGCCGTGCGCCGCCCGACCTGATCGTGCTCGCGCTCGAGCTGCCCGACCTGTCGGGCTTCGAGGTGGCGCGCGCGCTGCGCGACGACCCGCTCACCTGCCACGTGCCGATCCTGGCGCACTCGCGGCGCGGCGACGAGAAGACGCGCATCGCGAGCTACGCGTCGGGCGCCGACTGCTTCGTCGCCCGGCCCTGCCCGCCCGACGAACTGGCCGCCGCGGCGCGCTCGCTCGGCGTGCGCGGCCGTTCGCTGCGCGACGTCGAGGACGGCTGCGCCGTGCTCTACGCGCTGGCCGACATCGTCGACATCCGCTGCCTCGACGCGCGCGGCCACATGGAGCGCTGCGCGCGCCTCGCGCGGGCCTTCGGCGAGGTGCTCGGTCTGGCCGAGCGCGACCGGCTGGCGCTCGAGCGCGCCGGCTACCTGCACGACATCGGCAAGGTGGGCGTGCCCTTCGACGTGCTCAACAAGCGGGGCCCGCTCTCGCCGGAGGAGCGCCGCGTCGTCGAGCAGCACCCGCTCATCGGGGCGCGCATCTGCGAGCGGCTCGTGACGCTGCGCGAGGTCGTGCCCGTCATCCGCCATCACCACGAGCGCTTCGACGGCAGCGGCTATCCCTTCGGGCTGCGCGGCGAGGCCATCCCGCTGCTGGCGCGCGTCTTCCAGGTCGTCGACGTCTACGAGGCGCTCGTGAGCGAGCGCTGCTACAAGGCCGCGCTGTCGCCGGCGCGCGCGCTGGCGATCCTGGACGAGGAGTCGCGCGCGGGCTGCTGGGACCCGGCGCTCGTCGAGCGCTTCGGCCGGGCGCTGCGCGCGGGCACCTTCGGCGAGCCGCCGTCGATCGCCGAGCCGTCATGGTCGCCCGCGCCCCGGGCCTGAGCGCGCGCGCCGCGCTGGCGCTGGCGCAGGCGCTGCCGCATCCGGTCTGCGTTCACGACGCCGCCGGTCGGCTCGCGTGGGGCAACGCGGCCTTCGCGCTGCTGGTCGGCCGCGCGCCCGAGCAACTGCCCGGCGCCGCGCTGGCCGCCGTGCTGCCGGGCCCGCTCGCCGAGCATCTGCGCCGGCGCGGCGCGGCGCTGCTGGCGGGCGACGCGCCCGGAGACGAGGACGAGACCTGGGACTTCGACGGCTGCGCGCTGGTCCTGCGCGTGCGGCGCGCCCTGCTGCCCGGCGCGCTCGCGGGCGAGTCGCTCGTCGCCTGCATCGCCACCGACCACAGCGTCGAACGCCTCGCCCGCGCGCAACTGCACGCGCTGGAGGCGCGTCACCGCGCGCTGCTCGAGCGGCTGCGCCTCACTCCACCGTGAAGCTCAGCAGGTAGGTCGTGTCGCACTGCTCGCCCTGCGGCTGCCCCAGGGCCTGGCAGTGCAGCGTGAGCCCCGCGAGCCCGGGGATCTCGCCCGGCGCCGGCATGGTGAGCGTGAGCTTGCTCTCGCCGTTGGCGCCGAAGGACAGGCTGAACAGGTCGAAGTGGTTGATCAGCCAGAAGGGGCCGAGCGGCGTGTTCAGCGGCGCGGGCAGCGCGGCCGGCGCGACGAACATCAGGTAGGGGACGAGCGGCGCGCCGTGGATGCGGAAGGCCAGCGTGCCGCCCTCGGCCACCGGGCCGGCGGCCTGCAACAGATGGCAGGCGCCGCGCACGAGGTAGCTGCGACCGGCGCCGGACAGGCCGCTCGGGTCGGCCCCGCGCGCGCCGACGAGCAGGTCGTGAAAGCCGTCGCCGTCGACGTCGCCGGCGAAGCTCACGGCGCTGCCGGCGATGTCGGCGGGCGCGGCGCCCGCGAAGACCACGCCGCGCGCGTCGAGCGTCGTGAGCGAGAGGCCGGCGGGCAGGGCCGGCCCGCCGAAGACCAGCGTCGCGGCGCCGGCGTTGGTCTGGCCGTTCGGGTCGGCGTTCTCGACGCCGATGAGCAGGTCGTCGTAGCCGTCGCGGTTGAAGTCGCCGCCGAGCGACACGGCCGTGCCGGCGCGGTCGCCCGCCAGCGCGCCGGTGATCGTCACGCCGCCGGCGCCGAGCGTCGCGACGTTGATCGTGCCCGGCAGCGACGGGCCGCCGTAGACGACGTAGGTGCGCCCCTTGTCGTCGTTGGGCAGCACGTCGGTCAGCGGCGAGGTCGCGACGATGTCGGCGTAGCCGTCGCCGTTCAGGTCGCCGCCGCCGTCGAGCGCCCAACCGAGCTGGTCCTCGACGTTGTTGCCGTTGAGCGTGACGCCCAGCGCGCCGAGCGCGCCCAGGCCGATGCTGGCCGGCAGGCTCGGGCCGCCGTAGATCAGGTAGACCGAGCCGGCGTTGCTCTTGCCGCCGGGGTTGGCCAGCTTGGCGCCCACGAGCACGTCGTCGTAGCCGTCGCCGTCGACGTCGCCGGCGCCGGCCACGAGGTGGCCGGCCTGGTCGCTGTTGGCCGCGCCGTTGCAGGCCACGCCGCCGAGGCCCGTGGTCATGATCGTCGACAGCTCGAACACGGCCGGCAGCGCCGGCCCGCCGTAGACGATGAAGGCCTGGCCGCCGACGGTGAAGCCCGCCTGGCTGCTGCCGCGCGCGCCGATGACCAGGTCGCCCCAGCCGTCGCCGTTCACGTCGCCGGCGCGCGCGACCGACTCGCCCGCGGCGTCCGACTTGAGCTGCGGGATGATGTTCCAACCCACGCCGTTGAAGACCGTGCCGAGCGCGCCCAGCGCGCCGAGCTCGATCACCGGCGGCAGGGCCGGGCCGCCGCGCACGAGGTAGGCGCGGCCCGAGCCCGAGCCGTTGGGCGAACTGAGCGGCGCGCCGATGAGCACGTCGTCGTAGCCGTCGCCGTCGATGTCGCCGGCGCCCGCCACGGCGTGGCCGGCGCGCTCGCCGACCATGTCGCCCTTGAAGGCGACGGCCGCCGCGCTCAAGGAGACGTCGCCCTGCAGGCTCGAGGCGCCGTAGACCAGCCAGGCCATGCCCGCGTCGGCCTTGCCGTCGGGGTCGGCCATCCAGCTCCCGACGAGCAGGTCGGCGCGCCCGTCGCCGTTCACGTCGCCGGCGTCGGCCACCGACCAGCCCGACTCGTCGCCCGCGACGGCGCCCGTCAGGCTCGCGCCGGCGTTGCGCAGCCAGGCCAGTTCGATCTGTCGGTTCTGCGCCGACGCGGTCGGCGCGACGGGCGCGGCGAGCAGCAGCGCGGTGAGCAGGCGGCGGGCGAAGCGATGCATGGGGTCGGTCTCCGGGGACGGTGCCGTGCGGGCGGCGGGGAGGGCGCGCGCGAAGTTCCCTGCATCGGCGCCGGGTGGCGGCGAGTTGAGCGCGGCTCGCGGCGCGGGGTGCGCATCTGCGATCATCGGGTCTCGCGGCGCCCGATCGCGGCGCGCCGCTGGAGCACGTCCGATGAGCACCCCACGATTCCGCTTCGCCGCGCGGCTGGGCGCGGCCCTCGCCCTGTGCCTGCCGCTCGGCGCCTGCGCGGCCGTCGAGGAGCCGCGCGCGCCGCTCGGGCCCCTGCCGATCGCCGACGTGCAGCTCGAGGGCATCGCGTCGATCCGGCGCGTGGGCAGCGTGTACGTCGCCGGGCAACCCACGCCCGAGGGGCTCGTCAACGCGCGCGACGCGGGCGTCACGCTGGTGATCAACGCGCGCCCCGACTCCGAGATGTCCTACGACGAGGGCCAGTACGTGCGCATGCTGGGCATGCGCTACGTCTCGGTGCCCTTCGTGCCGGCGACGCTCGACGACGCCAAGGTGGCCGCGTTCCTCAAGGAGGTGCGCGAGCACGACGGGCCGATCCTGCTGCATTGCAGCTCGGGCAACCGCGTGGCGGCGCTGTGGGCCATCCACGAGATCAAGGACCTGGGCGTGCCGCCCGAGCAGGCCGTGGCGCGCGCGCGGCAGCTCGGCCTCAAGAGCGGCGAACTGGTGGCCTTCATCGGCGACTGGGCGCACCGCCGCGCCGGCTGGTAGGGGCGTGCCCGAGACGAGCCTGCGCTCGCCGGCCGGCGTGCTGCGCGCGCGCCACGATCCGCCGCAGGCGCCGGCTCCGCGCGGCGGGCCGGTCGGCGCGCTCGTCTGCCATCCGCACCCGCTGCACGGCGGCACGATGGACAACAAGGTCGTGTTCGCGGTCGCGAAGTGCCTGCGCGAGCGCGGCCTGCACGTGCTGCGCTTCAACTTCCGCGGCGCGGGCGGGAGCGAGGGCGAGCACGACGAGGGGCGCGGCGAGGTCGAGGACGCGCGCGCGGCGCTCGACGCGCTGGCCGAGCTGGCGGGCGCCGAGGGGCGGCGCGGCGCGCTGCTCGTGGCGGGCTTCAGCTTCGGGAGCTACGTCGGGCTGAGCGCGGCGCTGCACGATCGGCGCGTGCGGGCGCTGCTCGCCATCGCGCCGCCCGTGCCGCGCTACGACTACTCCGCCATCGCCGCGACCGATCAGCCGCTCACGATCCTCGCCGCGCAGGACGACGAACTCGTGCCGATCGCCGCCGTGCGCGCTTTCGCCGAAGGCTGTCGCGTGCCGCCGCGCCTGATCGAGGCGCCGGGCGCGGGGCACCTGTTCCACGGCCGGCTCGACGCGGTGCGCGCGGCGGCCGAGGCCTGGGTCGACGCGGCGTGCCGCGACGCCGCGCCTTGAGCGGAGGGCGCGGAGGGTACACTCGCGCCCATGTTCCTCGACCGCTGGCGCGCCCGCCGCGCGATCGCCACCCGCACGCCGCCCTCGACGGTGAACGACCCGGCCGATCCGCGGCTGCTGGCCGCCGTCGAGGCGCTCAAGGCGGCGGTCGACGCGCCCAACTCGATGGGCGACCCCTGCTGGCACTTCCGCTGGGAGGGCGCGCTGCAGCTCGTGGGGCTCGACGCGAGCAGCCGCTCGACCGCCGACGTGCGCCAGCGCCTGCTGCGGCTGGTGCACGAGTGCGACCTGCGCCACATGCACCGGCTCGGACGGCGCGTGCTGGCGGTGGTGCTGTGCCGTCCCGCCGAGGGCGAGGGCCTGGCCGGCTGGCTGCGCCGGCTGGAGCACGACCCGCACGACGAGAACGGCGACTGGCGCGCGGCGCACCGGCGCGTCGCGGTGCTGGCGCTGACGCCGCAGGGCGAGGCGCTGCTCAGCGGCGGCGACCGCGAGATCCGCCGCAACGTGCAGGAGTGGCTGGCGAGCCGGCCGGGCGCGCGCTGAG
>CAZBBB010000122.1:0-8799 GCA_964490005.1 uncultured Phycisphaerales bacterium | reverse complement strand
GTCGAGCTGCGGCGCGAGGCGCGCGCGGGCGCCGCGCGGCTGGCCGTCGGGCCGAGCACCGCGCAGGCGCTGCGCGAGGCGGGGCTGGCGCAGGTCGAGCGTGACGAGGCCCGCGCCGACGGCGCCGCCGGGCCCGTCGGCGTCGAGGCGCTCGTCGCGGCCCTGTACGCGCTGCACGCCAACGCATCCCGATCGGCATGATGGAGAGGACGCCATGAGTTCCGCACGACGCCCGCGCCGCCTGCGCCGCACGCCCGCCCTGCGCGAGGCCTTCGCCGAGACGCGTCTGCACCCCGGCCGGCTGATCCAGCCGCATTTCGTGACGGAGGGCGAGGGGCGCTCGCCGATCGCCGCGATGCCCGGCATCGAGCGTGCCGGGCGCGCGGCCGTGCTCGAGCGCGTGGCCGCCGACCTCGAGCTGGGCCTGCGCTCCGTGCTGCTCTTCGGCGTCACCGAGCGCAAGGACGACCGCGCGAGCGCCGCGACCGCCGCCGACTCGGCCGTCGCGCGCACGGTCGCCGCGCTCAAGGACGCCTTCGGCGACGCGCTCACCGTGATGACCGACGTCTGCCTGTGCGGCGCGATGGACCACGGCCACTGCGGCGTGCTGCGCGACGGGCAGGTGCTCGACGACGAGTCTCTGCCCCTGCTCGCGGCGATGGCGCTCGCGCACGCGCGGGCCGGGGCCGACGTCGTCGCGCCCTCGGACATGCTCGACGGGCGCGTCGCGCACCTGCGTGCCGCCCTCGACGCAGCCGGCCGGCAGGGCACGGCGATCCTCTCGTACAGCAGCAAGTTCGCCAGCGCCTTCTACGGGCCCTTCCGCGACGCGGCCGGCAGCGCGCCGAAGCAGGGCGACCGCAGGAGCTACCAGCTCGACCCGCGCAACGGGCGCGAGGCGCTGGCCGAGTCGCTGCTCGACGAGACCGAGGGCGCCGACCTGCTGATGGTCAAGCCGGCGCTGGCCTATCTCGACGTGATCGCGTCGGTGCGCGCGCACACGCTGTTGCCGCTCGTCGCCTACAACGTCTCGGGCGAGTACGGCATGGTGAAGGCCGCCGCCGAGCGGGGTTGGGTCGACGAGGCGGCGCTGGTGCCCGAGATCCTCACCGGCATGGCGCGCGCGGGCGCCGACCTGATCGTCAGCTACCACGCCCGCGAGGCGCTCGCGCGGGGCTGGATCCGGTGAGCGGCTCGCGCGAGCTGCTGGCGCGGGCGCGCGCCGCGCTGCCCGGCGGCGTGAATTCGCCGGTGCGCTCCTTCGCGTCGGTCGGCGGCGATCCGCCCTTCGTGGCGCGCGGCGCGGGCTGCCGGCTGTTCGATCGCGAGGGCCGGTCCTACCTCGACTTCGTCGGTTCGTGGGGGCCGCTCGTGCTCGGTCACGCCCATCCGGCGGTCGTCGAGGCCGTGCAGCGCGCGGCGCAGGGCGGGCTGTCCTTCGGCGCGACCTGCGAGGCCGAGGTGCAGCTCGCCGAGGCGGTGCTGGCGCGCTTCCCCTTCGCCGACAAGGTGCGCTTCACGAGCAGCGGCACCGAGGCGGTCATGAGCGCCGTGCGCCTCGCGCGCGGCGCGACCGGGCGGCCGCGCATCGTCAAGTTCGAGGGCTGCTACCACGGTCACGCCGACCACCTGCTCGTGAAGGGCGGCTCGGGGCTCGCCACTTTCGGCGCGCCGAGTTCGGCGGGCGTGCCCGAACCCTTCACCGCGCTGACCGAGGTGCTGCCGCTCGACGACGAGGCCGCGGCCGAGGCGCTCTTCGCCGAGAAGGGACACGAGATCGCGGTCGTGCTCATCGAGCCGCTGCCGGCCAACGCCGGGCTGCTCGTGCAGCGTCCGGCCTTCCTCGCGAAGCTGCGCGCGCTGTGCACGAAGCACGGCGCGCTGCTGCTCTTCGACGAGGTCATCTCGGGCTTCCGCGTGGCGCCCGGCGGCATGACGCAGCTCTCCGGCATCACGCCCGACCTCGTCACGGTGGGCAAGATCGTCGGCGGCGGCCTGCCGGTGGGCGCGTACCTGGGGCCCGCCGCGCTCATGGACCACGTCGCGCCGCTCGGCGCCGTCTACCAGGCCGGCACGCTCTCGGGCAATCCGGTGGCGATGGCGGCCGGGCTCGCCACGCTCGCCGAGCTGCAGCGGCCCGGCAGCTACGAGCGCCTCGAAGCGCTCGGCGCGCGCCTGGAGGCCGTCTTCGGCGCGGCGCTGTCCGACGCCGGCGTGCCGCACGCGGTCGTGCGCCGGGGCTCGGTGCTGTGGGCCTGCCTGCAGGCGGGGGAGGCGCCGGCCGCCTTCCATCGCATCGACGGCGCGGCCGCGGCGCGCTACGCGGCGCTGCACCGGCAGGCGCTCGCGCGCGGTCTGTGGCTCGCGCCGAGCTACTGGGAGGTGGCCTTCGTCTCGCTGGCGCACGGCGAGGCGGACATCGACCGCGCCGGCGCGATCCTGTCCGAGGCGCTGGCCGCAGCGGAGGCGCGTGCGTGAAGCCCCTGCGACGCCCGCTGCAGCTCTACCTGCTCATCGTGGCGCTCTACGCCGCGCTCGTCGGCTGGTGGGTCTACTTCTTCAGCCACGAGGGCGCGTTGCTCGCCGGGCACCTGGCCGAGAGCGGCGCGCCGCTCGACGAGGCGCAGCGGCGCGCGCTCGAGGAGGTCACGGGTACGACGGCGCGCATGTTCCTGGCGGAGACGGCCTTCCTGGGCCTGCTCATGCTGGCTTCGGTGTGGTTCGTGCTGCGCGCGCTGCACCGCGAGAGCGAGCTGGCGCGCCAGCAGCGCGACTTCCTTTCCGCGGTGACGCACGAGCTGCGCTCGCCGCTGGCCTCGGCGCGCCTGTATCTCGAGAGTCTGGCGCTCGGGCGCGCGACCGGCGAGAAGGCCGCGCGCTACGTCCGGCACGCCCACGAGGACCTCACGCGCCTCTCGAGCCTCGTCGAGGACCTGCTCGAGGGCCGCCGCATCGCCGAGCGCGGCGTCGAGGTGCGCCCGGTGCCGCTCGACCTGGGGGCGCTCGCGGCCGCCCGCGTCGAGCGGCTCGCCGCGGCGCACGAGGGGCAGCCCGGGACGGTCGTCTGCGAGGTCGAGGGCGCCGTGCGCGCGCTGGCCGACGAGGAGGCCGTGACGCGCATCCTCGACAACCTCGTGAGCAACGCGCTCAAGTACGGCGGCGAGACGCCGGCCGTGCAGGTGCGCGTGGCGGTCGACGGCGGGCGCGCCGTGCTCACCGTGCGCGACCACGGGCCGGGCCTGCGCGGCGCCGACCCCGAGCAGATCTTCGGCGCTTTCGTGCGCGGCGGCGACGAGTCGCGGCGCACGCGCCCGGGCGCGGGCCTCGGCCTGTACCTCGTGCGCGAGCTGGCCCGCGCGCGCGGCGGCGCGGCGCGCGCGCGCGACGGCCTGCCCGGCGGCGGCACCGAACTGCGCGTCGAGCTGCCGCTGGCGCCGAAGGCCGGGGCGGGCGCATGAGCGGCGAGCGTCTGCTGGTCGTCGAGGACGAGGCGCACCTGGCCGAGGTGATCGCGGACAATCTCGAACTCGAGGGCTGGCGCGTCGAGCGGCTCGCCGACGGCGCGCAGGCCCTGCAGCGCGTGCGCGAGAGCCCTCCCGACCTGCTGCTGCTCGACGTGATGCTGCCGGGCCTCGACGGCTTCGCCGTGTGCGAGACGCTGCGGCGCGAGGGACGCGACGTGCCGATCCTGTTCCTGACGGCGCGTGCCTCGCGCGACGACCGGGTGCGCGGGTTGGCGGCGGGCGGCGACGACTACCTGGCCAAGCCCTTCGACCTGGCCGAGCTGATCCTGCGCGTGAAGGCCATCCTGCGCCGCACGGCCTGGTTCGCCGGCCCCTCGCCGACGGGCGACGAGTTGCGCCTGGGCGAGGCGCGCGTCGACCTGCGCGGCTGCGCGGCCCACGTCGGCGGCCGCACGATCGCGCTCTCGCCCAAGGAGACCATGATCCTGCGCTGCCTGGCCGAGCGGCCGGGCGAGGTCGTCTCGCGCGCCGAGATCCTCGACCGCGTCTGGGGCTACGACGCCTTTCCGACCACGCGCACGATCGACAACTTCGTCGTGCGCCTGCGCCGGCTGCTCGAACCCGACGCGCGCAACCCGCGCTACATCCACACCGTGCGCGGCACGGGGTACCGGCTCACGCCCTGACGCCCGCCCGCACGCGCCCTTCGACGAGAGAGAGATGAGACCGCCCGCGAGCACGACGCCCCTCACCGCCGACCCGCCGCTGCTCGCGGCGCTGCGCCGCCAGCCCCTGCCGCGCCCGCCGGTCTGGCTCATGCGCCAGGCGGGCCGCTACCTGCCCGAGTACCAGCGCGTGCGCAAGGCGGCCGGCGGCTTTCTCGCGATGGCGCGCACGCCTGAACTCGCGGCCGAGGTCACGCTGCAGCCCGTGCGCCGCTTCGGCGTCGACGCGGCGATCCTGTTCTCCGACATCCTGCTGCCGCTGCAGGCGATGGGCATGGAGCTCGACTTTCTCGAGGGGCGCGGGCCGGTCTTCGCGCGGCCGCTCGCCGGAGCGGCCGACATCGACGCGCTGGCCGCGATCGACCCCGCGCAGGAGCTGGGCTACGTCGGCGAGGCGCTGCGCCTCGTGCGCGCCGGGCTCCCCGACGAGGTCACGCTGCTGGGCTTCTGCGGCGCGCCCTTCACGCTGGCCTGCTACGCGGTGCAGGGCGCGGGCGGCGGCAGCTCGGCCGGGCTGCGTCGCCTCATGTACCACGAGCCCGCGCTGTACGCGCGGCTCATGGACAAGCTCGCGCTGGTCGTCGGCCGGCACCTGCGCTACCAGATCGAGTGCGGCGCGCAGGCCGTGGTGCTGTTCGACACCTGGGCCGGCGCGCTCACCGTCGAGGACTACGAGCGGCACGCCGCGCCGTGGACGGCGCGCGCGCTCGCGCCGGCCTCGGGCCTCGCCCCGCGGATGGGTTTCATCCGCGACGGCGGACACCTGCTCGACGCGCTCGTCTCGCTGGGCGTCGAGGCCGTCGCGCTCGACTGGCGCAGCGATCTGGGCGCGGCGCTGGCGCGCCACGGCGGCCGCGTCGCGCTGCAGGGCAATCTCGACCCGGCGGCGCTGCTCGCGCCGCCCGAGGAGGTCGCGCGGCGCGCGCGGGCCCTGCGCGCCGAGGCCGCCGGCCGCCCGGGCTGGATCGCCAGCCTCGGCCACGGCGTGCTCAAGGAGACCGACCCGGCCTGCGTGGCGGCCTTCGTCGAGGCCGTGCGCTCGGGCGGGCCCGCGCCGGAAGCGGTGCGCTCGCCGTGAGCGCGCCGCGCGACGGCCTCTCCGCGCTCGGGCTCACCGAGGAGCTGCTGCTGCGCCTGTCGAGCAGCGGGCCGCGCTACACCAGCTACCCGACCGCGCCCGAGTGGACCGAGGCCTTCGGCCCGGACGACGCGGCCGCCGCCTACGCGCGCGCCGCCCGCCGCCCCGACGAACCGCTCGCGCTCTACGTGCACCTGCCCTTCTGCGAGCGGCTGTGCCTGTACTGCGGCTGCACCGTCGAGATCAGCGGCCGGCAGGACCGCGCCGAGAGCTACCTCGACGCCGTCGAGCGCGAACTCGAGCTGGTCGCCGGCCAGCTCGGCGCGCGACGCGGCCTGGCGCAGCTGCACTGGGGCGGCGGCACGCCGACCTTCCTCTCGGTCGCGCAGCTGCGGCGGCTCTTCGGCGCGATCACGCGCCGCTTCACGCTGCGGCCCGGCGCGGAGGTCTCGCTCGAGGTCGACCCGCACGTCACGACGGCCGAACAGATCGACGCGCTCTGCGAGCTGGGCTTCAACCGCGTGAGCATGGGCGTGCAGGACTTCGATCCGGCCGTGCAGCGGGTCGTCAAGCGCGACCAGACCCGCGACGAGACGCTGGCGCTCGTCGAGCGCTTCCGCGCGCGCGGCGTCGACGGCATCAACGTCGACCTCATGTACGGCCTGCCCGGGCAGACCGAGGCCGGCTTCGGCGCGACGCTCGACGCCATCGTGCAGTTGTCTCCCGACCGCCTCGCGGTGTTCGGCTACGCGCACGTGCCGTGGCTCAAGCCGGCGCAGAAGCTGCTCGAGCGGCACGCCCTGCCCGGTCCCGTGGCGCGCGCGCGCCTCTTCGGCCTCGCCCTGCAGACGCTCGGGGCGGCCGGTTACGAGGTCGTCGGTCTCGACCACTTCGCCAAGCGCAGCGACCGGCTGTTCACGGCGCTGCGCGAGGGCACCCTGCACAGGAACTTCATGGGTTACGCCGAGCGGCCCGCGCGCGACCTGATCGGCATCGGCATGTCGGCCATCGGCGACCTGGCCGGCGCCTACCTGCAGAACGCGCGCAGCACGCGGGAGTACGAGCCGGCGCTGGCGGCGGGCAGGCTGGCGACCGTGCGCGGCCTGCGGCTCTCCCCCGAGGACGAGCTGCGGCGCGCGACGATCCTCTCGCTGATGTGCGCCATGCGGATCGACCTCGACGAGCTGCAGGACGCCACCGGCCGCGCCGACCTGGCCGGCCACTTCGCCGCCGAGTGGGCCGAGCTGCGCCCCTTCGCGGAGGAGGGCTTCTGCACGCTGGACGAGCGCCGCCTGGAGGTGTTGCCGCGCGGCCGGCTGTTCCTGCGCCACCTGGCGATGGTCTTCGACGAGTATTTCCGCAGGCGCCGGCCGCCTCTTGGGAGCGGGCCCGAATCCGGCGAGGCCGGCGGGCCGAAGTTCAGCCAGACCCTCTGAGCAGGCCGGTCGTCACGGGAATTCGCCCGCCGGTCATGGCAGGGTGTGGGAGCGCCATGGAGATCTTCGAACGCAGCACGCTCCTGCCGGCCTCGGCCGACGAGGCCTTCGCGTGGCACGCCCGCAACGGCGCCTTCGAGCGGCTGCTGCCGCCCTGGGAGTCGCTGCAGGTCGAGGACCACACGCCGGGCAGCATCGCCCCCGGCAGCCGCTTCGTGCTGCGCCTCAAGATCGGCCCGTTCACGGCGCGCTGGGTCGCGGTGCACGGCGACGTGCAGTGGGGGCGGCTGTTCACCGACAGCCAGGCCAGCGGGCCGATGCGCGCCTGGCTGCACGAGCACCGTTTCGAGCCGCGCGGCGAACACGAGTGCCGCCTCATCGACCGCATCCGCTACGAACTGCCGCTGCACCGCTTGGTGGCGCCGCTTTTCGGCGGCTACGTCGCGCGCCGCATCGCCGCCAGCTTCACCTGGCGCCACGCCGTCACGGCCCGCGACCTGCTGGCGCACGCGGGTACGACGCCGCTGAGCATCGGCATCACCGGCAGCAGCGGCCTGGTGGGTTCGGCGCTCATCCCCTTCCTGCGCACCGGCGGGCACGAACTCGTGCGCATCGTGCGCGCTCGCGGGACGCCGCCGCCCTTCCACGTGGCGTGGGACCCGGCCGCCGGACGCCTCGACCCCGAGGCGCTGGCCGGCCTCGACGCGGTCGTGCACCTGGCGGGCGAGAACATCGCCGGCGGCCGCTGGACGGCCGCGCGCCGCGCCGCCATCCGCGACAGCCGCGTGCAGGGTACGGCGCTGCTCGCGCGCACGCTGGCCGCCATGAAGGACCCGCCGCGCGTGCTCGTGTGCGCCTCGGCGATCGGCCTGTACGGCGACCGCGGCGACGAACTGCTCGACGAGGACGCCGCGCCGGGCACGGGCTTCCTGCCCGAGGTCTGCCGCGAGTGGGAGGCGGCGGCCGACGCGGCGCGCGCGGCCGGCATCCGCGTCGTGCACGCGCGACTCGGCGTGGTGCTCTCGCCGCGCGGCGGCGCGCTGGCGAAGATGCTGACGCCCTTCCGGCTGGGCCTGGGCGGCCGCCTCGGCCACGGCCGGCAGTGGATGAGCTGGGTCTCGATCGAGGACGTGATCGGCGCGCTGCACCACGCGATCGTCGACGAGTCCGTCGAGGGCGCGCTCAACGTGGTCGCGCCGCAGCCCGTCACGAACGGCCAGTTCAGCGCGGCGCTCGGCGCGGCGCTCGGGCGTCCGGCGATCGCGCCGGTGCCGGCCTTCGCGCTGCGCGCGCTGGCCGGGCAGCTCGCCGACGACCTGCTGCTCTCGAGCACGCGCGTGCAGCCCGCGGCGCTGGCTCAGGCCGGCTACGTCTTCCGCCAGCCCGAGCTGCTCTCGGCGCTGCGCCTGCTGCTCGGCCGCAGCACGAGCGAGGCCGGCTGCGTGGCGCAGTCGCGCAGCGGCGGCTCGACTCCCGTTTTGAGCGCGAGCCTCGATGCGCCATCCTGAGCGCGCATGGCGCGCGCGGTGGCGACGATCGTCGTGGGGGCCGGGATCTCCGGGCTGGCCTACGCCCAGGGACGGGGCCGGTCGGCGGAACTGCTCGTGCTCGACGCGGCGCCGCGCGCCGGCGGCCTGGTGGCCAGCGAGTCGCGCGAGGGCTTCCGTTTCGAGCGCGGCCCCGAGGCGCTGCAGGACGGCTCGGCCGAGCTGCGCGCGCTGCTCGGCGAGCTGGCGCTGGCGCCCGTACCGGCGCCGGCCGCCGCGCACAGGCGCTGGCTGCTGCGTGAGGGCGCGCTCGTCGAGCTGCCGCTCGACTCGCGGGCGCTGCTGCGCAGCGACCTGCTCTCGCGCCGCGGCCGCCTGCGGGCGCTGACCGAGCCGTTCCGCCGGCCGGGCGTCGCGCTCGACGGCTCGGTGGCCGACTTCGTGCGCCACCGTCTCGGCGCCGAAGTGCTCGAGCGGCTCGTCGATCCCTTCGTGACGGGCGTGTTCGCCGGCGACCCCGAGCAGCTCTCGCTGCGCGCGGCCTTCCCGCAGCTCGCCGCGCTGGCCGAGCGGCACGGCAGCCTGCTGCGCGCGCTCAAGGCGCGGGCC
>CAZBBB010000121.1:0-8972 GCA_964490005.1 uncultured Phycisphaerales bacterium | reverse complement strand
AGCTGCACGCCTTCACCTCGCCGATGGTCGGCACCTTCTATCGCGCGCCGTCGCCGGAGGCCTCCTCCTTCGTCAGCATCGGCGACAAGGTCGACCCGCAGACCACGGTCTGCATCATCGAGGCCATGAAGGTCATGAACGAGATCGTCCCCGACGTGGCGGGCGAGATCGTCTCGATCGAGGTCGAGAACGGCGAGGCCGTCGAGTTCGGGCAGACGCTCTTCCTCATCCGTCCGGCCTGAGGCGCGGCCCGTGTTCCGGCGCGTGCAGATCGCGAATCGCGGCGAGATCGCCCTGCGCGTGCTGCGCGCCTGCCGCGCGCTCGGCTGTCAGGTCGTCGTCGTGTACAGCGACGCCGACCGCGACGCGCGCATCATCCGGCTGGCCGACGAGGCCGTGTGCATCGGCCCGGCGGCGGCGCGGCAGAGCTATCTCGACATGCAGCGCGTGATCGCCGCGGCCGAGATCTCGGACGCCGACGCGATCCACCCGGGCTACGGCTTCCTCTCGGAGAACGCGCGCTTCGTGGAGGTCGTGGCCGCCTGCGGTTTCACCTTCATCGGGCCGCCCGCGAACGTGATCGCCAGCATGGGCGACAAGAACTCGGCCCGCGCCACGGCCAAGGCGGCCGGCGTGCCGACCGTACCGGGCAGCGCGGGCATCGTGCCCGACCTCGACGCCGCGCGCGCGGTCTGCGCGGAGATCGGCTTCCCGGTCATGGTGAAGGCCACCGCCGGCGGCGGCGGCAAGGGCCTGCGCATGGTGCGCTCGGAGGCGGATCTGCCGGCGGCCTTCGACGCGGCGCGCACCGAGGCCGCCGCCGCCTTCAACAACCCCGACGTCTACATCGAGCGGCGCGTCGAGGGGCCGCGGCACGTCGAGATCCAGATCCTCGCCGACGGCCACGGGCACGTCGTGCATCTCGGCGAGCGCGAGTGCTCGGTGCAGCGCCGCCACCAGAAGCTCGTCGAGGAGAGCCCCAGTCCGGCGCTCACGCCCGAACTGCGCGAGGAGATGGGGCGCGCGGCCGTGTCGCTCTGCCGGCAGGCCGGGTACGTGAACGCCGGCACGGTCGAGTTCCTCGTCGACGAACAGCGCCGCTTCTACTTCATGGAGCTCAACGCGCGCGTGCAGGTCGAGCACCCCGTGACCGAGATGGTCACCGGCATCGACATCGTGCAGGAGCAGATCCGCATCGCGGCCGGCGAGCCGCTCTCCTTCCGGCAGGAGGACGTGGTCTTCAAGGGCGCCTCGATCGAGTGCCGCATCAACGCCGAGGACCCCGAGCACGCCTTCCGCCCCAGCGCCGGCACGCTGGGCAAGATCGAGTGGCCGGGGGGCAGCGGCGTGCGCTTCGACAGCCACGTCTACCCGGGCTACCGCATCTCGCCCTACTACGACTCGATGGTCGGCAAGCTCATCGTCCACGGCAAGGATCGGCCGGCCGCCATCAAGGCCATGCGTCAGGCGCTCGATGAGTGTCTCGTGGAAGGCATCTCGACGACGATTCCCTTCCACAAGGAGATCCTGGCCGACCCGCGCTTCCTGGCGGGCGACTACGACACCTCCTTCGTCGAAACGATGAACCGCAAGGGATCCCGCAAGACATGAGCCCGCGCCCGCTCGCCGCCCTGCTGCTGCTCGCGTCGTTCGCGGCGGCGCAGGAGGGCCGGCCGCCCGAGGAGCAGGCCGCGCCCGCCGCGCCGGCGCCGGCGCCGGCCGCCGAGGCCGAGACCGTGCTCGTGCGGCGGCTCTCCGACGTGGTCGCCGTGCGCGTCGACGGCGCGGCGCGCGAGCGCGTGCTGTACTACTTCGACCCGACGGCGCAGCTGGCCGTCGGCGGCCACCTCGCGCAGGGCAGCGGCGGGCAGAGCGAGCTGCTGCTCCCGGGCGGGGGCCTGCTGGTGCTCTACGCCGACGGGCACGTCGTCGTCGAGAGCCTGTCGCCCGAGAGCCAGCAGCTGCGCCTGCCGCTGCTCACCCAGCTCGAGGTGCGCGCCGGCGGCCGGCTCATCGACCTGCAGCTCCCCGGCGGCACGCGCTGCCGGCTGCTCGACACCTCGGCGCGCATCCGCGTCGATCCGGGGCGCATGCTCATCCGCAACCAGGGCGGCTCGCCGGTCGCGGTCGACGGCGTGATGCTGCTCGCGCGCGACGAGGACGCCGCGGCCGCGCCGCGCTCCGTGCTGCTCGAGCGCGGCGAGGAGGTCGCGATCCCGCTGCACGCCGGCTCGGAGGCCCTCGACGGGCAGGCCGTCACGGCCTGGGGCGGGCTCGTCGTGCGCCACGGTCGGCAGCTGCAGCTGCGGCTCGACGGCGGACGCCTGCGCCTGGCGGCTCCGACGTCGGCCGAGCCGGCCGAGCGCGGCGCGATCGTCGGCGGCGTGCGCACGCTGGCCGGCAGCGACGCGCTGTTCATCGACAATCCCCTGCATCGCGCCGCCGAGCCCGAGGCCGCGTCCGCGGCCGGCGCGCGCGTCGATCCCGCGGCGGACGTCGAGCCGGACGCCGCCCCCGACACCCCGGAGAACCGTCCATGAGAGCCGTCGTCACCGGAGGCGCGGGCTTCCTCGGCAGTCACCTGTGCGAGCGCCTGCTGTCGGAGGGCTGGGATGTCATCTGCATGGACAACTTGTCCACGGGCGACATCGGCAACATCGAGCACCTGTTCGGGAACGAGCACTTCAAGTTCCTGAAGATCGACGTGACCGACTACATCCACGTGCCCGGTCCGGTCGAGCGCATCTTCCACTTCGCCTCGCCGGCGAGCCCCATCGACTACCTCGAGATGCCGATCCCGACGCTGAAGGTCGGCAGCCTCGGCACGCACAAGGCGCTGGGCCTGGCGCGCGCCAAGTCGGCGCGCTTCATCATGGCGAGCACCTCCGAGGTCTACGGCGACCCGGTCGAGCACCCGCAGACCGAGAGCTACTGGGGCAACGTGAACCCGGTCGGCCCCCGCGGCGTGTACGACGAGGCCAAGCGCTTCTCCGAGGCCATCGTCATGGCCTACCACCGCTACCACGGCCTGCAGACCCGCATCGTGCGCATCTTCAACACCTACGGGCCGCGCATGCGTCTCAACGACGGGCGCGCGCTGCCGGCCTTCATGGGGCAGGCGCTGCGCGGCGAGGACCTCACGGTGTACGGCGACGGCAGCCAGACGCGCAGCTTCTGCTTCGTGAACGACCTCATCGACGGCATCTGGCGGCTCTCGGAGAGCGACGAGGTCTATCCGGTGAACATCGGCAACCCGGCCGAGATGACGATCCGCGAGTTCGCCGAGACGGTGGTGAAGATCACCGGCAGCCGCAGCAAGATCACGTATCACCCGCTGCCCGAGGACGACCCCAAGCAGCGCCGGCCCGACATCGGCAAGGCGCGGCGCGTGCTGGGCTGGGAGCCGAAGGTCAAGCTGGCCGACGGCCTGGCCGTCACGCTCGAGTACTTCAAGGGGAAGGTCGGCCGCTGACGTGTGCGGGATCATCGGCATCACCGGCAAGGCCGAGGTCAGCCGGCTGCTGCTCGAGGGCCTCGCGACGCTCGAGTACCGCGGCTACGACTCGGCCGGCATCGCCGTGCAGTCGGGCGGCGAACTGGTCGTCGTGCGCCGCGAGGGCAAGCTCTCGGGGCTGGCCGGAGTGCTCTCCGAGCGCCCGCCCTTCGGCAGCGCGGGCCTCGGGCACACGCGCTGGGCGACGCACGGGCCGCCCGTCGAACGCAACGCGCACCCGCTCGTCGACGCCGCCGAGCGCGTGGCCGTCGTGCACAACGGCATCATCGAGAACCACGAGGAGCTGCGCGCCGAACTGACGGCGGCCGGCGTGACGTTCCGTTCGGACACCGACACCGAGATCCTGGCGCACCTCATCGCCGCGCGACTGGCGGCCGGCGACGCGCTGGGGACGGCCGTGCGCGCGACGGCGGCGCGGCTGGTCGGCAGCTTCGCGCTGGCGGTCATCTCGGCCGACCACCCCGGGCAGCTCGCGGCCGTGCGCCACCAGTCGCCGCTGGTGCTCGGCGTCGGGCAGGGGGCCAATTTCCTGGCGAGCGACATCCCGGCGCTGCTCGCGCACACGCGCACGATGATCCCGCTGGTCGACGGCGACGTGGCCGTGCTCGACACCCGCGGCATCGCGATCACGGACGCCGCCGGCCGCGCCGTGCAGCGCCCCTCGCGGCACATCGACTGGGACCCGGTCGCGGTGCAGAAGGGCGGCTACCGGCACTACATGCTCAAGGAGATCGAGGAGCAGGGCGCGGCCGTCTCGGCCACGATGCTCGGCCACCTCACGCCGGACGGCACCGTGCGCGTGGCCGCGCTCGACGCGCTCGGCGACCGGCTGGGCGCGATCCGGCGCCTGACCTTCGTCGCCTGCGGCACGAGCTGGCACGCCGGGCTGGCGGGCAAGTTCTACGTCGAGAACCTGGTGGGCCTGCCGGTCGACGTCGACTACGCCAGCGAGTTCCGCTACCGGCGCACGCAGGCCGGGCCCGAGCACCTGATCGTGCCGATCACGCAGTCGGGCGAGACGCTCGACACGCTCGGCGCGCTGCGCGACGCGCGCGCGGCGGGCTCGCCGATCGTGGCGATCTGCAACGTGCCGCACAGCTCGGCCATGCGCGAGGCCGACGCGACGATCCTCACGCAGGCGGGGCCGGAGATCGGCGTGGCCTCGACCAAGGCCTTCACCACGCAGCTCGTCGCGCTGTACCTGTTCGCGCTCGACCTGGCCCAGCGCCGGGGCGCGCTCTCGGCCGAGGAGGTCGCGGCGCGCGCGCTGCCGTTGCGGCGGCTGCGCTACGCGCTCGACGCCGTGCTGCGCGGGCTCGAGGCGGTGCGCGCGGTGGCCTACCGCTGGTCCGAGGCGCGCGACTTCTTGTTCCTCGGGCGCGGCGTGAACTACCCCATCGCGCTCGAGGGCGCGCTCAAGCTCAAGGAGATCAGCTACATCCACGCCGAGGGCTACCCGGCCGGCGAGATGAAGCACGGGCCCATCGCGCTCATCGACAGCAAGCTGCCGGTGGTCGTGATCGCCACGCCGGGCCGCGTGTACGAGAAGGTGCTGTCGAACATCCAGGAGGTCAAGGCGCGCGCGGGCAAGGTCATCGCCGTGGCCGTCGAGGGCGACGCGCGCGTCGCGGCGCTGGCCGACGAGGTGCTGCACGTGCCGCGGGTCGACGAGGACCTCTCGCCGATCGTCAACGTCCTGCCGCTGCAGCTGCTGGCCTACTGGGTGGCCGAGCGGCGCGGTTGCGACATCGACCAGCCGCGCAATCTGGCCAAGAGCGTCACGGTGGAGTGATGGGGCGCCGCGTCCTCGTCACCGGTGCGGCCGGCTTCATCGGCAGCCAGCTCGCGGCGCGGCTGATCGCCCGCGGCGACGAGGTCGTCGGCCTCGACAACTTCAACGACTACTACGACCCGGCCATCAAGCGGCGCAACGTCGCGGCGCTGCTGCGGGGCGGGGGGCTGGCGCTGGTCGAGGGCGACATCCGCGACCGGAGCGCGGTCGCCCGGCTGTTCCGCGAGCACGCGCCGACCTCGGTCGTGCACCTGGCGGCGATGGCGGGCGTGCGGCCCTCGCTGGCCGATCCGGTGCACTACCACGACGTGAACTGCACCGGCACGGCGGTGCTGCTGCAGGCGGCGCGCGACGCGGGCGTGTCGCGCTTCGTGTTCGGGTCCTCCTCGTCGGTCTACGGCGGCACCGAGAAGGTGCCCTTCCACGAGGACGACGACGTGAGCCGGCCCGTCTCGCCCTACGCGGCGACCAAGCGCGCCAACGAACTCACCTGCCACACCTTCGCGCACCTCTACGGCATGGACATCGCGGCGCTGCGCTTCTTCACCGTCTACGGCCCGCGCCAGCGCCCGGAGATGGCGATCCACAAGTTCGTCGCGCTGCTCGAGCAGGGCCGGGCGCTGCCGCTGTTCGGCGACGGCAGCAGCGAGCGCGACTACACCTACGTCGACGACATCCTCGACGGCGTGGTCAAGGCGCACGACCGCCACCGGGGGTTCCGCATCTACAACCTGGGCGAGGCGCGCACGATCTCGCTCAAGGGACTCGTGGCCGCCATCAGCCGCGCCACCGGCCGGGAGGCGGGCGTCGACTGGCAGCCCGAGCAGCCCGGCGACGTGTACCGCACCTGCGCCGACGTCTCGCGCGCGCGCGACGAACTGGGCTACGCGCCCTGCGTGGGGCTCGACGAGGGGCTGGCGCGCTTCGTGGCCTGGTACCGCGGGCCCGAGGGGCCGGGCGGAGCGCGCGCGTGAGCCGGGTGCTCGTGACGGGCGGCGCCGGCTTCATCGGCAGCCACGTCGCCGACGCGCTGCTCGCGCGCGGCGAGCAGGTCGTGATCGTCGACGACTTCTCGTCCGGCAAGCGCGCCAACGTGCCCGCCGGCGCGACGCTCGTCGAGGGCGACCTGGCCGACGCGGGCGTGGCGGAGCGCGCGGTGGCGGGCTGCGAGCGCGTCGTGCACTGCGCGGCGCGTCCGTCGGTCACGCTCTCGGTGGCCGACCCGGTCGCGAGCAATCGCGCCAACCTGCAGGCCAGCGCGCGCCTGCTGCTGGCCTGCCGCGACGCGGGCGTGCGGCGCCTCGTGTACAGCAGCAGCAGCGCCGTCTACGGCGACAAGGTCCGCGGGGCGGCGCGCGAGTCGCGCCGCGAGGACCCGGTCTCGCCCTACGGCATGAACAAGCTCGCGGCGGAGCAGTTGTTCCGCATGGCGCCGAAGCTGTACGGCGTCGACACCTTCAACCTGCGTTACTTCAACGTCTACGGACCGCGGCAGGACCCGTCCTCGCCCTACTCGGGGGTGATCTCGCTGTTCGTGACCCGCGCGCTCGCCGGCCGCGCGCCGACGATCCACGGGGACGGCGAGCAGAGCCGCGACTTCACCAGCGTGGACGACGTCGTGCGGGCCAACCTCGCGGCGCTCGATCTGCGCCGCGGCGCCGGGCGCATCGCCAACGTGGGCAAGGGCGAGCCGGTCACGGTCAACGCCCTGTGGGACGCCGTGCGCCGCGCCTGCGGCCGCCCCGAACTGGCCGCGCAGCACGGGCCGGCGCGGGCCGGCGACATCCGGCACTCGTGCGCGCACGTCGCGCGGGCCCGCCGCCTGCTGGGTTTCGAGGTGCGCACGGCCCTGGCCGACGGGCTGGCGCGCACGGTGGCGTGGTATCGTGACCCGCTTTCGGCCCGACCCTGAAACGGGCGTCCGCGCGGCTGCAGCCGGCGCGGGCTCCCCGGAGTTCCTGCACCCATGAAAGGCGTGATCCTCGCGGGCGGCCTCGGCAGCCGGCTCATGCCGCTGACCAAGATCACCAACAAGCACCTGCTGCCGGTGTTCAACAAGCCGATGATCCACTACCCGATCGAGACCCTGCGCAACGCGGGGATCACGGACATCCTGATCGTCACGGGCGGCAACAGCGCGGGCGACTTCCTGCGCCTGCTCGAGAACGGCGACGAGCTGGGCGTGAACCTCAGCTACGGCTACCAGCGCGGCGAGGGCGGCATCGCGGCGGCGCTGCGGCTGGCCGAGCGCTTCGCCGGCGGCGAGGCGATCTGCGTCGTGCTCGGCGACAACATCATCGAGCGCAACATCAAGGCCACCGTCGACCGCTGGAAGGCCGTCGGCAAGGGCGCCTGCATCCTGCTCAAGGAGGTCGAGGACCCCGAGCGCTTCGGCGTCGCCGTGAGCGAGGGCGACCGCATCGTCAAGATCATCGAGAAGCCGAAGGACCCGCCCTCGAACATGGCGGTCATCGGCATCTACATCTACGACCGCCGCGTGTTCGAGATCATCAAGGGCCTCAAGCCCTCCGGCCGCGGCGAACTCGAGATCACCGACGTCAACAACGCGTACATCGCGCGCGGCGAACTCATGTACGGCGTGCTCGACGGCTGGTGGACCGACGCCGGCACCTTCGAGAGCCTGCTGCGCGCGAGCAAGCTCGTGGCCGAGGGCGGCGCGAACAAGGCCGGCTGAGATGCGGGTGCTCGTCACGGGATCGGCCGGCATGCTCGGGCACGCCCTGCGCGAGAGCCTGCCGGCGGGCTGGACGATGCTGGACGCCGACCTGCCGGCCGTCGACATCACCGACCCGGCGTCGGTGGCGGCCGCCTTCCGCGCGGCCCGCCCGCAGGCCGCGATCAACGGCGCGGCCTTCACCGACGTCGACGGCTGCGAGAGCCGCCGGTCCGAGGCGCTGGCCGTCAACGGCACGGGCGCCGGACACGTCGCCGCCGCCTGCCGCGCGGCGGGCATCCCGCTGCTGCACGTCTCGACCGACTACGTCTTCGACGGGAAGATCCCGCCGCCCGGCGAGTACGCCGAGGACGACGCGACGGGGCCGCTCTCGGTCTACGGCGCCACCAAGCTGGCCGGCGAGCGCGCCGTCGCCGCGGCCCTGCCCGAGCACTGGATCGTGCGCACGCAGTGGCTCTACGGGCTGCACGGCAGGAACTTCGTCGAGACCATGCTGCGGCTGGCCGCGGAGAAGCCCTTTCTCGCAGTGGTCGACGACCAGGTCGGCGCGCCGACGAGCACGCACGGCCTGGCGCCGCTGCTGTGGGAACTGCTCGCGCGCCGCCCGGCCCACGGCATCTACCATGCCAGCCACGCCGGCTCGTGCTCGTGGCACGACTTCGCCGCCGAGATCTTCAGGCAGGCCGGCCGCACGGTCGATCTGCGCCGCATGCCGAGTGCGCAGCTCGATCGTCCCGCCCCGCGCCCGGCGCGCTCGGTGCTCTCGGGCGCCAAGCTGCGCGCCGCGCTGGGCCGCGGCCTGCCCGACTGGCGCGTCGGCCTGACCGACTACCTCGCCCGCCGCCCGACCCGGGAGCCCGCTTCGTGAAGATCCTCGTCACCGGCGGCGCCGGGTTCATCGGCAGCAACTTCGTGCTCAAGCTGCGGTCCGAGCGGCCCGACGTGACGATCGTCAACGTCGACCTGCTCAC
>CAZBBB010000120.1:0-8993 GCA_964490005.1 uncultured Phycisphaerales bacterium | reverse complement strand
CGGCGCGCCGCCGCCGTCGGGCCCCGCGCCCAGCGCGCGCGCCAGCCAAGCGCGCGCCAGCGCCCAGTCGCGCCGCACGGTGCTCTCGGAGACCGAGAGCACGGCCGCGGTCTCCTCGAAGGTCAGGCCGGCGTAGAAGCGCAGGCGCACCAGTTCCGCCATGCGGGCATCGACGCGCCCCAGGCGCTCGATGGCCTCCTGGACGGCGAGCACCTCGTCGAGATCGGCCTCCAGCGCCAGGTCGATCACGCTCAGCGGCTGGCGCACGCGGTCGCCGAGCCGCTTGTTGCGGCCGCGGGCCCGCGCGTGCTCGATCAGGATCTGCTGCATCGCGCGCGCCGCGGCGCCGAAGAAGTGCGCGCGGTTCTCCCAGGTGACGTCGGCGCCGCCCGCGAGGCGCACCCACGCCTCGTGCACGAGCGCCGTCGCCTGCAGCGTGTGCTCGCGTCGCTCGGTCTGCATGTGGCGACGGGCGATCGCGCGCAGCTCCTGGTAGACGAGCGGCAGCAACTCCTCGGCGGGTTGGGCGCGGCCCGCGCCCACGTCCTGCAGCAATCGGGTGAGCGGCAACGCGCGCGTCGGATCACGGGGCTCTTCGATCAGCGTGACTCCGACGGAGGGGGGGCGTCATGGGCGGGCGGACCCTGCGGCATCTCGATCATGGCCGGGGGCGCCCCCGTAGCCTGCCGCATGACGGCGACTATGCATGCGCCATCGGTCGCCGCGACCGTTCGGATTTCGGGACGGAATTCCGGGCGCGGCCGGGGCCGGTCGTCGCATGGGCAGCAGGGCGGCCACCGCGGCCGCCCCAGCGAAGGGAGCCGGGCATGGACGTCACGGGAATCGAGGGCGGGGCGAGGGGCGTCGGCGGGTCGATCCGCCGACGACGGGCGCTCGGGCGGGCCCGCGGGCGCAGGCCCGCGTTCTTGGCCTGGTGGATGGCGGTGCTCCTTGTGTGCGCGGGCCGGGCGGCGGGCCAGTCGACCCCGGCGCCGGAACTGGCCGACCTGGCCCGGGCCGTCGTCGCGGCCCTCGAGCAGGGGGACGGCGGGGCGCTGGCGGCGCTGAGCGACTTCGAGGCGCGCGGCGCCGAGCGCTTCGCTCGCGGCCTGGACACGGTCGCCTGGGCCGACCTCGATGAGGCGGCCCGCGAGCGACGGATCGACGCCACGCTGCGCGAGTGGCTCGGCGCCGGCGCTCTCCGGCACGTCACGCTTTACGAACTGGGCGCCGAGACCGACCCCGACGCCGGGCGCGGGCCGGTGCCCGACCGGCAGCTGGTGCGGGTCGCGCTCATCGACCAGAGCAACGGTCGCTGCTTCGAGCTGCTGCTCGTCGCGACGCCCGCGGGGCGGCTGATCGAGCTTGTGCGCGGCGAGCCCTTCGCCGCGAACGGCGCCGGGCCGGCGCGCGTGCCGCTCACGCCGTCGGCGACCTTGTCGGCCGAGGTGTCCCAGGCGCTGACCTGGCCCGCGGGCAGCGACGACTTCGAGCGCTCGATGGCCGTCGAGCTGGTCGACCAGGTGCTCGCGCTGCCCGCCGGCCCCGAGCGCGACGAGGCCGTCGAGTTCCTGCACCGCAGTCCGCGCGAGGGCGTCTGCGCGCTGCTCGAGCGGCTCGTCGCGCTCGTGACCGGCGAGGCGGGCGAGAGCGAGTCGGTCGCCGTGCTGCACGACACGCTCGTGCGCATCACCGGGCGGCGCGATCCGTCCGCCGAGACGGGCAGCCGGGAATGGCTGCAGGGTTGGTTGCGCTGGCACCACGCGCAGGGGCAGGTCTTCGTGGCCGCGCCGATTCCGCCGCGCGCCGTGGCCGTCGTGGCGTCGGCGACCGGCGCCCGCACCGAACGGGCGCCCGACGAGGGCGGCGCACCGCCGGCCGGCGAGAAAGAGCCGCCGGCCGAGGACCCGCCCTCGACCGAGGCGCATCCGCCGGCTGCGCCCGCGCCCCTCGACACCGTCCGTCCGCCGCAGCCTCCGTCGACGCCTCCGCCGGTGCCCGCACCGGCGCCTGCACCGGCGCCCGCGCCGATCCCCGCCCCGCCCGTGGCCCCGCCGGGCGGGCCGACGCCCGATTCGGCGGCGACGACGCTGCTCCCGAGCGTGGCTCCGCTCTCGGTCGTCTACGGCGGCAAGTCGGTCACGGCGGCCTCCGTCGACGCGCGGCTCTCGGCGCCGGTGCGCCGGGCGGTCAACGAGTGGGCCGAACTGGCGGCGCAGCTCGATCTGCGCATCGTGCTGGGCAAGGTGGGCGACCACATCGTCCTCGGCCACGGCGAGCCCAAGCTGCTCGGCCAGGTTTCGGAATGGATGGGGCAGGCGCACGAGCTGCTCGACGAGGCCGTGCCGGTCCTCGAGGGTCGCGTGCAGGCGGCGCGTGCGACCGTCGCGATCGTGTTCGACGAGACCTTCATGCGCTCGGCGCGCTGGGAGGCGCTCATGGACGCACTGGGCGAGCGTCGGCTCGTGACCGCGCCCACGGTGCAGGCCATGAAGGCCGACCCGGGCGGGCTCACGCTGCGTTCGGCCTCGGTCTTCCTCGAGCCGTCGTGGGACATGGCGGGGAATGCCGCGGCGGGCGACGACGAGTTCCGGCTGGGCAATGAAGTCGTGCACAAGTACGCCCAGTGCCTGCTCACCGCGCGCACCGGGCAGCAGCCGGGCTGCGTGCTGTGGGGCGTCGGCTACGTGGCCGAGTGGGCGCTGTTCAATTCGGTCTACCAGTTCAACGCCAGCGGCTTCGTCGCCACGGGCGACCACTTCGACTGGCCCGTCAAGGCGCGCCAGGAACTCGAGTCGCTGCGCAAGCGCAAGGACTTCTCCTTCGGCGAGCTGGGCGTGATCGAGAGCGCCGCAGGCAAGCACGAGCCTCCGCAACTGGTGACCTGGGCCGCGCTGGCCTGGCTGGCCAGCGAAGACCCGGCGCAGCTGCGCGCGCTGCTCGCCGAACTGGCGCAAGTGCAGGCTCAGGCCGACCCGCGCGGCACGGCGCCGAACTTCCGCGGCGACGCCGACGCGACGCGCGCGGTGTTGGGCGCGCACCTCGACGCGATCAACGCCAAGAAGCTGTCTGCGTGGCTGAAGAAGGCCGGCTGAACGGCGGCCGCGCGCCGCCGCTCAGCAGTCCTGGTATTTCCAGTTGCGGCGCTTGCCCTGCGCCATCCACTCGACGGCTTGCTTGATGCGCCGGGCGCGCGTCTCGTCGCGCTTGGCCTGCGCGACCCACTCGAGGTACTCGGCCTTGCAGCTCGGCGGGAAGGCCGCAAAGGTGGCGGTCGCCCGCTTGTTCTTCGCCAGCGCGGCCTTCAGCGCGGGGTGCATCGCCACGGCCTTGCTCGGGCGCGACTTGGTGCGCGGCGCCTTGACGCCGGCGTCGTTGAGCTTGGCCGCCTTCTTCACGCAGGCGAGCAGCGTCTTCTTCGGCGGCAGGTCCTTCAGCGAGGTCAGGCGCCCGAAGCTGCCCATCGCCCCGCTCGCGTACGCGCCGTCCTCGAAGACCAGTTCGTGCTTCCAGAAGCTGAAGACCGCGTGCTGCTTGAAGGCCGCCATGCCGCCGAGCAGGCCCTTGTACTCGAAGGCGGGCATGCCCCACTTGATCGTCTCCGCGACCTGCGGACAGCCCGCGTGCACGACCTCGCGCAGGTGCTCCAGGATCGGCCGCGCGAAGTCGGCCCTGCTCGCGATGTAGGCATCGACGCGCTGGTCGCGGGTTCCCATCGAAAGGTCTCCGGGTGTGGACTCGTTACTGGCCCGCGGGCGGCACCGCGGCTGCGGCGGCCGCCGCTGCCTGCTGCGCGGCCAGCTCTTCGTCGACGGGCGGCCGGTCGCCGAGCGAGAAGCCGGTCGCGTCGTGGAAGGCGCTGCCCGGCTGCGTGAGCGACCAGATCCAGCCCTGCGTGTTGCAGAAGGACCAGAGGAAGGCGAGCACGAGCGCGAACTTGATCAGGCCCGGCCAGGCGCTGGGCTTGTCGCCCATGGGGTCGTCGCCGGCGCTGGCGCCCTTGGGCAGCTGCGCCACCGAGGTCAGCGAGGCGCCGAACTTCACGTTGAGCTTCACGCGCCCGTTCACGGCCCAGCCGTTGGCGTCGAGGATCGGCCCCAGGTTGCGCTGGCGCAGCTTGAGCCAGGCGATGAGCATCGAGGGCCCCGAGATGACCAGCATGAGGCCGGCGATCGCCAGCACGAGCTGCCAGAAGGGGAGCGTGAACAGCCCCGAGAGGTAGCCGATGAGCGTGGTGACCATCGCGCCGATGCCGGCGATGGCGACGCTGATCGCCGCCACCGTGCCGACGTCGATCTTCTTGGGCGCCTCCTTGGGCTTGTCGGCGTGCGCGGCCGCGTCGGCGGCCTCGCCGATGAGCTTGTCCGACTCGGCCTCCTTGGCGGCGGCGCGCTTGGCCGCCAGCTCCTCGATCATGCGCACGAGCTTCTTGTAGGGCGACCAGAAGGCCTGCCGGATGCTGATCGGGTTCTCGACGACGCGCGTGATCGTCGCGTCCCAGTCGCGGCCGCGCCGGTCGAAGAAGATGCCGTTGCGCCCGACCATCAGGTAGTCGGAGTCGCCGTCGGTGAAGGCCGCCGCGATCGTGAGCTTCTCGCCCGAGGGGCGCGTGCAGTCGCAGTAGGCCAGATAGCACTTGGCCATGCCCGCCAGCGCGGCGTGCTTGCCCGGGTCGTCGACGCGCACGACCAGCTCGCAGGCGCGCGCGTCGAGGAACAGCGTGCCGGCCTGGAACACGGCCGCCCGCTCGTCGCCGTAGAAGTCGGAGAAGTTCACGAAGTTGCACAGCAGGCGGTGCAGGTCGCGGTGGAAGCGCACGAGGCGCTCGAGCTGCTCGATGGCGGCGAAGTCGCCGGCGAGCTGCAGGTCTTCTTCGATGAGCGCGGCGACGGCCTGCCGGCCCTTGCCCGCCAGCAGTTGCTCGACGCGCTCGGCGCCGAGGCTCGCGACCGCGCCCGCGGGCTTGCCGGCGGCCCAGACCTTGTGCGCGGTGAGCTTTGCGCTCAACTGGGCCCACTCCTCGGCCGTGAGGGAGGCCTTGCCCTTGCCCAGGAGCGGTTCGACCGCGGCCGAGCGCAGGGCGGCCACGGCCGCGCTCCAGGCGGGATTGAGGCCCTCGACGAGCGGCAGCGGCTGGCCGGCCGCGATGCGCGCGATCGGGAATCCGGCGACCTCCTGCGCGGTGATCGAGAGGTCCGCGGCGGCGATCGAGAGATATTCCTCTTCGCGGCGGTTGAGCGCGGCCAGGGCGCGGCCGTCGAAGGCCGCCAGGCGGCAGCGCGAGAAGTAGTCGTCGACCTTGGCGCGCACGGCGTCCCAGGCGGCGCAGGCCGCCGCGGTGCCCTCGCCGAGCGGGTGCAGCGCCTGGTCGCTCTTGCCCTTGGCCGTCCAGTCGGCCCAGGCCCGGCACTCGGAGAAGAAGCGGTCGAGCAGCGCGCCGTCGATGCCCGGCTGGCCGCTGCGGTCGGTCACGGACCCGACGCACGCGATCACGTCCTCGATGAGCGCGCGTACGCCCTCGTCGTCGGCGGCCGAGGGCGGCACGATGCCGTCGCCGTTGAGCCGCGTCTGCGCGAAGCTCCTTGCCGTGTCCTTCACGTCGGCCAGCTCGATCGCGGCGGCCGAGCCCTTGCCCAAGCCCCGCAGGATCTGCCGCGCCGTGGCGAGGATCGCCCTGCCGGCGGGCTGGCTGTCGTCGATGCGCTCGAGCGGCAGGGCCTCGGAGCCCGCCGTCAGCGTCGAGAGGTCCTTGAGGTGCGTGCGGCAGAAGGCCAGCGCCGCGAGGACTTCCGGCGCGCGCACGCGGCCGTCGCCGTCCTCGTCGATGAGCGCCAGCGTGGCCTCGTCGAACTCCAGCCCCTTGACCGGGCAGGCCAGCGCGGCCCACAGCTTGAAGTCGAGCTGCTCGAGGTGCGCGAGGTCGGCGCCGGACTCGAGGCGCACCTGGTCGAAGCCGCCCGAGCGCGCGAAGCGGAAGGCGTGGGTCCTGCTGGCGGGGGCGGACATGGCGGAGCGACTCCTCGGAGAGACGGCGCGGAGCGGGCGGCGATTCGGGCACGGCCCGGCCGGCGCGGTGACGGACGGCTCATCGCAGCAACTCGCCCGGCGTCGGCGCAAGCGCGCGGCGCGCGCCGATGCTGCGGCCGCCTGCGCTACGATGGCGCCATGCCGAGCGCGCCGTGGTACGTCGATGCCTTCACCGCGACCTACCTCGAGGTCTATGCGCACCGCGACGAGGCCAGCGCGCGCCGCGAGGCCAAGGGTGCGCTCAACCTGCTGCGCTTCCACGGCGGGCAGGGCCGGCTGCTCGACCTGGCGGCCGGCGCCGGCCGGCACGCCCGCGCCTTCCGCACGCTGGGTTGCGCGGTCGCCTGCCTCGACCTCTCGCGCGACCTGACGGCGCGCTGCCGCGGCCTGGGCCTGCCGACCGTGCGCGGCGACATGCGCGCGCTGCCCTTCGACGAGGCCTCCTTCGGCGCCGTCGCCTGCCTGTTCAGCTCCTTCGGCTACTTCGCGAGCGAGGCCGAGCACGCCGCCACGCTGGCCGAGATCGCGCGCGTGCTCGCGCCCGGCGGCGCGGCGCTGCTCGACCTGATGGACCGCGACACCGTGCGCTACACGCTCAACCCGCAGACGGTCGAGGTGACCGACGGGCGCACGCTGGAGATCGAGCGCTGCCTGATGGAGGGCGGCCGGCGCGTGTTCAAGCAGGTGCGCCTGCTGCGCGACGGCAGCGAGAGCCAGGTCTGGACCGAGTCGGTGCACCTGTTCACCGGCGACGAGCTGGCCGCGCTCGCGACCGGCGCGCGGCTGCGTGTCGAAGCGACCTTCGGCGACTACGACGGACGGCCGCACGCGCCCGGCACGAGCCGCCGGCTGGTGGTGCTGCGCAAGCCGGCCTTGGCATGATGGTCGTGATGAAGCGCAGCGCGACGATCCCTTGCCCCGACGGGCTGTCGATGGGGCTCGACGTGTATCTGCCCGAGGCGGGCGACGCGCCGCTGCCCGTCACCGTGCTGTGCCACGGCTTCAAGGGCTTCAAGGACTGGGGCCTGTTCCCGCCGCTGGCCGAACGCCTCGCGGCGCGCGGCCGCGCGATCGCCGTCTACGACGCCAGCCACAACGGCACGAGCGGCGCCACGCCGGGCACCTTCGACCGGCTCGACCTGTTCGAGAAGCAGACCCTCGCGCGGCACGTGGCCGACCTCGGCACGGTGCTCGACTTCCTCGACGGGAGCGAGCTGGCCGAGCAGTGCCGCCTGCAGCGCAACCGGCACTTCAACGTCGTCGGCCACAGCATGGGCGGCGCGGTCGCCGTGCTGCGCGCGGCCGACGACGGTCGCGTCGTGCAACTCGCCACGCTCAACGGCATGGCGAGTCTGCAGCGCTTCTCCCCCGAGCAGCTCGCGCAGGTGCAGAGCGAGGGCCGCGTGCTCATCCGCAACCAGCGCACGGGCCAGGACATGCCGCTGGGCCGCGAGTGGTTCTCCGACGCGCCGCGCCACGACCTCGAGGAGGCCGCCACGCAGGTCTTCGTGCCGGCGCTGGTCGTGTGCGCGCAGGGCGACGAGAGCGTGCCCTTCGACGAGAGCCGCCGCTACGCCGAGTGGATCGCCGGCAGCCGGCTGGTCGCCATCCCGGGCAGCGACCACGTCTTCGGCGCGCGCCACCCCTTCGCCGGCTGGACGCCCGCCCTCGAGAGGGTGGCGGCCGAGCTGGACGAGTTTCTGCCGCACACGGGGAGGCTCGGTGGCATCTGAGCGCGCGCGCACGCTGACCAGCGAGGGCCAGGTCGAGGCGGCCATCGCGCTGCTCGACGACGAGAGCGAGTCGGTCGTCGAGGGCTGCCGGCGCGCGCTGCGCGCGCACGCCGAGATGGCCGAACCGCTGCTGCGCGAGCACCTGTCCCGCGCGCGCGGCGGCACGGCCGAGGTGCTGCGCTCGGCGCTGCTCGACATCGTCGGCGCGCGCCTCGAGGATCCGCTCGTGGCGCACATCGCCGCCGCGCCCGACCTGCAGGCCGGGTCGATCCTCATCGGGCGGCTGGTCGACGCGGGCGAGGGGCCCGCAGCGCTCCCGGCGGCGCTCGACGCGCTCGCCGCGAAGCTGCTCGAGGCGCTGGGCGGGGCGCGCTCGCCCGAGCGCGAGCTGGCCGCGCTGCGCGAAGTGCTCGTGCAGGGCGCCGCGCTGCGGGGGGCCGACGCCGAGCGGCCCGATCCGCTCGACGCGGTCGTGCACGGCGCGCTCGCGCGCGGCCGCGGCCTGCCGCTGCCGCTCTCGATCGCGTGGCTGCTCGTGGCGCGGCGCGCGCAGGTGCCGCTGCGCGGCGTGAACATGCCGGGCCACTTCCTGCTGCGCTACGAGCGCGACGGGCTGAACGTCGTGCTCGACCCCTTTCACGGCGGGCGCCCGGTCGACGAGGCCGACTGCCGCGGGCACCTGCGCCACGCCGGCTACCCCGCGCTCGACGTCAAGCTGCTCGACGCCACCGACCGCGACATGCTGCTGCGCACGCTGCGCAACCTGGTCATGATCGGCAGCCGCGGCGGCGACCGCGACCTGGCGGCGCGCTGCGCACGCATCCTGCACCGCACGAACGCGCCGGCCGAACCGTGAGCGCGCGCGTCCTGCTGCTGTGCGCCGAGGACCCGCGCCGGCGGCTGCTCGAAGACCTGCTCGCGCCCGACCGTGCCGTCGTGCGGCCCCTGCCCGAGCAGGTCGACGGCGCGCCCTGGCCGGGCCCCGCGCCCGACCTGCTCGTGCTGGGCGCCTTCGGGCGCACGGGCCTGGCGGTCGAACTCGCGCTGGCGGCGCTGGCCGCCGAGCCCGACCTCTCGGTGCTCGTCGTCGACGAGGCCAGCCACTGGCCCGAGGCGTTGCTGGCGCGTCCCGGCCTGGCGGTGGTGTCGCTCGGCGCGCGCGGCGGGCTGCTCGCGGCGCGCGCGCGGCTGCTCGAGCGCCGCGCCCTGCTGCGCGCCGCCGCCTCGCGCCGC
>CAZBBB010000119.1:0-9109 GCA_964490005.1 uncultured Phycisphaerales bacterium | reverse complement strand
GGCGCGCGGAGCGAGCCGGCGGCGGCCCGCACGCCGTCCGGCCCGGCGTCGGGCCGCGGCGCGGCGCTGCTCTTCGGCGCGTGCCTCGCGCTCGCGCTGGCGATCGCGGCCGATCGCGTCGTGCTCTCGAGCGGCACGCTCGTCGAGGGCGGCGACGAGTCGGCGATCTACGCCGGCAAGGCCAAGGCGCTGTGGACGGCCGGCGCGCTCGACGGCCGCCTGGGGCCGCTGCTCGACCGTCCCGGCGCGCTCGAGCACGTCGACTATCCGCTGCTCGATCCGCTGCTGCAGCTCTCGGCCTTCGCCGCGGCCGGCGGCCTGACGCACCACGAGAACCGCTGGCCGGTGCAGGCCGCGCTGTTCGCGCTTGTGCTGTACCTGGCGGGAGCGCTGCGCGCGGCCCTGCCCGCGGGGCTGGCCGGTCCGCTGCTGCTCGTCTTCGTCGCCGCCGAACCCTGCGCGCGGGCCGCGCTGCGCGCCGACGCCGACCTGCTCGTGGCGCTCGGCCTGCTCGTCGCCCTCGACGGCGCGGCGCGCCTGCCGCGCGCCGACGGCGGGGGCGCGTCGCGCCCGGCCCGCGAGGCGGTCCTCGCGCTCGTCCCCGGGACCTGCCTGATGGTCTTCGCCAAGCACGAGGGCGCGCTGCTGGCGCTGCTCGTGCTCGGCGCCGCGGCCTTGCGCGCGGCCCCCGGGCAGCGCCCGCTGCTGGTGCGCGTCGCGCTCGCGCCGCTGGCCTTCCTCGCGCTCGGCTGGGCCTTCAATCTTGCGCTGGGGCTGGGCAACGACCTGTTCGAGGACGAAGGTCTGCTCGCGCGCGCTCTCGCCGGGTTCGGCGCGCGCCTCCCGGCCGTGGGAGGGGCCTTCCTCACGGAGCTGCTCGCGCCGGGCGGCGCGCTGCTCGTCGCGGCCCTGCTGTGCGCCGGCCTCGGCGCGCGCGCCGGCCGGCACGCCGCGATCGGCGGCATCGCGCTGCCGCTCGCGCTGCTGGCCTACGTGGTCGTCTACCTCGGTTCGCCGCACGAGGTCGGCTGGCACCTGCGCACCTCGCTGCCGCGCCTGCTGCTGCAGTGGCAGCCGGCCGCGCTGCTCGTCGTCGCGGCCGCCTGCGGGGCCGCGCTCAGGCCCGCGCGCGGCTGAGCCGCGCGAGCCCCTCGCAGGCGCGCCGCAGGTCGTGGTCCTGCTTGGCGAAGCAGATGCGCACCTGGTGTCGGCCTTCGGCCGGGTCGGTGTAGAAGGAGCTGCCCGGCACGGTGGCGACGCCGCACTCGCGCATGAGCACGTCGGCGGCCTGCCGGTCGTCGCGGAACCCCGCGCCGCGCACGTCGGCCATCAGGTAGTAGCTGCCCTGCGGGGCGAGGCTCGTCAGGCCCACGCCGTCGCAGGCCGCCATGATCGCGGCGCGCTTGGCCGCGTAGTCGGCGCGCAGGCGCTCGTAGTAGGCGGGCGGCAGGTCGAAGGCCGCGAGCACGCCGTGCTGCAGCGGCGTCGGCGCGCAGATGTAGAGCAGGTCGTTGAGCACGCCCATGCGCGCCGTCAGCTCGGCCGGCGCCGCTCCGTAGCCCAGCCGCCAGCCGGTCATGTTGTAGGTCTTGGAGAAGCCGCTGATCGTGATCGTGCGCTCGGCCATGCCGGGCAGCGAGGCCATCGAGACGTGCTCGTGCCCGTCGTACAGGATGTACTCGTAGATCTCGTCGGTGATCGCCAGCGCGTCGTGCCGGCGGCACAACTCGCCGATGAAGCCCAGCTCGTCGCGCGTGAACACCTTGCCGCAGGGATTGCAGGGCGTGTTGACGATCACGGCCTTGGTCCTGTCGCTGAAGGCCGCCGCCAGCTCGTCGCGGTCGAAGTCCCAGTCGGCGCCGCGCAGCGTGACGCTGCGGATCGTCGGGCGCGCGAGCTTGAGCACGTTGAGGTGGTAGCCGTAGAACGGCGAGAACAGCACGACCTCGTCGCCCTCCTCGATGAAGGCCAGCACGGCGGCGACGAAGGCGCCGGTGCTGCCGGCCGTCACCAGCAGCTCGCGGTCGGGGTCGACGACGAGGCCGTTGTAGTCGGCCAGCTTGCGCGCGATGGCGGCGCGCAGCGCGTCGATGCCCTCGTACTTGCTGTAGATGCTGCGGTCGTCGTCGATGGCGGCCTTGGCGGCCGCCTTCACGACGTCGGGCGTCGGCTGGTCGCAGATGCCCTGGCCGAGGTTCACGCCGCCCAGTTCCATGCAGATGCGCGACATCTTGCGGATGTCGCTCTGGGCGATGCCGTCGATGCGCCGGGCCGCGAATCGGGTCATGGGGCGCGAGGATACCGCAGGGGCTGCGTTTTCCGGGTTGCGGTAGACTGCCGGCGGCCGGCCGGGCGACGGGGGCGACGCCTGGGCATGCTTCCCGGCGGCCTTCCTCCGCTCTGTTCGAGATCGAGGTGACGATGCACGCTCACCGTCCGTTGCGTGCCGCGCTGCTGGCCTTGGCCTGCGGTGCTCCGCTCTCCGCGCAGCAGACGCATGTCGTCTCGGTCGTGCCCGGCCCGGATGTCGACTTCACGTCGCTGAGCCTGGCCGTCGCCGCTGCGGCGCCGGGCGACACGCTGCTCGTGCGCTCCGGTCTGTACGAGCCGGTCACGCTCGGCAAGGGCCTCGCGATCGTCGCCGACGCGGGCGCGAGCGTCACGCTCGACGGCGACCTCTCGGGCGTGCCCGCCGTGCGCGTGCTGAACCTGCCCGCCGGCCAGTCGGCCCTGCTGCGCGGGCTCACGCTGCGCGCGCCGGATCAGCCGCCGACCTCGACGCCCTTCGCCCTCGACCTGTCGAACGTCGCCGGCGTCGTCACCGTCGAGAGCTGCACGCTGCTGGGCGGCGCGCCGACCGTTCGCTGCGTCGCGAGCGGCCAACTCATGTTCGTGCACTGCTCGATCGTCGGTCGCGCCGCCTTCTTCGACGGGCTCGGCGTGGTGCCCGCCGGCGTCGCGTTCGAGATCTCGTCCGGGTTCGCCTCGGCCTACGAGTGCGCGCTGACCGGCGGCGAAGGCATGGACGGCGCTCCCGGTGTTCCGAATCTCGCGCCGACGGCGGGGCGCGAGGGACTGCGCCTCGCGGGCGGCACCCTGCTGGCCGGCAACGGGTCGATCACCGGCGGGCAGGGCGGCGACGGACTGCTCGTGACCTTGCCTGTTCCCGGCTGCCTGCCGCCGGCGGACGGGGCCGCGGGGGTCGTGCTGTCGGACCCGTCGGCGTTGCTGCGGCAGCACTCGGCCGTGCTCGGAGGCGGCCCGCCGGGCGCCGCGCCGGGCGGGTGTCCGGCAGGCTCGACCGGGCCCGCCTTCGAACTGGCGGCGGGCGCGATCGTCTCCTGGCCGCTGGACGTGCCGCGCACGAGTTCACCCGCGCCGGTGCGCGAGGGGCAGACGCTGGCCTTCACCATCAACGGCACGCCGGGCGCGGTGCTCTGGCTGGTCTGGGGCACGCAGGCCGGCTCGAGCTTCCTCGACGGGCAGGGCGGCTCCCTGGGGCTGACCTTCCCCGCGAACATCCTCGTGCTCGGCCCGTTGCCGGGCGGCGGGGCCCTGCCGCTCTCGGCGACGATTCCGCCGCTGCCGGCCGCGCTCGAGAGCGCCACGCTGTTCGTGCAGCCGGCGCAGTGCCTGCCGATCGTCGGCTGCACGCTGGGGACGCCGATCTCGATCGTGCTGCTCGACGCCGCGCTCTGAGCGCGGCGGGCGGCGCTCTCAGGCCGCGCCCTTCTGCTCGTCGTCGCGCGCCGGCAGCTCGGCGGCGCGCGAGGCGCGCGCCGCGGTCGGGCGCCGCGCGCGGGTCAGCGTCACGCCGCGCTTGCCGCGCAGGCCGGCCGTGATCGTGTCGCCGCGTCGCGCGCGCCCGCTGATGAGCTGCTCGGTGAGCAGGTGCTCGACCTCGTCGCGGATGATCCGGCGCAGCTCGCGCGCGCCGTACTCGGGCGACCAGCCGCGGCGCGCGAGGTGGCGCACCAGGCCCGGCGTGAAGCGCAGCCGGACGCCCGTGCGCTCGAGGTAGCCGGCCATCTCGGCCAGCTGCAGGCGGGCGATGCCTTCGCAGTCCTCGACCGAGAGCGCGCGGAACTCGACCACGTCGTCGATGCGGTTGACGAACTCGGGCCGGAAGCTGCGCTTGACGGCGCCGTGCATGGCGTCGTCGAGCTGCTCGACGTCGAGCTGGCCGCGGTCGCGCGCGTCGAAACCCATGCGCGCCTGCATGCGCCGCACGTCCTCGACGCCCACGTTGCTGGTCATCAGGATGATGCAGCGGCGGAAGCACACGCGCTCGCCCTTGCTGTCGGTGAGCACGCCCTCGTCCATGAGCGAGAGCAGCAGGTTGTGCACCTTCTCGTGCGCCTTCTCGATCTCGTCGAAGAGCACGACGCAGGCCTTGTGCTGCTTGACGGCCTCGGTGAGCTGCCCGCCCTCGTTGTGGCCGATGTAGCCGGGCGGCGCGCCGATGAGCTTGGCGTACTCGTGGGGGAGCGCGTACTCGCTGCAGTCGATGCGCACGAGCTTGTCGGTGCGGCCGTACAGGTGGTGCGTGAGCGCCTTGGCCATCTGCGTCTTGCCCGTGCCGGTCGGGCCCATGAACAGGAACACGCCCACGGGCTTGCGCGGGTCCTTGAGTCCGACGGCCGCCTTCTTGACGGCCTGCGCCACGGCGCGCACCGCGCCGGGCTGCCCGAGGATCGAGCCCGAGAGCGCGACCTCGATGTTCTGCACGCGCTTCTGCAGCGCGCGGCGCTCCTCCTCGGGGAGCGGGGCGCCCTCGGCGCCGGGCGCGGGCGCCGGCTCGCCGGGCAGCTCGCCCGCGCCGGTGGGCAGCGTGACGCTGTGGATCTCGAGGTGCGGGTTGACCTCGATGCAGATCTGGTAGAGCAGCTCGACCAGCGCCTCGGGCTGGTAGACGCTCTTGTGGCGGTCGAACAGCGGGCGCACCTGGCGCTCGAAATCGACGACGCAGAGCACCACGACGAACTCGTGGTAGGCGACGCGCGTCTTCACGTTCGCGCCGCGCAGCAGCCGCGCGGTGCTCTCCTCGCCGCAGGCGCGCACGCGGATGAACTCGTCGAGGATCTCGCAGTACTTCAGGACGACGTTCTCGTCGGGTGCGTGCACGCTGGAGATCCCCGCGGTGGCTGGTGGCGTACGGAGGTTGTCGGTTCGGCGCGCGACTCGCCTTGAGCGTCGTCGCCGCGCGCTGGGCGGCGCGCGGTCAAGTCGATGGCGGGGCCCGCGCGGCAGCGCTAGGATTTGCGCCCATGCGCCCCGATCCGGCCGTCGAAGCCCGCGTGCTCGGCAAGCTCGCGCTGCGCGGCGTCCTCCCGCAGCAGGCCGTCGCGCGCCTGTTCGCGGCCTGCGCCGCCGACGGCTCGGCCGGCCGCCCGGGCGGGCTGTCGGGCGCGGCGCTGCGGGCCGGGCTGCTCGACAGGGAGCGCCTGCTGCTCTACCTGCGCACCGACGGCGAGGACGTGCCCGAGCTGCCCGGCCACGTCTACGTGAAGAAGCTCGGCGAGGGCGGCACGGCGCGCGTGTTCCTGGTGCGCCGCCGGGACGGCGAGGAATTCGCGCTCAAGATCCTGCACGAGGAACTGGCCCGGCAACCCGCCGCCGTCAAGGCCTTCCTGGCGGAAGCCGCGCTGCTCAAGCGCCTCGAGCACCCCGGCGTGGTCAAGGGCCACCAGGCCGGGCGCCACGGCGAGCACGTGCTGTGCTTCATGGAACACGTGCCGGCCGAGACGCTCGCCGACCAGATCGCGCGCGGCGGCGCCTTCGACGAGGACGGCGCGCTGTCCGTCATCCTGCAGGTGGCGCGCGCGCTCGAGTATCTGCGCGGCGAAGGCATCGTGCACCGCGACATCAAGCCCGGGAACATCCTCGTCTCGGCCGACCGCTCGCAGGTCAAGGTCATCGACCTCGGCTTCGCCGCGGCCGGCGGCGGCGAGGGCGGCGAGGCAGCCACGACCGCCGGCACGGCGGCCTTCCTCTCGCCCGAGCAGGCGCGCGGGCAGGGCGACCTCGACGTGCGCAGCGACATCTACTCGCTCGGCGCGACGCTCTACCAGATGGTGCTCGGCGCGCTGCCCTTCGAGGGCGACGACGAGGAACTGGTGCGCGCGGCCGTGCTCGAGGGCCTCTCGGCCGAGGCCACCAAGGGCGGGGGCATCTCGGCCCACATGCACTACTTCATCGAGAAGATGATGGCCAAGGACCGCGAGCACCGCTACCAGAGCCCGCAGGAACTCATGGCCGACATCGAGAACCAGATCGCCGGCAAGCGCACGCTCACGCTGCAGCCGGCCGACGCCGAGGGCGAGGAGGCCGAGCTGCAGCGCCGCCGGCTGGCGCGCCTGCGGCGCAAGCGGGAGCGCCGATGAATCCCGCCCTGCAGGCCGAACTCGCGGCGCTCTACGCGGGGCTCGAGCGCGAGCTGCAGCGCCTGTCGCCGCGCTGCGAGCTGTCGGGGCGCTGCTGCGACTTCCCGGCCAGCGGCCACCGGCTGTACGCGACGGCGCCCGAGATCGACTACGCGCTGGCCCTCGGCGGGGCCCCGCCACGCGCCCCGAGCGACAGTCTGTGCCCCTGGCATGTCGATGGAATGTGCCGCAACCGCGACGGCCGTCCGCTCGGCTGCCGTGTCTACTTCTGCGACCCCGGCTACCAGGACGCCATGCCCGCGATCTACGAGCGACACCATGCGGCCCTGCGCGAGCTGCACGCGCGCCACGGCCTGCCCTACGCCTACGCCTCCTTCCCGCAGGCCGTCGACGGCCGCCTCGCGCCGGCTTCGCCATGAGCGGCCTGCGCACGCGACGCCTGCCGACGCTGCTGCTGGCGAGCCTGCTGCTGGCGCTGACGCCGGGCGCCGCCGGCCCGCGCGACGACGCCCACGCGCTCAACGACCAGGCTCTCGCGGCGCTGCAGGGCAAGGACGCGCAGCTCGCGGTGATCCTGCTCGAGAAGGCGCGCGCGCTCGATCCGGCCGAACCGGTGCTCGCCAAGAACCTCGCCTGGGCGCTGTACAACCGCGCGCAGCAGCACGCCGCGGGGCGGCGGCTGGACGCGGCCATCGCCGACCTGCGGCGCGCCGCCGAACTCGACCCGGCGCAGGTCGGCTACCGCGTGCATCTCGGGCAGGGCCTCACGCGCCGCTACCGGCTCGAGGAGGCCGAGCGCGTGCTGCGCTCGGCGGTCGCCGACGACCCGTCCTCGGCCGACGGTTGGCTGCTGCTGGGCGACGTGCTCGGGCTGCTCGACGAGCTGCCGGCCGCGCAGGAGGCCTACGAGCAGGCGCTCTCCTCGCCCGACCCCAAGGTCGTCGCGCTGGCGCAGGACGCCGTGGCGCGCACCGCGCGCCAGCACGCCGTCGAGCAGGACTACCGCACCGACCAGACCGACCACTTCATCATCCGCGGGCCGCAGGCCTCGAGCGGGCCGCTCATGGGCGTGCGCCTGACGGGCGTGCTGGAGCGCGCGCGGGCCGAGGTCGCGACGACCCTGGGCCATCACCCCAAGCAGAAGACGATCGTCGTGCTCTATCCGCCCGAGGACTTCCGCCGGGTGACCGGCACGCACGCCTGGGTGGGCGGGCTGTTCGACCGCAAGATCCGCCTGCCGATCGCCGACGTCGAGCGCGACGGCGCGCTCATCGAGGCCTCCTTCCGGCACGAGTTCACGCACCTGGTCGTGTCGGAGATCAACCCCGCCTGCCCGACCCTGGTCAACGAGGGCCTCGCGCAGGTCATGGAGCGCGGGCGCGGCAAGGGCCTGACGCAGCTCGTCGAGTGGCTCGACGCCAAGGGCCTGTCGCGGGAGGCCTTCCCGCGCCTGGCCGAGCTGCCCGAGACCTTCGTGCAGATCGCCGACGCCGACGAGGTGCACACGGCCTACCTCGTGAGCTACGCCTTCGTCGACGAACTCGTCTCGCGCAACGGCATGGGGGCCGCGACGCGCTGGGTGGCCGAGCTGTCCGACCAACCCCTGGCCGAGGCCTACGAGGCCGCCACCGGCCGCTCGCTGGCGCGCGACGAGGAGAGCTTCCGCGAGCGGGTCAAGAGCGCGCGCTGAGGCGGCCGGGGGCGCGCGGGCCGCCGCGGGACGCGGCCGCGATCCGCGCCGGGATTCCCGTGGAATACCGCCTCGCCGTGTCCTAGTTTCGACGACGGACAGACCCTCGCGTCTTCTTTCGTGGAATGGCGGCCATGGGAAAGAAGCATCCTCTCGACATCTTTCGTTCCCACGACGACGGCTTCGGCTCGGCCTCGCGCAGCCGGCGCACGGTCACCGGCAAGGTGGTCAGCAGCGCGCCGCGCGTGAAGCCCGCCGAGAAGCCGCACACCGGCGACTCGCGGCGCGCGCCGCCGCGCGGCCCGGGCGCGCGCGGGCCGCGCTGGGGCGTGCGCCGCTGGATGATGACCGGCACGGGCGTGGTCGTCGTCGGCCTCACGCTGTATCTGGTCGGCGCCAACTTCGCCACGCCGGCGCTCAAGGCCCCGGGCACCGAGGAGGTCTTCCGCACCGGCCCCAGGCCGGTCGCGAGCGACGCCGTCTTCGTCATCGAGGCGCTCGCGCTGCCGGGCAGCGAAGCCGGCCGCACGCAGGCGGTGGATGTCGCCCGGCAGCTGCGCGAGCGGGGCTATCCCGAAGTGCAGGTGCTCGGCTTCCCGCCGATCGACAAGGCCGGCCTGCATGCCCAGTACAAGGTGTTCGTGGGGCGCACCCGCACGCGCGCGCCGCTCGGCACGACGCTCCAGCAGCTCAAGGCGCTGCCCGGCCCCCCTGGCCACGAACGGCCCTTTGCCGGGGCGCAGATCATCGAGGCGCCCCAGTCCAGGTCCTGAGCGGCGGGCGGGGCCGGAGCGCTTCGCGCCGCTTGACCCGGCGGGCGGGGCCGTGGACGATACGCGGTCCCTCTGCCCGCCGCATTCGGAGTCCCGCCGTGTCGATCCATCCCAGTCTGAAGGTCAAGGAAGGGCTGCTGCGCTCACGCAACGTGTGGACGCGGATCGAACGGCTCGAGGCCCTGAAGAAGGCCTCCAAGCGCGCCGACGGCGACTCGGTCTTCGGGCTGCCCAAGGTGCGCACCGGCGTCAAGGTGAAGAAG
>CAZBBB010000118.1:0-9242 GCA_964490005.1 uncultured Phycisphaerales bacterium | reverse complement strand
GCTCGTTGAGGCGCCAGTGGCGATGCACCGGCAGCCACATGAGGTCCATCTCCTCGAGCGCCAGCCAGAGCGTCTTGATCGCGCGCTTGAGCACCGAGGTGTGCGCGACGTCGAAGCTCAGCCCTTCGGCCGCCAGCAGGCGCCCGGCCTGCCGCGCCTCGGCCTCGCCCTTCTCGGAGAGCGGCACGTCGACCCACCCGGTGAAGCGGTTCTCGCGGTTCCACTGGCTCTCGCCGTGGCGCAGCAGGACGAGGGTGTGCATCGGGGCGACCTCCGGGACCTCGCCTCGCCGCGCGGAGCGGCACGGGACGGGGCGGACAAACTAGCAGACCGCGCGACCGGCCCGCGAGGGCGGCTCAGCCGTCGAGTTGCCGCGCGCGGGCCGACAGTTCGCCGCGCACGACGGCGATCGTGTCCGGCGGCACGCCCCGCGCCGCCGCGAACTCGGGAAAGCGCGCGACGGCCTGCGCGATGCGCTCCAGCAGCTCGCCCGCGCGCTTGATGCCGAACTGCGCCGCCACGTCGAGCAGGTCGGCGCGCGTGATGCCGGCGGTCTTGTCGCGCACGAGCAACTGGTGGCGCGCGGTCCAGTCGGCGCCCTTGGCGAAGGACAGATCGTAGGCCGGCGTCAGCGACCAGCGCCCGTCGGGCCGCATGTGGAAGGACAGGTTCTTCACGTGGTCGTCCTGGTTCACGGCGAGCACGTTGAAGGCCATGCGGCGCCAGCCTTCCTCGACGCCCGACTGCGGCAGCCCGAGGCGCAACACGACGCGCAGATACTCCTCGTAGCTGGCGGCGGCGCGATCGTTGTAGTCGACGTGCAGCAGGCCGCCCAGGCTGTGCTGGTGCAGGCGCGCACCGCCCTCGAGGTCGAAGCGCACCACGAGCAGGTGCGCGTGGCCGCCGACCTCGAGCAGCTCGACCTGCGCCACGTGCAGGCCGGCGGCGCGCGCCATGTCCGCGTAGGCGGCCTCGACGCGGTTGAAGGGTTGGCTGCGGCCGAGCGCGTCGACGCTGTGGCCGTCGCCGACGCCGTCGAACTTGAGCAGGCAGGCGCGCTCGCCGGGCGCCGGCGCGGCGTGACCCGAGCGCAGCCGGTTCGTCGCGGGGTCGTGCAGCACGAGGGCCTTGGGCCGCAGCCCGCCCGCCGACGCGCCGATGCGGTAGATCTCGGGGATGGCGACGTCGGGCGCGCCCGCGACGACGGCGCGCGCGTCGGCCACGAGCTGCGCGATCTCCAGCGACTGCCGCTCGGCCGGGCGCCGCGGCAGCTCGGCGGCCGGATGGAAGGTCAGCGCGCCCAGGGCCCGCTCGCCGACGTAGAGCAGCCGCTGCACCGGCGAGAGCGCGCGCTCGGGCTGGCCGCGCGCCGCGAAGTACGCGCGGATGACGCGGTTGCCAAAGGCGTCGGGCAGCGCGTCGGCCAGCACGCCGGGCAGGCCGTCGAAGGCCGGCTTGCGGCGCAGCGCGTCGAAGGCCTGCGGGCCGCGCAGCGCGAGCGGCAGCATGATCGGCGAGATCTGCAGGCCCGAGCGGCGGAAGCTCTCGGCGTACTCGAACAGCACGCGCCCGTCGTCGAGTTCGGCGACGGCGCCGACCGTGGCCCCCCACAGCCGCACCTCGGCGTGCGCGGCCACCTCAGGCACGGGGCTTCTCGATCAGCGCCATGGGCGAGATCTCGGGGGCGCGGAAGAGCGCGCCGAGTTCGTCGAGCCGGCCGTACAGCCGCAGCAGCCGCAGCAGCGTGGCGAGCGTGGGATTGTCGCCGCGCTCGGCGCGCCAGATCGTGCGGCGCGAGAGGCCGGTCTGCGCGGCGGCCTCCACGGCCGTCAGCCCGGCCTGCTCGCGCAACGCCGCCAGGCGCGCCCCGATCTCGGCCATGACCTCGCGATCCGTCGCCGCCGTGTAACTTGAAAGCGCCATTTCAGGCCTCCCATGGCAAGAATGAGATTCTTGAATCTCATCGGCCATGATACCTGAGCAGGCTGAGCCTGTTCAGCACGAGACGTAACTTTAAAGTCTCATTCTCGGCATATGGCGCAGCAAATGCGCCTCATGCGTCACGTCTTGGTGCCTTTGGGCCGGTAGTTCCAGAAGACCAGGCCGAGCATCAGCGCGAGCAGCGCCGCGCCGACGGCCGCCGGCCAGGGGGCCGCGGCGTTCCAGAGTTCGGTGTTCACGCCGGCCACGATGCAGGCGCCGAGCACGAGCGAGAACAGCGCGTCGCCCGTGATGATTCCGGCCGCCGTGAGGATGCCCTGGTGCGTGCTCGCGCCGATCCTGCGCGTGGCGAGGAAGCGCGCCGTCGCGCCGAGCATGATGCCCGTGCCGACGGTGCTCGGCAGGTAGATGCCGACGGCGAGCGCGAGCGACGAGAGCGTCACGCCGCGCGTCTTGCCCCAGGCGTCGAGCCCCACGGCGAGCACCCCGACCACCGCGCCGGCACTCACCGGCCCCCACGGGATCTCGGCCTCGAGGAACAGCGACTCGAGCACCGTCGCGAAGAAGCTGGCCTGCGGCGCGGGCAGGGCCGTCGAACCCAGCGTGTAGGCGTCGTGCGCGATCCACAGGGCGATCGGCACGCAGACCGCGCCGCCGAGCAGCCCGAGCAACTGGCCGGTGAAGCTCTCGCTCACGACGAAGCCGTTGAGCTGCATCGTCTTGTAGTCCTGGCTGCTGTCGTTGGCGGCGCAGATCGCGACGCAGGCCGCGACGATCAGCGGCACGAGCAGCGCGACGCCGGCCAGGCCCGTCAGGCCGATGCCCGTCGCGGTGAGCGAGAGCACGAGCATGCCCATGAAGACCGTGCCCGAGACGGGCGAGGCCGAGCTGCCGACCTGCAGCGAGAGCAGGCCGCCGAGGCCCGAGAGCAGCGAGACGAGCACGAGCGAGACGAGGCCGAGCACGATCAGCGCCTTGGGTTCGGCGCCGAGCATGCCCAGCATCACGAGCATCAGCGCCGTGCCCGCCAGGATGCTCGCGTGGAGCATGCGGCGGATCGCGGGCGACTGCTCGAGCAGCGTCTCGTCGCCGGCCGCGGCGCTGAGCCGGGCCGCCATGCGCTCCGACACGCCGCTCGCGCCGCCGGACGACTCGCGCCGGCCCTCGAGCACGTAGGCGACGAGCGAGTAGAGCACCGCGACGGTCATGGCCGCGCCGCCGACCCAGCGGAAGGTCGTGTCGGGCATCGCGTTCGCCGCCGACCAGGCCTTGGTCGTCGAGTTGATCAGGCCGCCGCCGAAGATCAGCAGCGCGGTCGGCAGCGTGAGCAGCCCGCCGATGCCGATGTAGACCGGCGCCACCGGGATCGGCACCTCGAAGTCGGCGGGCGCCTCGCCCTTCGCGAACAGGCGTGCGCGGATCGACGCGACGTAGTCGGCGAGGAACGCCAGCGACGTGAACGCGGAGATCGCGGCGCCTGAGAGCAGGCCCGCGACGAGCGAGGGCAGCAGCGCCGGGCGCTGCTCGGGGTTCTCCGACGCCGTCTGGATCAGGCGGTCGCAGGCGACGGCCTCGGGCGCGGGCAGGCGCGGGTCGGTCAGGAAGCGCTTCGTCGCGAGGCCCACGAAGCCGAAGCCGAGCAGGGCGCCGGCGACGCTCGCGACGATGAGCATGACGACGTCGACGGCCGGCGCGAGCGCGCCCAGCTTGGCCTCGAGGATCTGCAGGATCGGCGCCGTGAAGACCACGCCGGCCGTGACGGCCGCGCCGCCGCTGCCCGTGACCTGCGCCACGGCCAGAAAGCGCTTGAGGCGCGGGCCGAGCGCGGCGCCGAACGCCACCCAGCAGAACAGCACGACCAGCGGCGAGACGCCCGGCGTGATGCCGGCCTTCAGCGCCGGGATGACGAGCGCGCCGCCGAGCAGCATCGAGAGCAGCAGGCCGACCGCGAGCGCCAGGCGCCGCGTGCCCGCCGGATTGCCTGCGCCGTCCGTCATGCCGCCTCCCGAGCCCGAACGTCGGGCCGGTCCTCCGGGGTCACCGTCTGCGCCGCGACCTGCCCGCGACGACGCGCCGCGAGTGTACCGAAGGCCGCGGCGCCTCCCGCAGGCCTCATGCCACCGGCCGCGCTTGCCGCGTGGGCCACGTGGACCGCGTGCGCGCGGGTCGAGAGCACCGTGCGGGCTGAGCGGGCTGTGCGGGCCGATTCGAACCGCGACCGCCGCGCGGCGTCAGGGGACGACCACGACGAGCGAGTCGCCCGCGGCGAAGGGCACGTCGAAGACGCCCTCGTAGGGCACCGACAGCAGCCAGGTCGGGCCGCTCACGAGGACAAATTCGAAACGGCCGTTATCGTCGGTCATGCACGACATCAATGCATTGCTGTTCGCCGTGTCGACCACCACGAGCGCCCTCGGGACCGGAACACCCTGTGCCGTCACCAGCACCCCGTCCGTCTCCTGCACGAGAATCGGGCTCGTCGCCCCGCTCGGGCCGCCGACATATGGCTGATCCCCAACTCCGCCCGGATCGAGCTTCAGATCGCGACCTGGACAGATCCCTGCGAGAAACGTCAACACCGCCAACACGCTGCCAACCAAGCGCGAAGCCATTGCGGTGTTTCGTTCGTGCCTCATTCCGTCACCGAGGGCTGTCACTACCCAGTCCCTGTCGTCGGCGGTGAGATCCCGAAGGCCGACAGCACACTTTCCCGCGTCGTCCCAAGGCGGCCAGCCAGCGTTCCGGCTTGGTGCTTGATCACCGAAGAGAGCCGAGAACTCGGATCGCGGCCAACTTGCTCCGCGAGCCTCGAACAAACCCCATCAAACTCCTGCCTACGATCCAGCCAAGCCAGCGAGACGGCATAGTTGTAGAGAAGCCGCGAATCGCTTGGAGCCGACTTCAGCGCATCCTCTGCGAATGACGCAGCATCAGGGAACCGATGTTGGTGAATGAGGGCGAGTACGATGTTTCGCTTCGCCAACTGCTGCATTGATTGGGAGCTGGGTCGCGAAAGAATGCCTCTGAGTGCACGTTCAGCATCAAGCGGTCGACCGTCGGCGATTGCGGCTTGCGCGAAGCCAGCGACGTACCGATCTGACTCACCTTCAATGCCGCGAAGCGTCTCCAAGCAATTGAAGCAGGCACGTAGTGCGCGCCCCGAGTCATCAAAGTCGCGCGAAGCAACCGCAACCTCTGAACGAGGCGCGTGACCCGCACCGACAAGGCGCGACTGAGTCCGAACAACCTCTCCGAGAACCAAGCCTGCGGGGCGGGGGTTCGTCCAAGGATCCCACCGTGCCTGTGCAGGCGGCACAAGCTGAAACAGGGCCTTCTCGAGCTCGTAGAGCAGGTCGGCGAGTTTCTGGCGGCCGGCGGTGGCGGACTGGGAGAGGACGAACTCGACGGCCGTGCGGCGGGCGGCGGCGGTCTGTTCCGTCGTGAGGTAACGCACGGCGTCGCGCTGCGTCTGGAGGACATTGAGGGACCCGCTGCAGGGTTCGCACGAGGTGACGTGCGCGGCCACGTTGGAGGTCGTGGATTCCTTGTCGAAGGCCCGCTGCAATTCGCCGGCCGGCAGGTCGCAGGCGCGCCGCTCGTGTTCCGCGCTCATCGCAGCCCCCCTTCGTGCGGCGGGCGCGGGCCGTGCGGCGGGTGCGGGCCCTGGTCCTCGTCATCCTCGTCCTCGAAGTCGTCCTCGAGCGTGGAGGCCATGAACACGTTGGCGATGCGCTTGGAGAGCCGGCCGCGCGCGCGCAGCAGGCGCTCCTCGATCTCGTCCTGGTAGATGCCGAACATCTCGGCGATCTGCTCGTAGGGCAGGTTGTCGACGTCGCGCGCCAGCAGCAGGCGCCGGTCCTCGAGGGTCAGGCGATGGAACGCGAAGCTCACGATCGACGAGAAGCTCGTCGCGATCCCGGCCGTCGGGTCGGTCTCGCGCGCCGCCTCGAGCACGCCGTCGATGTGCGCGGTGCGCGCCAGCTTCTCGACCAGCGCCCGCGCGTCGGCCTCCATCGAGGCGCGCACCTCGGCGAGGAAGTCTTGGCAGATCGGCGAAGGCTGGCGCACGTCGACGTACATGCGCCCGAGGCAGTTGGACACGAGTTGCGCCGGATCGACCGCGAGCCCGACCCGCCGCGTCACGCCCATCGCTTCGCGCTTCATGATCGGCGCCGTGGCCTCGACGAGGAGTTCGAAGGTCGGATAGTGGTTCTCGCGATGAAAGCGCACCAGCAGCAGCCGCGCGACGGCCTCCACGAGGGTTTCGTCCTCGGGGTCGAAGGACTTGGGAGCGTCGGCGCCCAGGACCTCGCGTAGCCGTTTGCCCAGGACGTCCGGCTGCAACGCTGCCGCTCCTCCGTGCCGGCGGGCGCACGAGCCCGCATGGCAGGGTGGCGCCCCCGTTCCCGAGCGGAGAGAGCCGGCCCTGCAGGCGAAAACGCTACGGCATGCCCCCCGGATGGTCAATCGACGGCTCGCCGCCGCCGCGGCGATACTGGCCGGACCGCGCGTGCCGCTCGCCCCCCCGACGACGCGGCAAGCCTGCCAAGAGGAGCGCAATCCCCCGATGAAACCGGCCCACGTCGCCGGCACGGCCCTGGCCGCGCTGCTGCTCGCGGCTTGTCAGGCACCGGCAGGCCCCCCCGCGTCGTCGGGTCCGCGCGCCGCGCCGCTCGCCGGCCCGCCGTCGATCGCCCCGCCCGACGCGCCGGCCCCGCCCGCCCGCCCCGTCGCGACCTACTCGATCGTCGCGCGCGACCCCGCGACCGGCGAGCTGGGCGTCGCCGTCCAGAGCCACTGGTTCTCGGTCGGGCCGATCGTGCCCTGGGCGCAGTCGGGGGTCGGCGCGATCGCGACGCAGTCCTTCGTGCGCGTCGAGTACGGGCCCGAGGGACTGGCGCTCATGGCCGACGGCGTGGCGGCGCCCGACGCGCTCGCCGCGCTGCTCGCCGCCGACGCGGGCCGCGACGTGCGCCAGGTCGCGCTGATCGACGCGCAGGGCGCCGTCGCCGCGCACACCGGCGCGCGCTGCATCGCGGCCGCCGGCCACCAGCTCGGCGCGCAGTACTCCGTGCAGGCCAATCTCATGGAGCAGGGCAGCGTCTGGCCGGCGATGGCGGCCGCCTTCGAGGCCGCCAAAGGGTCGCTCGCGCAGCGCCTGCTCGCCGCGCTGCAGGCCGCCGAGGACGAGGGTGGCGACATCCGCGGCCGCCAGTCGGCGGCGCTGCTCGTCGTGGCCGGCACGCCGAGCGGCCGACCCTGGGCCGACCGCCTCGTCGATCTGCGCGTCGAGGACCACCCCGACCCGCTGCGCGAATTGCGCCGCCTGCTGCGCCTGTCGGAGGCCTACGCGGCGATGAACGACGGCGATCTGGCCCTCGAGCACGACGACGTCGCGGGCGCTCTGGCCCACTACGACCGCGCCCGCGCCCTGGCGCCGGAGGTCTACGAGGCCGGCTTCTGGGCCGGCGTGAATCTCGCGCGACTCGGCCGCGTCGAGCAGGCGCTGCCGCTGCTGGCCTCGGCCTTCGACGCCGAGCCGCGCCTGCGCGACCTCATCGCCCGACTTCCGCGCGCGGGCCTGCTGCCCGACGACCCGGCCCTGCTCGACCGCCTCGCGGCCGCCGGTCGATGACGGGCAGAGACGCGCCATCGACCTACATCCACGGGACGAGCCCGGTCGAGCAGTCGCGCCTCGCGCTGATGAACTCGGTGCTCAACCCGCCGTGCCTGGCGCGTCTCGCGCTGCGGCCCGGCGAGCGCGTGCTCGAGTGCGGCGCGGGCATCGGACTGCTGGCGCGCGAGATGGCGCGCGCCGTCGGGCCCTCCGGGCGCGTCGTCGCGGTCGAACGCGACGCCGAGCAGCTCGCGACCGCGCGCCGGCTGGCCGCGCTCGACGGCGAGGAGGAACTGGTCGACTTCCGCCAGGGAGAGGCGCCGCGCCTGCCGCTCGACGACCTGCACGGCCGCTTCGACGTGGCGCACGCGCGCTTCCTGCTCGAACACGTGCGCGACCCGCCGGCGATCGTGGGCGCGCTGGGGCGCGCGGTGCGCCCGGGCGGACGCGTCGTGCTCGCCGACGACGACCACGAGATCCTGCGCCTGTGGCCGGCGGCCCCGGCCGTCGACGCTCTGTGGCGCGCCTACTGGCGCGCCTACGAACCGGCCGGCAACGACCCGCTGGTGGGCCGCAAGCTGGTCGCGCTGCTGCACGGCGCGGGTCTGGTCCCGCGGGCCTGCGACTGGATCTTCTTCGGTGCCTGCCGCGGCCAGCCGAGCTTTGCCCCCCTGCTCGACAACCTCGCGGCCATCCTCGTCGGGGCGCAGGCGGCCTTGCACACGGGCGGCACGCCTTCCGCTACCATCGTGGCCGGGCTGGACGAGCTTTCGCGCTGGCGCGAACGGCCGGACGCGGCCCTGTGGTTCGCGATGAGCTGGGCCGTCGGCGAACGGCCCGTCACCTGAAGGCTCGCGCGCGCCACGCACCGGGTTCGCCTGCCAGGAGATCGACCATGCGTGCACGAGTCCCTTTCATCGGCCCCGCGCGGAACGCGTTGCGCGGCGCGGCCCTGGCGAGCGCGTTGCTGCTCGCCTCTCCGTCGCTCGCCGGCCAGCAGGCCGAGCCGGCGCCCGCGCCGCCTTCCGCCCCGCGCGCCGACAAGCCGGAGAAGCCGGCCAAGCCCGTCGAGGGCGCCGCCGCGCAGGCCGCGCCGAAGGCGAAGGAGGCCTCGTGGGACGACCTCGCCAAGCGCCTCGACAAGGACGGCAACGGGCGCATCACGCCTGCCGAGCACGGCGGCGACAAGGCGCAGTTTCTGGCGCTCGACGTCGACGGCGACGGCGTGATCAGCGCCGCCGACTACGCGCTCGCCGCCAAGCGGCAGATCGCCGCCGCGCGCGCCGTGATCATGCTGCACTTGCGCGGCCTGCCCGATTCGCCGCCCACGCTCAATCGGCCGACCTTCGAGCACCGCCTCGCGACCCTCGACGTCGACAAGAACGGCCAGATCAGCCGCGCGGAGTTCGCTCCGACGGTGGCCGCGCTGGCGGGCCGCGCCGCGCCGCCCTTCGTGGCCGAACTCATCGGGCAGCGCGACCCCTTCGGCGTGCTCGTGAAGTCGGCCGACAGCAACGGCGACGGCCTGATCGGCAACGCCGAACTGCTGTCCTTCTTCGACGCGAACGACGAAGGCAAGGACGGCCGCTGGTCGGCCAACGAGATCCGCGCCTCGCTCGAGGCCGAGCCGGCCAAGCCCGGCGCGGCGCCCGGCGCGGGCCGCGGACCGGCGCCGGGCGCAGCG
>CAZBBB010000117.1:0-9410 GCA_964490005.1 uncultured Phycisphaerales bacterium | reverse complement strand
AGGAGGCCGCCACGAGCGGCACGGCCGCGCTGGCGCCCGCGATCGCGCAGCTGCTCGCGGCGCGGCGGCTGGAGGTGGCCGACCTGCTGGGCGTGGCGGTCGGCACGGGGCCGGGCAGCTACACCGGCATCCGCTCGGCGATCGCGCTGGCGCGGGCGATGTGCTTCGCGAGCGGTCGGCCGCTGGTCGGCGTGCCCTCGGTGCGCGCCGCGGCGGCCGGCCTGCTCGCGGCCCGGCCCGACGTCGCGCGCGTGATCCTGCTGGTCGACGCGCGGCGGGCCGAGTGCTACCGCGCCGACTACGAGCGGCGGCCCGACGCGCCCGACGGCCTGGCCGAGCGGCGCGCACCGTGCCTCGTCTCGGGCGCGCAGGCCGATCCGGCGCCCGAGGATTCCGTGCTCGTCGTTCGGGAAGCGCTCCCCGATCCGTACGATGTGGCCGCGGTGGGGAGGGCGCAGCTGCTGTCGGGCGGAGTCGATCCGGCGACGGTCCTGCCCCTCTATCTCAAGCGGTCCCATGCGGAGATCGTCTTCGATGAGCGGGTCGGGCCCGGAGGCAGGGGCGAGCGCTGAGGCGTTGCCGGCGGCGCGTCATCGCGTCTGGGCCGACATCGACCTGCACGCGCTGCGGGCCAACCACGCGCGCATCGTCGCCGCGCTGCCGGCGGGCGCGGCCGTGATGGCGATCGTGAAGGCCGACGCGTACGGGCACGGCGCGGTCGCCGTGGCGCGCGCGCTGTCCGGCCGGCCGGGCCTGTGGGGCTTCGGCGTGGGCGACTCGGCCGAGGCCATCGAGCTGCGGCGCGCGGGCATCGCCGACCCGATCCTGATCCTCGGGACGATCATCCCCGAGGAGGAGGCCGACGTCGTGCGCGAGGAGATCCGCGTCTGCGTGCACTCGATGGAGCGCATCGAGACGCTGGCGGCCGAGAGCGCGCGGCAGGGTCGGCGCGCGCGCGTGCACGTCATGGTCGACACCGGCATGGGGCGGCTCGGCGCGCTGCCCGAGCGCGCGCTGCAGCTCGCGCTGGCCGTGGCGCGCAGCGAGCACCTGCAGCTCGAGGGCCTCGCCAGCCACGTCAGCTCGGCGCGGCCGGGGCATCCCTTCACGACCGTGCAGCGCCAGCGGCTCGCGGGCGTGATCGAGGGCCTGGCGGCGCGCGGCGTGCGCCCGCCGCTGTGCCACTTCGCCAACACGGCGGCGCTGCTCGGCGGCGTCGGCCTCGACCTGCCGCTCGTGCGCCCGGGCATCTCGCTCTACGGCATGCTCGGCCCCGACGCGGCCGCGCGCGACCCGGGCTTCCAGCCGGTGCTCTCGCTGCGCACGCAGATCGTCTACCTCAAGGACGTGCCGGCCGAGACGCCCATCGGCTACAACGGCACGCACGTCACCGCGCGCCCGACGCGCATCGCCACGCTGCCCATCGGCTACAACGACGGGCTGGCCTACCGCCTCAGCAATCGCGGGCGGGCCCTCGTGCGCGGCCGGCTCGCGCCGATCGTGGGCTCGATCTCGATGGACTACACCATGATCGACGTGGGCGCGATCCCCGGCGTCAAGGTGGGCGACACGGTGACGCTCATCGGGAAGGACGGCGAGCAGCAGCTCGCGATCGGCGAGCTTGCCAGCCTGGTCGGGACGATCCCCTACGAGATCGCCTGCTCGGTGGGCAAGCGCGTGCGGCGCGTGTACGTCGAGCCGGCGCCGGCGGCGGCCGAGGCGGCGCCGGCGCGGCCCGGACGCCGGACCAAGCGCCGCGCGACCGCCCGCCCCGGAGCCGACGCGGCGGCCTCATGAGCGTGCTGCACGCCATCCTCATGGCGGGCGGCTCGGGCACGCGCTTCTGGCCGGCGAGCCGCGCGTCGCGGCCCAAGCAGCTGCTGTCCCTCGGCGGCGAGCGGCCGCTGCTGGCGCAGACCAGCGCGCGCATCGCGCCGCTCATCCCGCCCGAGCGGCAGCTGGTCATCACCTCGCAGCGCTACGCCGAGGACGTGCGCGCGCTGCTGCCGGACGTGCCGGCCGAGCAGATCGTGGGCGAGCCGGTCGGGCGCGACACGGCGCCCTGCATCGCGCTCGCGGCGCGCCTGCTCGAGCGGCTGCATCCCGACGCGGTCGGCATCGCCATGCCGGCCGACCACGTGCTGTCGCCCGAGGACGTCTACCGCGAGCACCTGCGCGCGGCCGGCGAGGCGCTCGCCGTGCGGCCCGACGCGCTGCTGGTCTTCGGCCTCGCTCCCGACCGGCCGGCGACGGGCTACGGCTGGCTCAAGCGCGGTGCGGCGCTCGGCGTGCACGGCGGCAAGACGGTGCACGCGCTCGAGCGCTTCGTCGAGAAGCCGAAGCTCGACGTCGCGCAGCGACTGCTCGCGAGCGGCGAGCATCTGTGGAACGCCGGGCTCTTCGCCTTCCGCCCGGCGGCGATGACGGCGGCCTGCGCGCGGCATCTGCCCGAGATGAGCGCCGACCTCGACGCGCTCGCCGCCGCGTGGCGCACGCCGCGCTTCGCCGCCGAGATGGCGGCGCGCTATCCGCGGCTCACGAAGGTCTCGATCGACTTCGGCGTGATGGAGAAGGCCTCGGGCGTGCTGCTCCTGCCGCTGCCCGTGCGCTGGGAGGACGTCGGCGCCTGGGACGCGCTGGCGCGCCTGCACGCCCCCGACGCACAGGGCAATGTCGTCGAAGGCGCCGCGGCGCTGCTCGACGCGCGCGGCCTGATCGTGCATGCCGCGGGCGGCGGTTTGGTGGCCGCCAAGGGCGTCTCCGACCTGATCATCGTGCACACGCCCGACGCCACGCTCGTCTGCCGCCGCGACGACGCCGAAGGCGTGAAGGCGCTCGTCGACAAGCTCAAGCAACTCGGTCTGGAGGACTGGCTGTGAGCGCCATCGACGTCGTCGCGCGGCTGGCGATCCACGCGGGCAAGTTCGAGGCCTTCCGGGCCGCGGCCGCCGCGTGCCTGGACGGCGTGCGCGCCCACGAGCCGGGCGCGCTGCGCTACGAGTGGTTCGTCGACGCCGACCGCAGCGAATGCGTGGTGCTCGAGCGCTACCGCGATTCGCAGGCCGTGCTCGACCACGTCGCCAATCTCGGGCCGCGCCTCGACGCGCTGCTCGCGACCTGCGACGCGCGGCTCGAGCTGTACGGTCCGGTCAGCGCCGAGCTGCGCGCCGCGACCGCCGGACTGCAGCCCGCGATCTTCGAGCGCCTGCAGGGCCTGTAGCCGTGGGGGCGCCGTGAACGGCCGCCACGCGGCGCTGCTCGGCGCGGCGGCGCTCGTCGCGATCGTCGCGGCGTTCGTCGACCCCATCCCGCAGGACCCGGCCTACCACGACTTCGCCGACGCGCGCACGCTGCTCGGCGTGCCGCGCGCCCTCGACGTGCTCTCGAACCTGCCCTTCCTGCTCGTCGGGCTCGCGGGGCTGGCGCGCGCGCGGCGGCTGGCCGTCGCGCGCGGCGCGCAGCTCGTGCTGTTCGCGGGCGTGGCGCTCACGGCCTTCGGCTCGGGCTTCTACCACCTGGCGCCCGACGACGCGCGGCTGGTCTGGGACCGGCTGCCGATGACGCTGGGTTTCATGGGGTTGCTCGCGGCGCTGCTCGGCGAACGCGTCTCGCCGACGCTGGGGCGCGCGGCGCTCGCGCCGCTGGTGCTGTTCGGCGGCTACAGCGTGCTGCACTGGCACCGCACCGAGCAGGCCGGCGCCGGCGATCTGCGGCTCTACGCGCTGGCGCAGTTCGGGACGCTGCTGCTGGCGGCGCTCGTCGTGCTGCTCTGGCCGGCCGCCGACGACCGACAGCGCCGCGGCGATCGCTGGCTGGTCGGCGCCTTCGCCGGCTACGCGCTGGCGAAGCTGGCCGAGCACTTCGACCGCGAGATCTTCGCGGTCGGCGGCCTGCTGAGCGGCCACACGCTCAAGCACCTGCTCGCGGCGGCGGCCGCCGGCTGCCTCGTGGCGCGGCTGGCGGGGCGCGACGGGATTCCGCGCAAACAGGGCTGACGGGTCACCGATGACCCGCCCCGGGTCGACCCTCCGGCCGGCCCGGCCCGCCCTCCGCACCGGAACCCGACCCATGTTCGCCCGCTCCCTTGCCCTGATCGGCGTCGCGCTGAGCGCGCCCGTCGTCGCCGCGCAGTCGCTGCTCGCCATCTCCGGCCCGTCCGCCAACGTCGTCGAACTCTCGGGGCCGCCTTCGCCGATGAACTGCAACTTCCCCGACGGGCCGATCGCCTCGTCCTTCAGCTACCTGACGATGCCCACCTGCGGCGCCGCGACGCCGATGCCCTTCGAGACCGATCCCAACGACCTGGCCGGCGACATCGCCTGCGATCGCGAGAAGGACGTGACCTACATCACCGACGGCCTGATCATCGGCGCGTACACGGCCGGCGGCCAGCTCATCGAGACCTTCGCGCCGCCCTTCGCAGGGTTCGGGCAGATCACGGGGCTCGGCTGGGACGGCACGCGCCGCTGGCTGTGGATCACGAACCTGACGAGCTTCGCGGCCCTCGAACCGGCCGGGAACTGCATGCCGATCGTGCGCCAGGCGCCGCTGGCGCCGCCGGCGGCCTTCGCCTTCCTCGGCGACATCAGCCACGACCCGGCCGCCGACCTGCTGTGGGTCTGCGACGCGGCCGGCAACGTCGGCAGCTTTCCGACGCTCGGAGCCGCCGCGCCGGTGAACTTCGTCAACGTCGCCGGCGCGCTCCCCGGCTGCGGCGCGGGGCTCGCGCTCGGCGTGCCGCTCAAGGGCCTGGCCTTCGATACCGGCGTCGCGCAACCGACCTTCACCGTGACGGACGGCGGGCGGCTGGGCCGCTTCGCCGTGGCCGGCGCCTTCGGCGCGGGCGCGGCGACGCCGACCTTCGCGTTCCCGCGCACGTGCTGGGTCTCGCCCGTCGCCGGCCTCGTCGCGGGCCTCGCGTTCACGGCGCGTCCGGTGGGTTATGGCCCCTCGAACGGAGTGGTGCTCGACGGCATCGGGCAGTCCACCGTGCCTTCGGCAGCCTTCGGACTCGAGCTCGACACGATCGCGGTCGGCACGGCCTGGATCCTGTGGGATCTCTCCGCCGCGTGCCCGGCGCCGGTGCTGCTCGGGCAGCCCTTCCTGCTCGGCGGGCTCACCGGGATCCTCGGTCCGCTGCCGATCGCGGGCCCGACTTCGATCGTCGCGCCGCTCCCGGCGGCGCTGCCGACGGGCGTCGAGATCATGCTGCAGTCGTACGTGGTCACGGCCGCCGGCTGGACCTCGAGCAACGGCCTCTCGCTGATGACGGCGCACCCGTGAGCGACGGCCACGCGACGCCGCACGTGCCGTCCGGGGCGGTGGTTTCCGCCCCGGGCGGCGCGCCCGCTTCAGGCGCCGTCCAGCTGGCCGCGCAGCCAGGCGCGGGCCGTGGCCCAGCCGCGCTCGACGCTGCGCAGCGAGACGCCGCGACTGGCCGCGACCTCCTCGTTGCTGAGGCCGCCGAAGAAGCGCAGCTCGACCAGCGTCGCCAGCTCGGCGTCGAACGCGGCCAGCCGTTCGAGCGCCTCGTCGAGCGCCAGCACGTCGAGCGAGCGGCCCGGGTCGAGCGCCAGCGCGTCGTCGAGCGTGACGCGCTGCGCCTCGCCGCCGCGCTTGGCCGCGGCGCGCGCGCGGGCGTGTTCGACGAGGACGCGGCGCATGACGCGCGCGGCCAGCGAGAGGAAGTGCGCGCGGCTCCCGGCGGCGGAGGGCGGCGAGGCGACGAGGCGCAGCCACGCCTCGTGGACGAGCGCCGTCGGCTGCAGCGTGTGATCGCCGCGCTCGCGGCGCATCTGCGCGCCGGCGAGGCGATGCAGCTCGTCGTGAAGCAGCTCGAGCAGCTGCCGGCCGGCGTCGGCGTCCCCGGCGGCCTGCCGCCGCAGCAGCGCGGTGACGTCGTGCATGGACGCCATGGTAGCGCCGCCCGGGCGGGTGCGGACACGCCGGGCGCTCGCCGTGCTAGGCTCGCGCGCCGCCGGGCCGGGCCCTGACGCGCGCCGCGGACGAGAGGGAGCGATGGTCGATCCCGACAGGTCGAGCGCGCGCTGGGCGGACGTGCGCGGCGTCTTCGAGGAGGCCCTCGACGTCGCCGAGGCCGAGCGGGGGGCGTGGCTCGTGCGGCGCTGCGCGGGCGACGACGCGCTGCTCGCCGAGGTGCGGCGGCTGCTCGCGCTGCGCGCCGACGACGAGCGCGATCCGTCGGGCGGCGCGGGGCAGCCGCCCGCTTCGGCGGCGCTGCTCGCGGCCCTCGCCGAAGGCGCGCGCGGCGCGTCTCCCGCCGCCGGAGAGCGGCTCGGCACCTGGACGCTGCTGCGGCCGCTCGGCGCGGGCGGCATGGGCGAGGTCTGGGAGGCCGAGCAGGAGCACCCGCGCCGCCGCGCGGCGCTCAAGCTGCTGCGGCCGGGCCTGGCCGGCGCGCGCGCGCGGCGGCGCTTCCACGACGAGGTCGACGCGCTCGCGCGCCTCGAGCATCCGGCCATCGCGCGCATCCTCGAGGCGGGCGAGCACGCCGCGGGCGGGGGCGATCCGCGTCCCTGGTACGCGATGGAACTCGTCCCCGGCGCGCGGCCGATCACCGAGCTGGCGCGCGCGGGCGGCCCGGGTTGGCGCGAGCGCGTCGAACTCTTCCGCACGGTCTGCGCGGCGGTCGATCATGGTCACCGCAACGGCGTCATCCACCGCGACCTCAAGCCCGGCAACATCCTCGTCGGCGAGGATGGCCGCCCGCGCGTGATCGACTTCGGCGTCGCGCGCATGAGCGTGTCGGCGACCGACGCCGCGGAGATCGCGCGGCGCACGCAGGCCGGCGAGATCGTGGGCACGCTGGCGGCGATGGCGCCCGAGCAGCTCGACGGGCGGGCCGACGTGCGCACCGACGTCCACGCGCTGGGGCTCGTGCTGCACGAGCTGCTCGCGGGCGCGCCGCCCTTCGACACGACCGGGTTGGCGCTGGGCGAGATCGCGCGGCGCGTGCGCGAGCGGGTCCCGGCGCCGCCGAGCGCGCACGCGCCCGGCCTGCCGCGCGAGCTCGACTGGATCACGGCGCGCGCGCTGGAGAAGGATCCCGAACGCCGCTACGCCTCGGCCGCCGTCCTCGGCGAGGAGCTGGGCCGCGTGCTGCGGGGCGAGCCCGTGCTGGCCGGGCCGCCGACGGCGCTGTATCGCGCGCGCTCCTTCGTGCGCCGGCACCGCGTCGGGGTCGGCGTCGCCGCGCTGGTCTTCGTGCTGCTGGCCGGCGGCATCGCCGGCACGACGTCGGGCTGGCGCACGGCGCTCGCCGCGCAGGCGACGGCCGAGGAGCACGCCGCCGAAGCTCGCGCGGTCACCGCCTTCCTCGTGGACGTGTTCGGGACGCCCGACCCGGAGCTGGCCGGCGTGGAGGCCCGCGTCGTGGACGCGCTCGGCCTGGCGGAGGAGCGCCTCTCGGCCTTCGTCGCCGGACACCCGCGCGCGGAAGTCGCGCTGCGCACGGCGCTCGGCGGGCTGCGCGCCGGCCTGGGGCAGTCGGCCGAGGCCGTCGTGCAGTACGAACGCGCGCTCGCCCTGGCCGAGGAGGCGCGCGTCGCCGGCGCTCCGTCGATCGCCGACGAAGGCGCGCTGCGGGGCCGGCTCGCGGGCGCGCTCGTCGACGGCGGCCAGCTCGATCGTGCCGAGGCCCTGCTGACGGGCCTCGATGCGGGGGCGGCGGACGATCGCCTGCGCGTCGAGCTGCGGCGCGTGCTGGCCCGGCTGCGGCACCGGCAAGGGCGGCTCGAGGAGGCCGAGGCCTGCTACCGCGAGGCGCTGCAGGCGGCGCGCCGGCTGAGTGGCGAGCGCGGTCCCGACGCCGCGCGCGTGGCGGGCGACCTCGGCAGCGTGCTCATCGACCTCGACCGCCTCGACGAGGCCGAGGCGCTGCTCGGCGCGGCCCTGGCCGACCTGCGCGCCGCCCTCGGCCCCGCCCATCCGCGCGCGCTGGCGGCGGTCAACAACCTCTCCGCCGTGCTCGCCTCGCGCCAGCGCTGGGACGAGGCCGCCGCACTGCTCCAGGAGGCCGTCGATGCGCGCCTCGCTCGCCTGCCGCCGGCGCACCCGGCGGTGCTCGCGACGCGCGCCAACCTCGCGTCGCAGCGACTCATGCAGGGCGATGCCGACGAGGCGGCCTCCATCCTGCAGGACCTGCTGGGGCAGATGCTCGCGACGACTCCGGCGCACGACCGTCAGGTGCTCACGCTGCTCTGCAATCTGGCGAGCACGGTGCATGCGCGCGGCGACGGGGCGCCGGCCGTGCGCGCGGCCGTCGAGCGCGTGCTGGATGCGCGCGCCGGCGAGGCGGCGAGCGAAGTGCTGGCGGCCGAACCCCTCGATGACCTGGCGAGGAATCTCGAGGCCTGGCAGATGCCGGCCGAGGCCCTGGCGGTCTGCGAGCAGGCGGTGATGCTGCGGGCGAGGTTGCGGCCCGAGGGCGAGCCGGCCGCGCTCTCGCTCCGGGCGTTGCGCGCGCGGCTGTGGGTGGCCGCCGGGCGCGTGGAGGATGTGCCCGCCGAACTGGAGGCGATCGCCGCCGCCGCCCGCTCGCGCCCCGACGAGGACCCGGTGCGGCGGGCCGCGCTGAACTTCGATCTGGCGCGCGCCTGGATCGTCTCGGGCCGGCCCGAGCCGGCCGAACCGCTGCTGCGCGAGGCCGTCGAGCTGCTCGAACCGGGCGGCCACCTGCGCGAGCTGTACGGCACGATCACCGTGCTGGCGATGCTGTGCGAGCGGAGCGGTCGGGCGGAGGATGCGGCGGCGTGGCGTGCGCGCTTCGCGGCACGAGCGGCAGCGCCGCCAGCGACACCAGCGCCATGAGGGCGAAGGCGGCGGCGTAGCCCAGAGCCGGCTGCAGCGCGCCGAGCGCGAGCACCGCCCAGGTCTCGCAGCCGTTGGTCGCGCCCATGTAGGCGCTGAACTGCGTGGCGGCGAGGCGCGGCGCGGTCAGGTTCATGAGCAGCGTGTACGAGGCGGCCGTGAACAGGCCCACGGCGAAATACAGCGCGACGAGCGCCGACAGGCTGGCGCCGCCGCCGCCGATCCCGAGGGCGTCGAGGCCCGCGACGGCGAGGAGGCACAGCACGAAGGCGAGCTGGAAGCGACGCGTGGCCGCGCTCGCGCCCCAGCGATCGCAGAGGCGCCCGCCGAGCAGCGCGCCGAGCGCCATGGCCACGACCTTCGGCAGCTCGAAGCGCATCGCGATCTCGGCGCTCGAGAGCCCGCGATCGACGAGGTAGGCGCCGGCGACCGCGCCGGCCGCCTCGAAGCCCGCGGCCGCCACGAGCGCGAAGGCCAGCGCGCGCCAGGTGACGGCCAGGCGCACGACGGCGCCCAGCGCCGCGCGCAGCTCGGGGAGGAGCCCGGTGATCTCCCCCCCGCTCACCCGCCAGGCCAGCGAC
>CAZBBB010000116.1:0-9416 GCA_964490005.1 uncultured Phycisphaerales bacterium | reverse complement strand
GACTACCCGATCGAGAAGTACATGCGCGACGCGAAGATCACGCAGATCTACGAGGGCACCAACCAGATCCAGCGGCTGGTCATCGCGCGCAATCTCGTCAAGGAGGCCTCCGCCTGGGGCTACCTGAACGAGTTCATCCCGACCGAGACCTACAACCCCTACCACGCGGTCGAGGAGCCCAAGGCCTCCGTGTCGTAGCGCGCGCGAGGCGCGCTCAGCGCGGCTTCTCGCCCGCCTTCTGCAGGGCCTTGTCGACGTAGGGCTGGGCCTGCTTGGCGGCCTGCTGCAGCTGCGCCGGCGAGATCGTCAGGCCGCCCTTGGGCTTGGGCTTCGGCACGGCCTTCTTCGGACCGCCCGGCGGCGCCTTCTTGCCGCCCTTGCCCGAGACTTTGCCGCCCGCCGCGGCGGCCTGCGCCTGCTGCATGAGCGTCACCGAGAGCAGCGGCGGCGGCGCGAGGCCCTCGAGCGGGTCGGCCGGCGGGCGCGCTTCGGCCAGCGCCAGCAGCAGGTCGCGCTGCATCTCGATCAGGCGCCACTGCGCGGCCGGGTCGGGCGTGCCCGTCGCGCGCACCTCGTCGACCGCATCGCGGCGCGCGGCGAACAGCGCGCCCTTGGGTCCGAGGTCGAAGATCTGTCGCGCGATGAAGTCGTCCTGCGCCTGCACGAGCGCGCCCCAGGTCCCGGGGTCGGGCACGATCGTGTACCACTGCTCCTCGAGCGCCGCGCGGCGCCGCACGAGGCTGACCATCTGCGCGACGAGTTCGTGGCGCGCGACCATCTCGCGCCGGGCCTCGAGTTCCTCGATGCGCGGCGCCAGCTCCTCGATGGCGGCGCTCACGTCGCCGTGCTCGGCGATGATCTCGGCCAGCCCGTGCAGCGTCATGAGCTTGAGCTGCAGCTTGGTCACGAGCGGCTGCAGCTCGACGGCGGGCGGGGGCAGCGTCGGCGCCGGGGCGGGCCGGGCCAGGCGCGCGTGCAGGTCGGCGACGACCTGCGTGCGCAGATTCTCGTCCTCGAGCACGAGCACCGCCATCGGCTTGGAGGCCACGGCGGCGACGGGCGCGATCTCGGCCAGCAGCTGCTCGAGGCGCACGACGTCCTCCGGGCCGAGGCGGCCGGCGGCGAGGTCGGCCGTCTCGGCCGCGAGCCGCGTGAAGCCGATCTCGCGCGTGAGCAGATCGTCGCGCAGGATCACCGCGCGGTCGCGCTGCGCCCAGTCGGCGTTCTGGAGGAAGGAGCGGTTGGCCTCCGTGAGCTGCTCGAGCACCTTGTCGCGGCGGCTGGCGTCGTAGGCCGCCTGCACGTTGGCGACGAGCGTGAGCGCGCGCCGCCCGAGGCCCGCGCCGGCGAGCTGCGCCGGCGTGGGGAACTCGAGCGGCTTGAGCGTGAACAGGCCGGCGAGCTTGACGAACTCGCGGTCGGCCTCGATGCGCTCGCGCCGCTTGAGGCGCCAGCCCGACAGCGTGGCGGGGTCTTCCAGACCGAGCGTGGCGCGCTCGTAGTCCTGCACCTCGAGCTCGAGCGCCAGCGCGGCCTTGCCCTTCTGGAAGTAGGCCTCGGCCGCGGCGCGCGACGCGTCGGCGGGGGAGGGCGCGGCGCGTTCGGCCGCCGGCCCCGGCGCGGCCGGCTCGACCTGCTGCGCGCGGCACAGGCCGCCCGCCGCGAGGGCGAGCAGCGCGCCCGCCAGCGCCGCGCGCGCCGCTTCACGGCCCGCCAGGCCTTTGCTACGCTGCGCCGCTTTCCCGGGCCCCGCAAGGCGGCTCTTTCCCGTACGGTGACCCCCATGGCCAAGCCCAACCGCAAGCTCAAGAAGGCCAATCACGGCAAGCGTCCCGCGGGACAAAAGAATCGCAGGCACAAGAAGGCCTACGTCGTCCGCACCTGATCGTACCACCGCACCCGGCCGGCCGGGTGCGCGCGCGTCGGCGCCCGCGCGCCGCGGCGCCCTCACGAGGCGCGCTGGTTGCGCGTGAAGCTCTTCTCGCTCCAGGCCCGCGCCACGATCGCGACCGCCTCGTCGATGTCGTCGGTCACCGTCACGAGGTCGAGGTCGCGCGGGCCGATCGTCCCGCGCGGCAGCATCACGTCGCGCAGCAGCGCCACGACCGGGTTCCAGAAGTCGCTCCCGACGAGCACCACCGGGAAGGGCGCGATCTTGCCCGTCTGGATGAGCGTGATCGCCTCGAACAGCTCGTCGAAGGTGCCGAAGCCGCCCGGGAAGATGCAGAAGGCGCAGGAGTACTTCACGAACATCACCTTGCGCACGAAGAAGTAGCGGAAGCGCAGGACGATGTCCTGGTAGGCGTTGGGGTCCTGCTCCTCGGGCAGGTCGATGTTCAGGCCGATGGAGAGGCCCGGCCCCTGCATGGCGCCGCGGTTGGCGGCCTCCATGATGCCGGGGCCGCCGCCGGTGATGACGTTGAAGCCCGCGTTGCTCAGGGCGCGGCCGAGCGCGAGCGCGGAGAGGTACTCGGGGGCCTGCTGCGCCGTGCGCGCCGAGCCGAAGACCGCGACCGACGGGCGCGCCTCGGCGAGTTCCTCGGTGGCCTCGACGAACTCGCCCAGGATGCGGAACAGCCGCCAGCTCTCGGGCGCGCGGAAGTCCTCGCCGAGCACGTAGTTCCAGGCGCCGGGGCGGCGCGGGCGGCGCGCGCGACGGGCGCCGTCGCGGCCGTGGGTGGGGTGTTCTGCGCTCATCTTCTGCCGGGCCGCGGCGGCCCCTCCGATCCGGACTGCGGTGTTAGACTCCCCGACCAACGTCCGCGGCCTTTCGTCCATTCCCTGTCCGGATCTTGAACGATGATGCGCATCACCACCCTGCTGATCGGCACCCTGCTCGCGCTCGCCCCCTCCGCGGCCGCCACCGACGTCGTGCTCAAGAACGACTCCGTCGTGGACGGCGGGCAGGTCGCCGTGCAGCTCGGCTTCGTCACCGGCGAGACCGGCGCGGCCGTGCTCTCGGCCTCGGCCGGCCAGTACCCGGTCACGCTCAAGGACCTGCAGGTCTTCATCGAGAAGTCGCCGCTCGTCGCGCAGACCTCGATGACGGTGCAGCTCTACGTGTGGAGCACGGCGACGATCTCGGGCGCCAGCCCCTCGCTCGGCGCGGCGGTCTACACCTCGCCGCAGCTCTCGTTCGTCGCCGGCGGCCTCAACACCTGGGACGTCTCGGCCAGCAACCTCGTCATGAACGGCCCCTTCACCGTGGGTTGCCGGATCATCAGCACGGGCAGCCAGTTCGGCCTGCACTCGCCGAACATGGTCACCGACACCAACGGCTGCCAGGGCGGCAAGAACTGGGTGCGCCAGACGAACGGCCAGTGGGCGAATCTGTGCAGCTTCGGCGTGTCGGGCGACCTCGTCATCCGCTCGACGGTCACGATCGCGGGCGGCGGCACCGGTCAGTTCATCAACCTGGGCAACGGCCTGGCGGGCAACCACGCGCCGGTGCTGACGGGCAGCGGCTCGCTCGCGGCGGGCGGCAACTTCTCGCTCACGATGACCGGGTTGCCGACCTTCACGACCACGAACGTCGTCGTCGGCTTCGCCACGCTGCTGGCGCCCTTCAAGGGCGGCGTCATGGGCCCGACGGTCGACCTGGTCATCCCCTTCGGGACGGGCCTGGGGACCGTCGTGCTGCCGGCGACCACGCCGCCGGGCATCCCGAGCGGCGCCTCGATCTACGTGCAGTCGTGGACGCCGGATGCCGGCGGTCCGGCGGGCTTCGACGCCACGAACGTGCTGCGGTGCCTGTTCCCGTGACGGCCCGCGCCGAGGCCGGCGCGCGAGGAGGCCGGCGCCGCGCCGCGCTGCGCCTGCTCGCGCTGCTGCTCGCCGTCGCGCCGCTCGGCGGCTGCGTGCTGACCAAGCTGGTCACGGTGCCGATGCGCGTGGTCGGCGCGGTCGTCTCGATCGTGCCGGCCGCGGGCGACGCGGCCCACGACGGCATCGACGAAGCCGCCGACCTCGTCGACGAGATCCCGATCTGAACGGCGCGGCGCGCGCCGCTCAGGGCGAGCGCTCGCCTCCGGCGTTGCGCAGCAGGCTCACCGAGCCGGCGTCGTTGGCGACGGCGAGGTCGATCCGGCCGTCGCCGTCGAAGTCCGCCGCGACGAGGGCCTGGGGCGAGAGGCCCGTGACGTAGTTTTTCGGCGGGCCGAGGCGGCCCGAACCGAGCCCGGGCAGGACCGAGACGCAGTTGGCCCACGAACTGGAGGTCGCGACGTCGAGTACGCCGTCGCCGGTGAAGTCGGCCACGCAAAGGTCGTACACGGCGAACGGGACGAACGGGGACTGCAGCAACTGGAAGCCGCCGTTGCCGGCGCCGAGCATCACGTCCAGCCTCGGCGGGTGCTGGAAGCCGAGCGACGTCGGCCCGGGATCGGTCGCATCCCCGCCGCCCGTGACGAGGTCGGGGAGGCCGTCTCCGTCCATGTCCGCCACCTGCGCCGCGCGCTGGCCGGAGGCGATGAGCTGCGTCACGGCGGGCAGGAACGCGCCGTTTCCCAGACCGAACGAGACTCTCGCGCTGTTCGCCGTGAGCGACACCAGGTCCGGCACGGTGTCGACGTTCACGTCGGCGACCAGCAGGTCGCGGAGCGCCGTGCCGACGTCCACGAACGTCGACGAGAGCAGCGTCGTGCGCACGCTCATGAACACGCCGATCGCCTCCTCGCCGACCAGTTCGACCGCCGCGTCGTCCCGGCCGTCGAAGTTCCAGTCGCCGGCGACCAGCTTCGCGGCTCCGAACGCCAGCCAGGTCGGCAGCGAGGGCACGAACACGCCGCCGCCCATGCCGCGCAGCACGGTGAGGCTCTTGGAGAAGTAGCCGGAGACGATCAGGTCGAGCTGGCCGTCGTGATCGAAGTCGCCGGCGGCGAGCGACCAAGGGGCGGAGGCACCGGCCACGACGGTCCGCTTGCCGAACGTGCCGCGACCTTCGTTGAGCAGGACCGTGACGGTGTTCGCGCCCAGGTCCGCCGTGGCGAGGTCGGGCGAGCCGTCGGCGTCGAGGTCCGCGGACACGAGGCTGCGCGGAGAGGTGCCCACGTCGAGCGTCGGCAGGCCCGAGCAGCAGCTCTCGTCGGCGAGGCTGAGCACCGTCACGGTGCCGGACGTCGCACTCGCGACGGCGACGACCGCCGATCCGTCGGCGGTCGGCGACGCGGCCGCGAGCGCCACGGGACCGCGGCCGACGATGAACGTGCGCGGCGGCGCGAAGGCGCCGTTGCCGAGGCCGCTGCTCACGACGAGCGCATGATCGAAGCCGCGCGTGACCGCGATGTCCTGCCAGCCGTCGGCATCGAAGTCGCCGGTGATCACGCCCGTCGGGTCGCTGCCGACCGAGACGGCGGCGGGAGCGCCGAATCCGCCGTGTTCCTCGCCCAGCAGCACCGAAGCCGTCGAGCCGTCCGCAGCGGTGGCGACCAGATCGCTCAACCCGTCGCCGTTGAAGTCCGCGGTCGCGACTCCGGCCGGCGCCGCACCGGTGGCGAACACGGCCGGCGCCGAGAAGGCCCCGCCGCCCAGTCCGCGCAGCACCGCGATGGCGGCCTGCTGCCTGAGGCCGACGGCGAGGTCGGTCCGGCCGTCGCCGTTGAAGTCGGCGGCGACGAGCGCCGAGCAGGTGTCGGAGGGAAGCAGCACGACGAGTTCGCTGAAGTGTCCGTCGCCGTGGCCGCGCAGGACGCGCACTCCCGGCGCCAGCGAGGAACCGACGACGAGGTCGGGGCGCCCGTCACCGGTGAGTTCGGCGGCCAGCACCTGGCCGTCGCCGGCCGGCATGAAGGTGGGGACCACGGGCTGAAACGATCCGTCGCCGCGCCCGAAGAGCACGCTCGTGCCATTCGCGAAGGCCGTCGCGAGGTCGAGGTGGCCGTCGAGATCGAAGTCGGCCGTCGCCAGCGACCTCGCACCCTGCGCGAGCTGGTGGAAGGCGGTGTCGCCGAAGTCCACTCCGCTGCGGCACAACAGCACCGAGACCTGGTCGTATCCGCCGTGCGCGGTGGCCAGGTCGAGCCGGCCGTTGCCGTCGAAGTCGCCCGCGACGATCGCCGAAGGCTGGGGCCAGACCAGCTGCAGGCGCGGCGCGTCGAAGGCGACGGCCGACTGCGCGGCCACCCCGGCCGCGCCGAGCGCCAGCATCGACAGGACGAGCAGCGCGCGACGCGCCGGGCTTGCCATCCGTCCCGGCCCTCGACTCCGTGGACTTCGACTCATCGTCCGTGCTCCGTCGAGGCCCGCCCCGCAACGCCTCGCCCGCGCCGCCCGGGAACCCGCGCCGCGACATCGTATCCGGTTCCGGCCGATCCGGGGCGCGGCCTCGCCGACGGGTCCCCGCCCCGCCCGCCCGTCAGTCGCGCAGGTGGCCCTTCGCGATCTGCAGGTAGTGCGCGGCGTGCTCGCGCAGGCCGGCGGCCTCCTCCTCGCTGAGCTGCCGGACGATCTTGCCGGGCACGCCGGCGACCAGCGAGCGCGGCGGGATCACGGCGTGCTCCTTCACGATCGCGCCGGCGGCGATCAGGCAGCCTTCGCCGACGCGCGCGCCGCCGAGCACGACCGCCTTGATGCCGATGAGCGTGCCGTCGCCGACGCTGCGGCCGTGCACGACCGCGCCGTGGCCGATGGTGACCGCGGCGCCGATGTCGTTGGGCACGCCGGTGTCGGCGTGGACGACCGCGCCGTCCTGCACGTTGGTGAGCGGCCCGATCGTGATGCGGGCGCAGTCGCCGCGCACGACCGCGCCGTACCAGATGCTGGCGTCCCGGCCGAGCTGCACGTCGCCGACGACGACCGCCGTGCTGGCGACGAGCGCCTGTCCGCGGACGCGCAGGCAGGGTCGGGCGTGGTCTTCGTCGGACATCGGCGCGCGGCCTCGCGGGGGAGGGCTCACACCATCGCGAGCGTGAGGCCGTTGTGCAAGGCGTGGAAGACGAGCGGCGCGGCGAGGCTGCCGGTGCGCTCGTAGAGCAGCGCCAGCGCGGCGCCGAGCGCCGCGGCGGGCAGCAGCGCCAGCGGCTCGTGCACCAGCCCGAACACGAGCGCCGCGCTCGCCACCGCCGCCGCCGGCTGCAGCAGGCGCCGCAGCCCGCCGTAGAGCGCGCCGCGGAACAGAAGCTCCTCGCAGGCCGGCAGCAGCAGCACCATGAGCATCCACGCCAGGGCCGTGCCGTCGGGCGCCTGTTGGAACAGCACCAGCCAGCGCTGCATCGGCTGCTCGACCTGCAGCGCGTGCAGCAGCGCCGCGTTGAGCCAGGTCACGAGCGCGTAGACCGGCAGGAAGGCGCACCACGCCACGACGCCCGTGAGCACCGGCGAGACGCCGCGTTGCGCGCGCAGTCCGAGCGCGCTCGCCGGCGTGCGGCGCAGCGCCGCGAGCAGCAGCAGGGCGCCGACGCCGAGCAGGCTGCCGAAGGCCTGCGCGAGCAGCAGCGGCGTGAGCGGCGCGCCCGCGCCGGAGGGGGCCAGCCAGGCCCCGGCCGCGATCGTCACGGCGAAGCCCGCCAGCCACAGCAGGAAGCCCTCGGGCGCGGTGTCGCCCGGCTGCAGCGGCCGCAGGTGGCGCGCCAGCGCGCGCAGCGCGAGCAGCCCCCCGGCGCCGAGCACCATGATCGCCCCCAGCAGCATCAGCGGCGAGGCGCTCACGGCAGGGCCTCGAGCACCCGGCCGACCTCGTCGAGCGTGTTCCACGCGTGCGGCGAGAAGCGGATGCCGCCGCCGCGGGGCGTGGCCTGGACGCCGGCGCGGGCCAGCGCCGAGAGGTCGTCCTCGACGCGGCCGCCGGGCCGCCGGGCCGTCACGATGCCCGAGCGTTCGGTCTCGGCGCCGAGCGGCGAGAGCAGCTCCCAGCCGCGCTCGCGCAGTCCGTCGGCGAGCGCGCCGGTCAGCTCGAGGATGCGCCGCGCCATGCGCTCGGGCCCGGTCGCGTTCAGCATCGCCAGCGCGGCGGCCAGGCCGTACAGGCCGACCGTCGGCAGGCAGGCGTACTCCCAGCGGCGCGCGTCGGGCTGCCAGGGCGCGCCCGGCTCCCAGCGCGCGAAGGGGCGTGCCAGGCTCCACCACGAGAGCTGCGGCGCGTCGAGCGACGTCACCAGTTCGCGCCGGCACCAGAACAGGCCGATGCCCTCGAGCCCGAGCATCCACTTGTGGCTGTCGGCCGAGAGGAAGTCGATGCCGCAAGCGCGCGCGTCGAGCGGCAAGGCCCCCAGGCCCTGGATCGCGTCGACGCACAGCCGCACCGGGCGCGCGCGCCCCGCGTTCACCGAACGCAGCGCCGCGCCGAGCGCGGGCAGGTCGATGCGGTAGCCGTTGTCGTAGAGCACCCACGGCAGGGCGAGCAGCACGGTGCGCTCGTCGATCGCGTCGAGCAGCGCGGCGACCGGCACGCGCCCCTGCCGGCGCGCCACGACGACGATCTCCGCGCCGCGGCGGCGCTGACGTTCCCATGGAATCCGGTTCGCCGGAAAGTCATCTTCGATGACGACGATGCGGTCGCCGGGGCGCAGCTCGAGCCCCTCGGCGACGAGCAGCAGCCCCTGCGAGGTGCTCGTGGTGAACGCGATCTCCGACGGATCTCCGCCGACCAGCGCGGCCGCCGCCGCCCGGGCCGTCTCGCGCAGCGCCAGCCAGTCGGCGAAGCCGGCCGAGCCGTGCCGGCTGCACTCGTCGAGGAATTCCCGCATCGCCCGCGCGACGGGTGTCGCGATCGGAGCGACGGCCGCGTGATTGAAGTAGACCCCGAATTCCGCGGCCGGAAAGGCTCGGCGAAGGTCGGCGAGGACGTCGGGCACGGCGAGCGGGCCTCGCGGGAGCGCGGCGCGTCGACGGGGGCGGCCCCCGAGGCGACGCGATCCGTTCTACACTACGCCGAACCGGCCGGTCCAAGCACCGCCGGCGACACTCCTGTCGGCGCGCGGGCCATGAACAGCCGGGATGCTGTGATCGACTGGATCGGGCGGCACCCCGAGCGCCTCGAGCGCGGGCTGGTGCTGCTCGACCGTCGGCTGCTGCTCGACGAGGGCGCGGTGGCCGACCTGCTGCTGCGCGACACGCTGGGTTATCCGGTCGTGGTGCTGTTCGGCAAGGGCGACATCGGCGCCGAACTGGTGCGCATGGCCGCGATCGTCCCGGCGCTCGCGCGCGGTCGGCACCTGCTCACGCGACTGTTCGGCGAGGGCGGCCTCGACGCCTCGCTGCGTCCGCGCTTCGTGCTCATCGCGCCGCGCTTTCCCGACGACGCGCGCGAGCGGCTCTCGCTGCTCGGCGGCGTGGAGGTCGCGGCCTTCGAGTCGCGCGTGGTGACGACCGAGGACGGCGCGCCGCTCGTCGACCTCGCGCCCTTCGCGCGCACGGCCGGGCCGGCGGCGGTCGTGCACCTCGACGAGACGCCGCCCTCGCCGCCCGCGACGACGACGAGC
>CAZBBB010000115.1:0-9651 GCA_964490005.1 uncultured Phycisphaerales bacterium | reverse complement strand
CTGCGACGGCGCCGGCAGGGCGGGCCGCAGGCGGGGCGCTCGATCCGCCGGCGGCGGCGGCAGGCGGCGGGGGCCTACCGCGCCCGGCGCGCGTGCGCGGCCGGCGAGCACGTCGTGCTGGTGGACGACGTGCTGAGCACCGGCGCGACGGCCGACGCCTGCGCGCGGGCCCTGCGCCTGGGCGGCGCGCTCTCGGTGCGCGTGGTCGCGCTCGCGACCTGAGGCCCGCGCCGGGCGCTCAGTCGCCGCGCGCGGCGCGGCGCAGCTCGGCCATGTCGGAGACGAAGCTCTCGATCGCGCGGCGATCCTCGTCGGACATGGTCGTGAAGCGCAGCGCGAGCAGCGTGTCGCCGCCGGCGCCCTCGACGCGCTCGATGCGCGCGTCGAGTTCGAAGAACTCCTTGCGGTACAGCGGCAGACGGAACTTGAGCCGCACCTGCCGGCCCTGCACGAGCTTGCCCGCGGCGCCCGGCAGGCGCGCCTCCATGCCGTCGCCGTCGAGGCGCTTGAGCCGCGCGACCTGCGGGCGCGTCGACTCGGGCGCGTAGATCTGCACGGCGCTCTCCGACTCGCCCTCGAGGTCGATGCCCGAGCCGCCCTCGAGCGCCTCGAGCGCGAGGACGTCATCGAGGTAGATCGGGAACAGCCGCTCGAGCCCCAGCGACTCCATGGCCTCGCGCACCGTGGCGCTCGGGGCGGCCACGACGAGTTCGCCGCCCGCGGCCCGGGCCGCCTTGCGCACCTTGATCATGGCGCCCAGCGCGGTGCTGTTCACGAAGGTGACCTGCGCCATGTTGAGCACGATGCGCGGCAGACCCTCGCCGAGGACCCGGGTGATCTCGCGCGTGAAGGCGCTGGTGACGAAGGTGTCGAACTCGCCCTTGAGCGTGAAGACCACCGAGCCCGAGCGGGTCTCCTTGAGCAGCTTCACGCCGCGCCTCCGTCGGCGGCCGGCGCGAGGGCGGCCGCGATCGCGGCCTCGTCCTCGTCGTGGATCGCGAACAGCTTCTCGAGGCCGAGCGACTCCATCGCCTCGCGCACGGCGGCGCTGGGCTGGCTGATGACGACCGTGCCGCCCGCCGCGCGCGCCGCCTTGCGCGCCTTGATCATCGCGCCGAGCGCGGTGCTGTTGACGAACTTGACGTAGCGCAGGTTGAGCACCAGCCGCGGACCGACCTCGGCGAAGACCTTCTCGACTTCGGCGTTGAACGCGGCCGTCACGAAGGAGTCGAACTCGCCGCGCAGCGTGAGCAGCGTGGCGTCCCCGCGGCGCTCCTTGACGACCTTCATGGGCTGAAGTCTCCGTGTCCGTGCGTGGTCCGTCGCGCGCGCGCCGCGTCGGACGCCGGACGGCGGCACGACGAGGAGGGCGCATTCTGGTGGGCTGCCCGGAGCCGGTCAAGCACGCGCCTCGAGCGCATCGTGGGGCGCGGCGACGCTGGTACACTGCGCGTCCATGTCCGCGTTCTTCCGCCGCAGCAAGCCACCGGCGCCCCGGCCGCCGCCCGTGCCGGCGCCGCCGCCGGGCGTGCCCGACACGCCCCTGGGCGACTCGACGCAGACGATGTACGTCTCGGGCAACCAGCGTCGCGACACCGACCGCATCCGGCTGCTCGTCGAGAGCCTGCGCGACGTCAGCTCGGCGGCCGACCCCGACGCGCTGCTGGTCTCGATGGTCGATCGCGCGATCCGGCTCGTGGAGGCCGAGCGCGGCCTGCTGTTCACGCGCTCGCGCGACGGCGAACCGAAGCTGCGCGTGGGCCGCACGGCCTCCGGCAAGGACCTGCCCGCCGGCGCGGCCTACAGTCGGCACGTGCTCGACGGCGTGTTCTCCGGCGGGCCGGCCGTGTGCGAGCGCCTCGGGGACGAGGGCGGTTTCGACCCCAGCCGCTCGATGATCGACATGAACCTGCGCGCCGTGATGTGCGTGCCGCTCATGGCGCAGGACGAGCGGCTGGGCGTGCTGTACGTCGACACGCGCGCCAGCACCCGCAGCTTCACCCGCGCCGACCTGCGCTATTTCGAGGCCTTCGCCGACATGCTGGCGATCGTCTGGAACAACCGGCGCATGATGGAGCAGCGCCTGACGGCCGAGCGCATGTCGAAGGACCTCGAGGTCGCGCGCTCGATCCAGCGGCGCACGCTGCCCGAGCGTCCGCTGGTGCTCGAAGGCTACGCCATGTGCGGCCGCGTGCTGCCGGCCGAGGAGACCGGCGGCGACTACTTCGACTTCTTCGTCACGCGCGACGGCAAGGTCGCGATGGCGGTCGGCGACGTCTCCGGCCACGGCGTGCCGGCCGCGCTCGTGATGGCGGCGGCGCGCGCCTATCTGCGCGGCTTCTGCCAGAGCAGCAGTTCGCCCGGGACGATCCTGCGGCGCGTCAACCGCGCGCTGGCGGGCGATTCGCCCGACGACATGTTCATGTCGATGTTCCTGTGCGTGCTCGACCCGCGCACGCGCGAGTTCAGCTACGCCAACGCCGGCCACACGCGGCCGGTGCTGCTGCACTCCGACGACCTGCGGACCGAGGACTACCGCAACACCGGCGTGGCGCTGGGCATCGAGATGGAGACCGAGTACGAGGAGCGCGGGCCCTTCCGGCTGGGCGCCGGTGACGCGGTCGTGATGTTCAGCGACGGCCTGACCGAGCTGCGCCGCGGCGACGAGCAGTACGGCCGGCCGCGCGTGGTCGAGTCGATCCGGCGGCACGGGCGCGGCAGCGCCGAGGCGCTGCTCGAGGGCATCTTCCGCGACGCGCTCGACTGGGCGCAGGGCGACGATCTGCACCCCGACGACGTCACCGTGGCGGTGCTGAGGGCCGACCACTGAAGGCCACGCTGTTCCGGGAGGTCGCGCTGCCCGCGCTCGACCCCTCCGAGGTGCGCGACGTGCTCGTCGAGGGCCACGAGATCGCGCGCCTCGCGCCGGCCGGCTCGCTGCGCGCCTCGCCGGCCGCCGCGGTCGTCGAGGGGCGCGGCCGCTGGCTGCTGCCGGGCTTCATCGACGACCACGTGCACCTGCGCGAACCGGGCCTGACGCACAAGGAGGGTTACGAGACGGGCACGCGCGCCGCGGCGGCCGGCGGCATCACGACGCTGTTCGAGATCCAGAACAACCCGCCGCTGATGAGCAGCCGGCAGGCCGTGGTCGACAAGCTCGCGCTCGTGCGGCCCAAGGCGCTGGTGAACATCCACGTCTACGGCAGCCTGGTCGAGGAGGCCGTCGAGCACGTCTCCGCCATGGCCGATCTGGTCGCGGGCTACAAGCTGTTCATGGGCCCGTCGACGGGCGGGCTCGACGTGCGCGGCGAAGAGCGCCTGGGCGCGATGTTCGCCGCGGTCGCGCGCACCGGGCACTGGTTGTTCGTGCACGCCGAGGACGGCGACCTGATCGAACAGGGCCTGTCGCGCCACGGCGAGGGCGGCGCGGCGGCCTTCCATCTCGCGCGGCCGGCGGCGGCCGAGGCGCGCGCGGTGCAGACGGCGCTGCGCCTCGCGCAGGCCGAGGGCACGCGCCTGCACGTCTTCCACGTCTCGACCGGCGCGGCCGTCGATCTCATCGGGCCGGCGCGCGCCGCCGGGCGCCCGGTGACGGCCGGCACCTGCCCGCATTACCTGTACTTCACGCACGAGGACGTCGCGCGGCAGGGCACGCCGCTCAAGGTGAACCCCTCGATCAAGACGGCCGCCGACCGCGACGCGCTGCTGGCCGGCCTGGCCGACGGCACGATCGACTGCCTGTCCTCCGACCATGCGCCGCACACGGCCGAGGAGAAGGCGCGGCCCTTCCGTCAGGCGCCCTCCGGCATCCCCTGCCTCGACATCTTCATGCCGCTGTGCCTCACGCTGGCCGAGCGGGGGGCCCTGCCGCTCGGCACGGTCATCGAGCGCGCGACGGCGAGCCCCGCGCGCGTGCACGGCCTGACGCACAAGGGCGCGATCGTCGAGGGCCACGACGCCGACCTGGTGCTCGTCGACCCGGCCCTGCACGACGTCGTGCGCGGCGAGAGTCACCGCAGCAAGGCGCGGCTGACGCCCTACGAGGGCCTGCGCCTCTCGGGCTGGCCGCAACTCACGATGGTCATGGGACAGATCGTCTACGTCAGGGAGTGATGCCGCGCAGGCCGTTGCTGGCGGCGAAGCCGAAGGGGCCGGTCGCGTCGACGATCCAGTGCTGGAAGTGCAGCGCGAAGCCCGCGGGCAACCCGCCCGGCAGCGGCGCGCTCAGCGTGAGCGTCCCGGCCGGGCCCGTCGGCAGGTTGATCACCAGGAAGTCGGGCGCGGGCACGAGCGTGCCGCCCTTGAAGGGCGCGTTGAGCGCGCTGGCGCCGATGACGAGGTGCGTCAGCGAGTTGGGCCGCGCGTTGACGAGCGCCAGCGTCACCGGGTCGCCCGCGAGCAGCGAGCCGCAGCCCGACAGCGAGGGCAGGCCGGTCAGGCCGGCCAGCGCGCCGCCCAGGTTGGTCCAGTTGCCCGGCTTGCTCGCGGGGTTCGCCGGGTTGCTGCAGCCGTCGAGTTCGTCGGCGTCGAGCACGCCGTCGAGGTCGCGGTCGATCCCCAGGCGCGTCTCGGTGCCCTTGGCCACCACGGTGAAGGTGACTTCGGAGCCCGGCGCGGCGAGCGCCTGCAGCGCCGCCGTGCTGAGCGTCTGCGCCGCGCGGTCGGTCTGCCAATTGGCGCCGGGGCCGAAGCGCGCGCCGCGCGGCAGTCCGCCGGCAGTCCACTTGGCGATCAGGCCGACCTTGTTGGCCGTCGCGATCGAGATCATCGAGTTGATCAGCGCCGTCTGCGCCGCCGGCGCGCCGGCGAGGGCCAGCAGCGTCGTCTGGCGACCGACGGCGGCGTGCGCGTCGCGCGCGCTCGGGCCCGGCGGCTCGAGGTTGAGCGGGTTGCTCGACCCGCCCGGCAGGTCGCTGCCGGCGAAGGCCAGCATGAAGGCCGTCATGTTGGCGATGTCCTGATCGCTGTTGAACACGAAGGCCGGCTCGCCCAGAAAACGCTCGATGGTGTCGACGCTGCCGTCGTGCAGGTAGCCGAAGCCCGCGCGGTTGCTGGTCTTGAGCAGGTTGAAGCCGGTGCGCTCGTGCAGGTTGCGCAGCTGCGGGATCTTGATCGAGATGTTCGTGCTGCCGTCGGCCGAGACGAGCGCGTGGCGCAGCTCGCCGTTGGGGCCGGGCGGCAGCGTCTGGAAGGAGAAGCCGGCGAGCACGACGTTGGGGCCGATGCCCGTGGGCAGCGTGTGGCAGGTCGAGCAGGCCACGGCGCCGCCGTCGAGCAGGTTCGGCGGGCGGTAGCGCACGAGGCCCGTCGCCGCGTTGCCGTTGGGCAGCGGCTGGCCGGCCGGGCCGAAGTCGCCGGTCGTGAGGTGGTCGCCCAGCGCGAGGTTGGTCGGCAGCGTGTTGTCGAAGTTGCGGAAGGGGTTGGGCGGGTAGTGCAGCGTGGCGAGGAAGTCCTCGTACTGCTGCATCTGCGTCGGCGTGAGCTGCACGTCGTCGCCCTGCAGCCCGACGAAGGCGCCGTTGAACTCCTCGAGGCCGTCGCGGTCGCCGCGCCAGTGGTGGGGCTCCTTCTGGATGATGTCCTGCAGGCTCTGCGTGAGCATCGGGCCCTTCATCGGGTGCCAGGGGTCGCAGCCGCCCCCGATGCCGGGCAGGTTGGCGCCGCAGTTCTGCTCGCCGATGGGTTTCATGTCGCCCGCCGGGTCGCCGAGGTCCCACGAGAGGCGGTCCATGCGCGCATCCACGTGGCAGCTCGCGCAGGCGACCTGCCCGAGCCCGGAGGTCTCGTGCGTGCCGTAGAGGAAGGTGCGGCCGGCCTTGATCGCCGGGCCCTCGCCGTCGTACCAGGGCAGGCGCGCGGTCTCGGTCTCGGTCGCGAGCGAGATCACGGACAGGCCGCCCTCGAACTTGTTGAGCACGAAGGCGCGGGCGGCGCTCTCCTGCAGCACGATGCCGGTGGGGCCCGTGCCGACCTCGATCGTGGGCGAGAGGCCGGCGCGCGCGCCGGCCGCGTCGATCACGACGACGTTGTTGCTGCCCATGCCGGTCACGTACGCGCGCGTGCCGGCGGCGTTCCAGGCGATGCCGCGCGGGTCGCCGATCGAGGTGTCGCGCTGCGCCTGCGGAATCGTGGCGACGGCGTAGGTCAGGTGCGGGTTGAGGTCGACGACGTTCTTGTTCGTGCCGGCCGGGTCGACCAGCGCCACGAGCACGCGCACGAAGGTGCCCGTGAGATTGGGCTCGAAGCGCTTCTCGTTCGTGCCGTCGGTGCCGACCATGGCGAGGCGCCCGGTGCCGGGCTGCACGGAGAGCGCCATGTTGATGTTCATCAGGCGGCTCACCCAGCTCACGCCCAGCGTGGCGGTGTCGATGACCGCGACGTCGCGGTCGGGCAGGTCCCAGCCGACGACGCGGCCGCTCTTGGCCGCCTGCGCGCCCGAGACCAGCGCCGTCCAGTTGCCGTTGTTGTCGTCCATCCACTGGCCGGCGGCGTTCTTCTTGACGATCAGGCCGACGGCGGGCGGCGCCGGGTTGCCGGGCTTCTGCGCCGGCACGAAGGCGGCGCCGGCGTTCGGCGGCGGGTTGACGCCGCCGTAAGGCCCGGCCGGGTCGGAGACCACGTTGGGCGGGAAGCCGCCGGCCATCGTCAGGCCGCCGCCGAGGATCGTGCTGCCGTTGCCCGACTCGAACACGGCGACGTAGACCGACAGGCCGTTGGCGCTGACGGCGAGCGCGCGCGGATCCTCGGCGTCGAGGGCGATCCTCACCGGCGCCGCGGCGAGGTTCGCCGGGTCGAAGACCAGCACCGTGTTGGCCTGGCTGCAGCTCACGAAGGCGCGCTGCGGCACGCCGGCGAAGACGACGTCGCAGGGCTCGTCGTCGGTGGCGAGCGTGGCGCGCACGCGGCCCGTCGGCAGGTCGACGATGCTCACCGAGTCGGAGATGTGGTTCACGACCCAGGCCTCGGTCGACGTGCGCGCGCGCACCGAGACCGGGTCGAGACCGACGGCGATGGCGGCCACCGGCACCACGCTCGGCCCGCTCACGTCGTAGACCTGCAGGCGCGCGTCGGGCGTGTTCACCGCGAGCAGCCGGCTGCCGTCGGGCGTGAGCTCGAGCGGGTGCACGTGCGGCGACTCGAAGTTCACGTGGCTGGCCTGCGCGGCGAGGGAGGGCAGGCACACGGCGAGCGCGAGCGGGAGCAGCAGGGCGAGGGCGCGGTGCGGCATCGATGGCTCCGGGCGGGCGCCGGAGAGAGCGGCGCGCGCGGGGACGAGGGCGGGGCCGCAGTCTAAGGCACGGGCTGCCATCGCGCAGCGGGGGGCGGTGCTACGATGGCGGCCGAACGGCGCGTTCCGCGCCCGCCTGCACACCCAGGACCCCTCAGCATGGCCGCTCCGCGCTCCGTCGTTCTCGCCGCGTCATTGCTCCTCGCCTTCGGTCCCGCGCTGCGCGCCGACACGCTGCACGTCGACGCGTCCCTCGCGACCGGCGCCAACGACGGCAGCAGCTGGGCCGACGCCTTCCAGGGCAGCAACGGCCTGCGCCTGGCGCTGACCGCCGCCGTCTCCGGCGACCGCATCTTCGTCGCGCAGGGCAGCTACCTGCCGACCGACACCGGGTCGCGCAGCATCTCCTTCGGGCTGATCAGCGGCGTGCAGATCTACGGCGGCTTTCTCGGCACCGAGACCGAGCCCGAGCAGCGTCCGCCCTTCGGCAGCGCACCCTCCGTGCTCTCGGGCGACCTGGCCGGCGACGACGGCGGCGGGCAGTTCGGCGACAACAGCTTCCACGTCGTGAACGGCGCGGGCAGCAACGCCAGCGCGCTGCTCGACGGCTTTGAGGTGCGCTCGGGCGCCGCCACCGGCGCCGGCGGCAACAACGACCGCGGCGGCGGCATCCTCTGCACGGGCAGCGCCAGCCCCACGATCCGCAACTGCCGCTTCGTCGCCAACCGCTCCACCTTCGGCGGCGGCGCCGGCTACATCAACAACGGCGCGGCACCCTCCTTCACCGACTGCAGCTTCGAGGACGGCGTCGGCGGCGCCTTCGGCGGGGCCTTCGACATCGCCGGCGGCGGCGCCGTGCGCTTCGAGCGCTGCCTGTTCCGCGGCAACACGGCGGCGCGCGCCGGCGCGCTCGAGATCTTCTCGACCACCGGCGTCGTCGTGAACAACTGCGTCTTCACCGGCAACGTCGCCACCGGCACGAGCGGCGGCGGCGCGATCTGGATCGGCTCGGGCGGCAACCCCGTCTTCCGCAACTGCACCGTCGTCGGCAACGTCGCGACCATGCAGACCGTCGCCGGACTGCGCAACCAGGGCGCCACCCTCGCCACCGTCGCCAACTGCATCTTCGTCGACAACGAAGGCCCCGGCGGCTCGCAGAACCCCGGCAACCAGATCAACGCCGCCAACACCTGCGACTACTCGCTCGTCGAGGGCGGCTTCGGCGGCACCGGCACGGGCAACATCGACGGCGACCCGCTGTTCGTGAACGCGGCCGGCGGCGACTTCGCGCTCACGGCCGCCTCGCCGGCGATCGATGCGGGCAGCAACGCGCTGCTCGTCTCGGGCGCGACGACCGACTACGCGGGGCTGCCGCGCCAGGCCGACGCGCTCTTCATCCCCGACACGGGCGCGGGGCCCGCGCCCGTCGTCGACATCGGCGCCCACGAGTACCCGTCGGCCTGGTTGCAGTTGGGCCAGTCGCTCGACGGCGTGTTCGGCGCACCCCTGCTGCTCCTCGACGGGCCGTTGACCGGGCCGAGCACCGTCACGGTCTCGCTCTCGAACGCCAACCCCGGCGCCACGGCGTGGTACGTGCTCGGTTTCACGCAGCTCGGCGCGCCCTTCAAGGGCGGCGTCATGGTGCCCGACGTCAACGCGCTGGCGCCCTTCGCGCTCACGCCCTTCGGCTCGCTCGCCTTTGCCTACACCTGGCCGGCCGGCGTGCCCTCCGGCTTCTCGACCTTCCACCAGTTCTGGATCGTCGACCCCGCCGGGCCCTTCGGCTTCGCGGCCAGCAACGCGGTGCAGGGCACGACCCCGTAGCGCGGCGGGGCGGCGGGCGGCACGCGCTGCGTGGGGCGTCGCGGACGGGGGCTCGCTCACTCCGCCCCCCAAAAGGCTGCCGTTCGCGAGCCCCCGTCCGCGCCGCCCGGAGACGCGCTGCGCCGGCGCGGCGGCGGTTCGAGGCGGGGCGGGTCCACGGCGGTTCCGCTTCGAGATTGCCGGAACGGCCCGGCGGGCGTAGAGTCGCCGCTCACGGCTCGAGGAGGGGCGCAGTGAGGTCTGCCATGGGGAACGCGAAAGCGGCGGCAAGCGCGGTGCCGATGGCGACACACGGCGCGCTGCATCGGCGATTCATTGCGAAACGCTCGCCGACCTCGGACTCGCGCTGTGCCCTCTCGCGACGAGGCACCGCCACGCGCTGGCGCGTTACGCAGACCTGTCCAACACCTGGCGGCCGGTTTCACCGTTCGGCGCCAAGGCCAACTCGTTCAACGGCTTGCGCTCCCGCGCGCCAACGTAGGCCACCGTGTTAGACGGATCCCTAGCGCGTGCGAACGTGCGCGGCGGAGACAAGCCAATACAAGTTAGGCAGCAGCTATGAGCAAGGCACCCGCGCGCGAGTGGCTGTGGCGAACACG
>CAZBBB010000114.1:0-9651 GCA_964490005.1 uncultured Phycisphaerales bacterium | reverse complement strand
CCGCGCGACTCGTGGCGCGCGCCGCGCGGCGCGCGCGCACCGGGAGCCGCCTCGCGGCCGGGCCGCGCCTCGATCGCGCGCCGTCCGTCGGTCGGGCGCTCGATCCGCCCTCGGCGGGACTCGGCCTTGCGCGCCTGCAGCTTCTCGAGCACGTGCCGCATGAGCGCCTTGAAGCGCGCCGGCTGCGCCTGCCGCTGCTCGAGCAGCTTGGCGCGCAGGCCGCGCAGCTCGCCCGGCTCCCGGCGGGCATCGGCGGGACGCGGCGCCGTCCGCTCGAGCTGGCGCTCGACCTTGATCTCGTCGCGCTGCTTGCGCGCGCCCGGGGCGCGCGCCTCCTGGGCGGCGGTCGTGCCGGCGAGCAGGGTCGCGCCGAACAGCGCGGCGCAGAGGGTCGTCTTGAAGCTGTGCATCGGCGGAGGTCTCCGTGGCAGGGGGTGGCCCCGGGGGTGCCCGGCCCCGACGGAGAGGTTACAGCGCCCGGCCGGCGCGCGGATCTCCGCCCCGCAAACGGAACCGGCGTGCCGAACCCGGGGGGCGCGGCACGCCGGTGATCTGCCCTGCGGGAGGCCGCCTCGCGGCGACCCCCCGCAGAGCGGGGTCACGCGATCCTCAGTAGATGCGCGTGGCCTCGGTCTCATCCACCGGGGTGGTGAGCTCGGCGCTGTTCATCGCCACGGCGAAGCGGACGTCGCCGGCCGCATTGCCCTTCGCGATGACGCGGTAGGTGAGCTGCGCCTTGGGGGCGAGGCTCGGCACCGCGGCGAACGTGATGACCTGGCCGGCGGCCGTGTGGGCCGACGGGCCGGAGGCCGACACGAACGTCATCTCGGCCGGGAGCGTGGCCTTGATCACGATCTGCGTGTCCGGCGCCGAACCCTGGTTGGTGACCACGATGACGTAGGTCTCGTTGCCGCCGACCTCGATCGGGTCGTCGGTGTCGATCACCTCGAGCAGCAGGGCGGGGATGCCCTCGACGCGCGTGGTGGCCTGGGCCGAGACCGGATCGGCGCAGGTGCCCTTGGCCGTGACCGCGTTCACCAGGTTGCCCGCCGCCGCCGCCGTGACCGTGACGCGGAGCGTCCGGCTGGCATTGGCCGCGAGGCTGCCGAGGTTCCACGTCACCTTGCCGGCCGCCATCGTGCCGCCCTCGCTGGCGCTCACGAAGGTGACGCCGGCGGGCAGCGTGTCGACGACCACCGTGTCGGCCGACGCGGCATCGCCCGTGTTCTTCACGGTGATGTCGTAGTTCACCGGACGACCGATGAACACGCGCTCGGGAGCGACCTTGGCGATGTTCAGCACCGGCTGACGCACGATCGTCTTGGCGGACGCCTCGGCCTTGAGGCCGCCGTTGCCGGAAGCCGTGGCCTTGTTGACGTACTCACCCGTCTTCGACGCGGCCGCCTTGGCCGTGAACGTCTTGCTCTCGCCGGCCTTCAGGGTGCCGACGTCGAACGAGACGTTCGTGCCGCCCGCGCCGACCGAGAGGCCCGCCGGGAGCGTGTCCGCGATCTTGACGCCGGTCGCCGGACCGGTGCCGTTGTTCTTGACGACGTACGTGTAGGTGATGCCGTCGCACAGCAGGACCTCGGCCGGGGCCGTCTTGGTCAGCTGCAGCTCGGGCGCCACCGCCACCGTGTCGGCGCAGGCGCGGCCCTTGAGGCCGGCCTCGGCCGCGACGTCGGCGCAGTTGGTGAACTTGCCGGTCTTCGTGGCCTTGACCGTGACGGAGACCTCGCTCTTCGCGCCGGGCTCGATCGTGCCGAGGTTCCACGAGAGCTTGCTGCCCTCGACCTTGGCCGCCGGGCTCGACGCGACGTACGCGATGCCCTCGGGCAGCACGTCCGTCAGCACCGTCTCGCGGGTCGCGACATGGCTGTCGTTGCCGACCACGATGGCGTACTTGAAGTCGTCGCCGACGTTGACCTGCGCCGGAGCGCTCTTGGTGATGCCGATGGTCGGCGCCATCCAGGTCTTGGTCATCTCGCCGGTGGCGATGAGCTTCTCGGGCTCGCAGCAGTCCTTGTTGCCGGGGCGGACGATCGAGATCGCCACCACGTTGTCGCCCTCGGCGGGCGCGGCCTGCTTGAGCGTCGCGTTCGCGAGGCCCTTGGCGTCGGTCGTGACCGTGACCCAGTCCTTGCCGCCCGGCTCGAACGTGGCCTTGGGGCCCGACACGAGCTTGTAGGTGACGAGGTAGCCGGCCAGCGGCGACTTGTCGCTGTGCTTCATGACCTGCGTGGACAGGCCGTGGTCGGTGCCGACGCGGTTGGCCGCATCGCCCGGCAGCACCCAGGCCACGTCCATCCAGTGCTTGGTGGCGAAGGCCTTGTGGTTGGCCCAGTTGCGGATGCCCGGGGCGTAGGCGATGACGTCGGTCGTGCCCTCGACCGCGGACGTGATGGCGATCCACGTCTGGCCGGGCTCGATGATCAGGTCATCGGAAGTGTCCTTGGTGCCGAAGGTGAGGCGCTCGGGCACGTTGGTCGTGTGCGTGACGGCGAAGTTCGGCGTGTGCTTGTCGCCGATCTGCGCGCGCTGCAGCGAGGAGACGTCCTTGCTGCCGTTGTCGGTGTAGACGCCGTGCTCGTCGATGCCGACGATCGCGCCGAGGCTGCCCTCGGGGATCATCCACTCGACGCGGCGGCCGCCCAGCGGGTGGCCGTCCTCGGTCGTGACCGTGGCCACGAGGACGTGCTGCGAGCGCACCGGGTTGATCGCCGTGTCGGGCGACAGCGTGACGCGCGCCGCCGACGGATCGAAGTTGCCGGCGATGTCCTTGCCGTGCGGCGGCTCGAGGACGTCGGTGTTGTGGCCCTGCGGGGCGTTGCACGCGGCCAAAACGGCCAGCGCGGCGCTCCACATCCACTTGCGGGGGGACGAGACGTGCAGGTTCATCGCGACTCCTGTGTTCGATGAATGGGGGATAAGGGCGAGGGACGGTGCGCGGTGGGTGGCCGCCGAGCGTGTCCCGCAGTCGCCCCTTTTCGGGGCGGATGTCAATCCGAAACAACGTACCAAAAGGTCCCTTGGGAAGTCCAAAGGCTCTCACATGCGGGGGGCGCGCGGCGCGCGGCGCGAGATCCGCCGCGGACAGGGGGCCCCGTCCGCGGCGTTGAGCGCGCACCGCGCCACTTCCTAGACTGCGGGTTCGCCGCGCCGTCCTGCCGCGCCGTCCCGACACCCTGCCCGTCCGCCGCGCGGGCGGCGGCCCTCCCCGGAGTCGTTCCACATGCATCCCTACCCATCCGTCCGGGCCGCGTTCCTCGCCCTGCTGGTCGGCGCCCTCTCGTGCAGTTCGCCGCCGGCCTCCGGGCCGCTGCCTGAGGCGCCGCGCGCGGCCAGCCCGCCGGCCGGCCCCGCGCCGACGGCCGCTCCGCAGCAGGCCCCGGCGGTGGCCCCGGCCGGCGCCGCGACGGCCTCGATGGCCTACCCGACGGGCGATCGCGCGACGAGCGCGCTGCTCATCGAGAAGTTCGCGCCGGCCGAGATCGTCGTCGGCGCGCCGCTCGTGTGGGAACTGCGCATCACCAACCTCACGTCGCTCGCGCTGCAGAACGTCGTGGTGACCGACCGCATCCCCTCGAACATGCGCGTCTCGTCCACCGAGCCCGCCGCGCAGTCCTCGGGCGACGCGCTGCGCTGGAACTTCGACGTGCTGCCGCCGCGCGCCGCGCGCAGCCTGCGCGTCAGCGGCTCGGCGACCGGCCCCGGGCTGATCACGAGCTGCGCCGACGTGACCTACAACACGGCGCTGTGCGTCACGACGCGCGTCGTCGAGCCGAAGCTCGAGCTGGCCAAGTTCGCGCCGGCCGAGGTGCTGCTCTGCGATCCGATCCCGGTGCGCTTCGTGGTCACGAACAAGGGCAGCGGAGCGGCGCGCGACGTGCGCATCGTCGACGAACTGCCCGAGGGCCTCGTCACGGCCGACGGCCTGCGCGCCTTCTCGCTGCCGGTGGGCAGCGTGCCGGCCGGCGAGGCCCGCGAGGTCGCCGTCACGCTGCGCGCGCAGCGCACGGGCAGCTTCGTGAACCGCGCCTCGGCCAGCGCCGAGGGCGGCCTGAAGGCCGACTCGGGCTCGACGAGCACGCGCGTCGTGCAGCCCGTGCTCCAGCTCGTCAAGTCGGGCCCCGAGGTGATGTACGCCGGGCGCTCGATCACCTGGGTGCTCGAGGTGAGCAACACCGGCGACGGGCCGGCCCGCAACCTGATCGTCGAGGACGTCGTCCCGGCGGGGCTGAAGGTCGAGCGCGCCACCGAGGGCGCGACGCTCGCCGGCGACCGCGTGCAGTGGCGCCCCGGGACGCTCGAGCCGCGCGCCAGCCGCCGGCTCGAACTCGTCGTCGCGACGAGCGCGCCCGTCGGTCTCGTGCGCAACAGCGCCGTGGCGAAGGCCGACTGCGCCGAGGCCGTCACGGCCGCCGCCGACACGCGCGTCGAGGGCATCGCCGCGATCCTGCTCGAGGTCATCGACCTGAGCGACCCGATCCAGGTCGGCCAGAGCGAGACCTACGAGATCACCGTGACCAACCAGGGCTCGGCCCCCGACACCGACATCCGGCTCGTGTGCCGCCTCGACCGGGGCATGCAGTTCGTGAGCGCGACGGGGCCGACCTCGGGCGCCGCGAGCGGCTCGACCGTCACCCTGGCGCCGCTCGCGAGCCTGGCGCCGGGCGCCAAGGCCACCTGGCGCGTGGTGATCCGCGGCACCGAGGACGGCGATCTGCGCTTCGGCGTGAGCCTCAACTCGGCGCAGCTCACGCGCTCCGTCGAGGAGACCGAGGCGACGCACTTCTACCGTTGAGGCTTCGGCGCGGCGGCGCCGTTCCCCCGCCGCCGCGCCGAGCGTCATGGACAGGGGCTGTCCACGTTGAGGGTCGTCGCGGTCCGGCGTAGGCTGGGCCGCCATGGAGATCCTGGCCGGGGTCGCGGGGCTCGCCGTCGGGCTGCTCGCGGGGCTGCTCGTCGCGGGGCGGCGCGCGCAGGCGCGCGCCGAGAGCGCCGCCGACGAACTGGCCGCGCTGAACGACGAACTCGTCGAGACGCAGCGCGCGCTCGACGCCAGCCGCGCCGAGTTCGCCGCCTGGAAGGCCGCGAGCGAGGCGGCCCGCGCGAGCGTCGAGCAGTCGCGCATCGAGCTGCGCAACGCCTTCGCGCAGCTCGGACAGGCGGCGCTCAAGGCCAACAGCGAGCAGTTCCTGCTGCTGGCGAAGGAGAAGGACGAGGCCCGCTCGGCCGCGCTCACCGAGATGCTCAAGCCCTTCAAGGAGCAGCTCGGCAAGCTCGAGCAGGGCACCAAGGAGCTCGAGGCCAAGCGCGAGAAGGCCTACGGCTCGATGGAGGAGCAGCTGCGCGCGCTCGCGACGGCGACCAGCGCGCTCGACGCGCACAGCGTCGCGCTGCGCACCGCCCTGCGCGGCGACGCCCGCGCGCGCGGACGCTGGGGCGAGGTCACGCTGCGCAACGTCGTCGAGGCCGCGGGACTCACGCTGCACGTCGACTTCGAGGTGCAGGTCACGATGGCCGACGACCTGCGCCCGGACCTGGTCGTGCACCTGCCCGGCGGCGAGGGCGGCATCCCCGTCGACGCCAAGGCGCCCATGGACGCCTACCTCGCCGGCCTGGAGGCCGAGGACCCCGACGCGCGCCGCGGGCACTTCGCCAAGCACGCGCGCGACCTGCGTGCGCACGTCGACGCCCTCGCCAAGCGCGACTACGGGCGCCATCTCGCCACGCGCGTCGAGTACGCCGTGATGTTCGTGCCGGCCGACCCGGTGCTCGCGGCCGCCTTCGAGCACGACCCCGACCTGCAGCAGCGCGCGATGGAGAAGCGCGTGCTCGTCGCCACGCCGGTCACGCTGCTCGCGCTGCTGCGCACGGTGGCGCTCTACTGGCGGCAGGCCGACATGGCGCGCGACGCGCAGCAGTACTGGGACACGGCGCGCGAGTTCCACAAGCGCGTGAGCGTCTTCAGCGAGCACTTCGCCAAGGTCGGCGCCGGGCTGTCGGGGGCGCTCGGCTCGTACAACAAGGCGGTCGGCAGCTTCGAGCGCATGGTGCTGCCGCAGGGCCGCAAGCTCGAGGAGCTGCACGGCCCGGGCGACAGCTCCAAGCTGCTGGCCGAACCCGAGGCGATCGACGAGACGCCGCGCGCGCTGCCGGGCGCGGGCGGCGGCCTGTCGGCCGAGGCCGACGCCGCTACGGCAGGCTGATCGTGCGGCTGTTCACCGCGTTGGCCGAGCCGTTGTAGAAGAAGGCCGGGTCGTCACCGCCCGCGCCGAGGAAGAACGGGTCGCTGCTCTCGTTGAGGCCGACGTAGGCCACGCCGAAGGTGCGCGGGCCGGGCGGCAGCGCGGCCGGGCCGACGACGAAGGTCGCCACGCCGTCGGCGTCGGTGCGCTGCACCGGGAAGAAGTCGGCGCCCGCGAGGTTGCCGGCCCACAACCCGCGCACGGGCAGGTCGACGACCGGATCGCCGGCCTGGTCGACGATGCGCGCCGTCGCCGTGAGCGTGATCGAGGCTCCGCGTCCCGAGGCCACGAGCGTGATGTCGTCCACGTGGAACAGCGGCGGCGCGGTCGTGAAGCTGCCGGTGGCCGAGGCCTCGTTGCCGGCCTGGTCGGAGGCCGTCGCGCGGAAGTGCAGCAGCGTGCCGGCCGGCAGCGCGTCGAGCACCAGGTCGTGCACGCGCCGCAGGCCGTCGCCGGAGACGTTCGCCAGGGTGAGTTCGTCGGGCGCGAGGCCCAGCTCGAGCTGCACGCGCGCCGGCTCGCCGCACTCCACGTGCAGCGTCGCGGTGTCGGCGAACACGTCGCGCGCGAGCGCGGCCGTGATCGCGGGCGGCACGACGTCGCCGGGCAGCGCGGGCTGCGGCACGAGCGGGTCGCCGCCGAGCGCCAGCTCGAGCGCGTCGTCGAAGCCGTCGCGGTCGGTATCGGGCGCGTCGGGCGAGGTGCCGGCCTGGCGCTCGAGGCCGTCGAGCAGGCCGTCCTCGTCGCGGTCGATGCCCAGGCGCAGACCCGTGCCGGGCGGCACGACCGTGAAGGTCACGCGGATCTGCCCGCTGGCGATGGCGGCCACGAGCGTGCCGCGCGTGACATGGCTGCCCTGGTCGAGGCGGTACATCCACGTGCCCGTGCCCGGCGCCTCGGCGTAGGTCAGGCCGAAGGGGAAGGTCGTGCCGTCGCCGAGCAGCACGTGGCCCTTGCCGATCAGGTCGACGTTGCCGAGCGGCGGCACCGACTGGATCTCGGCCAGGTCGAGCCAGTCGTACAGGCCGTCGGCCCAGGTCGCGAGCGACGCGGTGAACTGCGCGCCGACGAGCGGCGCCGTGCCGGTGTCCCAGGCGCGGACGAAGGCCGTCACGCTGCTGCGCTCGTTCGCCGTCAGGGCCGGGAAGGCCGCGCCGCCGACGGGCGGCACGAAGTCGAGGAAGGCCTGGATGTCGGCGATCGTGCCGTCGTGCAGCACGCCGAAGCCGGTGAGGTGACGGAACTCCTTCTCGTAGGCGCCGCGCAGCTGCGCCGTGTTGAACAACTGGCTCTCGCCGTCGAAGTTCACCGTGCCCTGCGTGCCGGTGAAGTCGGTCTGGCCGGCGAAGTCGCCCGCGTGGCAGTCGATGCAGGTCACGTTGCCGGGGATGCCGGGGTTGTACTCCTTGCCGGGCACGGCCGGGTTCATGCCGAACAGGTCGCGGCCGTGGGCCGCGGCGCCGGCGTACTCGCGGTCCTTGGGCTGCAGCGGATTGGGCGGGTAGTTCAGGCTGCGCACGAAGGCCGCGAACTCCTGCATCTGCGCGGCGCCGAGGCCGCTGCCGCCGAGCAGCCCGGAAAAGGCGCCGCGGAACATCTGGAAGAAGCGCCGGTCGCCGCGCCAGTGCAGCGGCTTGGCCGTGTCGTCGATCAGGCCGCGCAGGCTCTGCGTGGTCATCGGGCCCTTCAGGGGGTGCGTCATGAGCGACTTCTTCAGCGCGAGCTTCGCGCCCCCGAGGCCCAGCACGCCGGTCATCGCGTCGGGATAGAAGTAGCCGAAGCCGCCCTGAGGATCGCCGAGGTCCCAGGCGAGCTGGTCCATGTGGCCCGAGACGTGGCAGGTGGCGCAGGACATGTTGCCGTTGCCCGCGCCGCTGTCGGCGCGCGCGTCGTAGAGATGGCCGCGCCCGATCGACACCGCGAGCGGCTCGGGGTCGTACGACAGGCGCGCGGGCCGCCCGACGGGCGCGTGGCCGGCGCCGATGTCGCGCGCGCGCAGCGTGAGATCGCCGCGCGTGAACACGTAGAGCAGGCCGCGCGCCGCGTCGACGGCGAGGCCCGTGGGCAGCGGCCCGACGTCGAGTTCGTCGACGAGCGCGCCGCCGTGCGCGTCGAGCACCGTGACCGTGCCGTCGCCCAGCGTGCCGACGTAGGCGAGCGCCGGCGCCGGTGCGCCCTCGGCCGGAGCGGCCGCCGCGAAGAAGGCCAGCGAGACCGGCTGGGCGTGCTCGACGCGCGTGCGCGGCGGCGCCAATTCGAGCACCTCGCGCACGCCGCCGCCGCCCACGACGGTGATGCGGTTGCTCACCGCGCGCCCGCGCAGCTCGGGCTCGAAGCGCCGGCGGTTGTCGGCGTCGGTGTTCGCGATCCACAACTCGCCGGTGGCCGGGTTGCGCGCGATCGCGAGCAGCGTCGTGCCGACGCCCGTGACCGGCGTCCCGACCGTCGTCAGGCCCAGCGGATCGACGGCGAACAGGTCGGCATCGGCGAGCTGCGGCACGAGCGACGGGTACTCGTGGTCGAAGACGATGCGCCCCGTCACCGGCACCGACCAGCCGGCCAGCGGGATGCCGAAGCTGGTGTTGATCCAGGCGCTGGTGAAGAAGTCGGGGATCGTCAGCAGCGGGCTGGCGGTGAAGGGCGTGTCGAAGGCGTCGAGGTCGGTCTGGTCGAGGCCCAGCGTCGCGGCCTGGAAGGCGTCGAGCGCCGTCGTGCGGTTGCCGGAGTTGAGCGCGACGACCTGCGCCAGGCCGTCGACGACCGCCAGCGCGCCGGGCCGATGGGCGGGCAACTCGAGGCGCGCGAGCACGTCGTGGGGCGCGTGCTTCTGCACGATGACGACGGCGTTGTCGGTGAAGGCGCCGGGATCGACGGGGTCGGGCGCGTGGCTGCTGCGCGCCGTCGTCACCACGAGCCGGTCGCCGATCACGCCGAGGTCGAAGGGCTCGTCGCCGACGGCGATCGTGGCGAGCACCGAGCGCCGGGCCAGGTCGACCACCGACACGCTGTCGCTGAGCAGGTTGGCGACGTACAGCAGGTTCGGGTCGCCCGGGTCGAGCGCCATCGCCACCGGCTCGAGTCCGGTGAAGATCGCCCCGTGGAAGGCCAGCTGCGGCACGCCGTCGCCGTCGACGTTCGTCGCCCAGATCTCGACGCGATGGTCGGGCGTGTTGAGCACGTAGAGCCGCTCGCCGTCGGGCGCGAGCAGCAGCGGGCGCGTCGCGTGGCTCTCGAAGTTCACGAAGGGCGCGCTGGCCGCCGAGCGCACGCCGTCCTGGGCGGCCGTCGGCGGGGCCAGCAGCGAGGCCGCGCCCGCCAGCAGCGCGCCGCGCAGGACGAGGCGGGCCGCGCGGCGCGCGGAGCTGCGTGCGGATGTGCCGGCGGCGTGCGTGGTCATTGC
>CAZBBB010000113.1:0-9715 GCA_964490005.1 uncultured Phycisphaerales bacterium | reverse complement strand
GCGGCCGCGCGGACCGCCGCGCCCCTCGGGCGGACCGCCCTCGCCGCCGCCGTTCCGCTCGCCTCCGCGCCCGCGGCCCGCGGCCCCGCGCGCCGGACGCTGGAAGCGGCCGACGAGCTTCTCGTGCAGGCGCGTGAGCACCGAGTCGCGGGGTGAGAGCCGCAGGCCCTCCTCCACCGCGCGTACGGCCTCCTTCTTGCGCTTGAGTTCGAGCAGGCAGCGCGCGCGATGCCCGTGCACGCCGGCGTTGTGCTCGCGCTCGATGGCGTCGTTGGGCTGGCGCCAGAGCGCGCGGTCGAGATGCTGCAGCGCCGACTCCCAGCGCGAGAACCCCGCGTCGAAGCGACCGCGGTCGTACCAGAAGTCGACGTCGCTGTCGGCGGCGTGCTCGCCCGCCTCGAAGACCTTGTCGACCGTGAACGGCGCCATCGGCTCGTGGCGCAGCGCGCGGATGAGTTCGGAGGGGTGGTGGAAGACGGTCGGGTCGGCGACGCTGCCGCCCGGCAGCGTGGAGAGCAGCGCGACGGCCATCTCGTCGCGCGCAGCCTCGTCGGGCGCGAGGATCGCGCAGGCCGCCGCGGCCACCACCGGATGCCGCGTGCGGACCGCCGCGGGCCCGGCGGCGACCAGGCTCAGATCGAGCGGCTGCAGCACGAGCCCCTCGAGCTGGTCTTCGGGCAGGCCGAGCACCGCCGCGAGGTGGGCGCGGCCGAGCGACATGCCGTGTCGATGCACGAGGGCCGTCGCGAGGTAGGCGCGGCGCAGGCGCGCCGGCTCGGGCTTGGCGGCCAACGCGTCGATGCGCGCGCGCACGGCCGCGGCGATGCTGCCCACGCCGCGCGCCTCGGCCAGCCGGTCCATCAGGCAGCGCTCGCCCGCGACGAGCGCGGCGGCGGCCGCCTCGGCGTCGACGTCGGAGCGCAGGCGCCGGCGGGCCGCCAGGCCCGCGACGATCGCGCGGCTCTCGGCCTCGTCGGGCGCACCGAGCGCGATGTCGAGCATCGTCGTCGTGCGGCGGATGCGGTGATCGAGCCCCGAGCGGTCCCAGTCGCCGCTCTCGGCCGCGAGCACGAAGCGCGCCTTGCCCGCGCCGTGCGCCGACAGGTAGTTGATCAGCGAGGGCAGGTTGTCGAGCTGGTCGGCGTCGTCGGCGACGAAGATCGCGATCGCGTCGTCGGCCTCGGCCGGCACGTAGCGGTCGGGCACGCCCGCGCCGAACTCGCGCCAGAACACGCGGCGCCCGGCCTCGGCCAGGTCCCAGGCCACGCGGCGCAGCAGCGTGGACTTGCCCTCGCCGGCCGCTCCGCGCACGAGCGCGATGAGCGTCTGGCCCTCGGCTACGGGGCCGGTGACGAAGTCCTTGATGGCGGCGCCGACCGTGCGCGGCGCGTCGGCGCCGGCCTTGATCGACTCCCACGACGAGGAGTCGCCGCGATCGAACAGGTCGAGCAGCACCGCGCCGGCGGCGGGCACGGCCGCGCGCGCGGCGGCGTCCAGCTCGGTGAAGCCGCGCGGCGGATCGCCGCTCGCCGGCTTGGGCACCTCGAGCTCCTCGAGCAGCGTCGCCAGCTCGGCCAGCACCTCGCCGGGACTCATGTCGGCCGGGTACTCGACGATGTTGGTGGCGTAGTGCATCGACGCGCGCAGCGCCGTCGAGGGGTCGGTCGTGCCGGCCGGCACGAGCGCGATGTTCGGCGGCACGTGCCCGTTGTAGGTGCGCGCCACGTCGTCGAGCAGCTCGATCAGGTCGGGGTCGGACAGCGAGAAGCCGCTGAAGAGCACCGTGCGCGAGAAGGTCGCGCGCAGGAAGTTCTGGTAGCGGCTCTCGGGCTTGAGCAGGGGTTTGCGGTCGCGGTTGGAGAGCACGAGCGAGGCCGGGTCGTCGGCGGCGCCGCACACGCGCACGACGAAGGGGTCCTTGCGCTCCCAGACCGAGTTGAGGCCCTTGCTGTCGGGGCCGAACAGCCGCGGCGCGACGCCCTCGGGCGCGGCCGCCTGCAGCGCGTCGCTCACGGAGGTCGTGACGAGGCCGGGTTGGCGCAGGCCGTACAGGGCGCTCAGCCCGCGGTCGGGCGAGCTGCGGAAGCGGGCGTCGTCGGCCAGCGCCGCGCGGTCGCCGTCGCCGAGCACCGCCTTGAGGTCGGCGCGCGCCGAGATGGCGGCGTCGCCGTGCAGCGGCCCGGTGATGACCGTGAGTTTGCGGCTGCGGGTGGCGCCGCGCAACGCACGGAAGACGCCTGCATCGATCCAGCGGGGCTTGCTCATCGTGTCCGGAGGCCGGCGTGGGACGGGGCGCGCATCAGGTCGTGGTCAGGCACCGCACCGTCCGGGGAGGCAGGCAAAGGCCCGACAGACTAGCCCGCACCTCGCGCCGCTGTCAACGCGGCGCACACTGGACAGCACGCATCGCCGCCGCCTATGAAGTGCGTATCCCGTCGCCGACACCGGAGTCGCTCCCATGCCCAGCAGGAACACCGCCCGGCGCCCCGCGCCGCTGCGCGGCAACGCCGTCATCGGCCAGTCGGGCGGCCCCACCGTCGTGATCAACGAGTCGCTGGCCGGCATCGTGCTCGAGGCCCGCCGCCACGGCGCCTTCGGCAAGGTGTACGGCGCGCGCCACGGCGTGGCCGGCATCCTCAAGGACGACCTGCTCGACCTGTCGAAGGTGCCGGCCGCCACGCTGGAGGCCGTCGCCCGCACGCCCGCCGCGGCGCTGGGTTCGGTGCGCAAGAAGCCGACGCGCGAGGAGTGCCTCGCGATGTTCGAGACCTTTCGCCGGCGCGACATCCGCTTCGTGTTCTACATCGGCGGCAACGACTCGGCCGAGACGGCCAACATCCTGCTCGAGTGCGCCCGCGAGCAGGGCCACGCGCTGCGCGTGTTCCACGTCCCCAAGACGATCGACAACGACCTCAAGGTCACCGACCACTGCCCGGGCTACGGCAGCGCGGCGAAGTTCGTGGCGCAGGCCTTCCTCGGCGACGACCAGGACAACCGCTCGCTCAAGGGCATCAAGATCAACGTCGTCATGGGACGCCACGCGGGCTTTCTCACGGCGGCGTCGGTGCTCGGCCGCCGCGGCCGGGGCGACGGGCCGCACCTGGTCTACGTCCCCGAGGTCGACTTCGACGAGGCGCGCTTCGTGGCCGACGTCCGGCGCGTGCACGAGGCGCGCGGTCGCTGCCTCGTCGCCGTGAGCGAGGGCATCCACGGCAGCGACGGCGTCACGATCGCCGAGAAGATCGCCGCGCGCGCCGAGCGCGACGCGCACGGCAACGTGCAGCTCTCGGGCAGCGGCGCGCTCGGCGACCACCTCGCCGGCCTCGTCAAGGCCGCGCTGCCCAAGGCGCGCGTGCGCGCCGACACCTTCGGCTACCTGCAGCGCAGCTTCGCCGGCGTGATCAGCGCCCGCGACGCGGCCGAGGCCCGCCTCGTCGGGCGCGACGCGGTGCGCTACGCGCTGCGCCACGAGAGCGGGACGGTCGTGCTCGAGCGCGGCCAGGGCACGCGCGCCACCTGCCGGACCGCGCTCGCGGCCCTCCACGACGTCGCCAGGCACACCAAGTCGATGCCGCGCTCGTGGATCAACAAGGACGGCAACGACGTCACGGCCGCCTTCGTGCGCTACGCCGCGCCGCTCGCCGGCCCGCTGCACCCCGTCGCGCACCTGCCGGGGATGTAGGCGTGCCTGACCCCGAAAGGGGCCGGCTTGGTCGAGGCGCGACCTCCGAGCCTCACGACCTTGACGGTTCTTGGAAACGGGTCGAGACTCGGCTGCGCGGACGCGCGCAGGCGCGGCCGGAGCATCTCTCGGAGCACCGCCGAGGGCCATGGAGACCCGCCGACCGGACGATCGCGTCGCGCTCGCCATCGGGACTCTCTTGACCTTGCTCGCCTTCTCCCGCCCTGCTCGCGTGCCAGTCGCGGACCGTTCACGTCAACGCGGAGACAGGTGACGACGCCAACGCCGGATCGCAGGGCGCACCGTTCAGGAGGCTCAACCTCGCCCTGCAAGAAGCCCGGGACTCATTGCAGGAATCGCAGACACCGGACATCGTCGCGATCCACGTGCAGTTCTCGACCACACCGATCGCGCCCACGGCTCCGTTCGGGGGCAACGAGAACGGTCTGGAGATCGTGGGCAACGGCGGCACGATCAGCGTGTTCGCGACGGACTGCAAGTTCCTCGACAGTTTCCCATGGCTGCCGGCCTCGGCCTCGACCGCCGCCGTTGCCGATCGCTCGTTCGACCCGCTTTCGCTCACGGTCGTCCTGCGGAACTGCGACTTTCGTGACAACGCCTACGGAGTGCTCTGGTCGAACTCCAACCCCTCGTCGGTGCTGGACCTCGGCACGGCCAGTGAGCACGGACGCAACAACTTCTGCCTCGACTTCGCGCCGTGGGAGAAGAACCCCGTACCGGCCCCACCCGAGTCCCCTTCATTCGACCCCTTCCGCGTCTGCGTGTTTCATCGCAGCACGGTTCTCAGCCCTGTGTCCGCGGTCGGCAATTGGTGGGTTCGCGACAATCAGGGCGCCAATGCGCTTGGCCACCTGCTCGTCGGCACGGTGCCTTCCGTCACGCACCCGGACAGAAACGTCTTTGCGATCCATCCGTTCACGGGCGCGCCCATCGTTCCCGCGAGTCCGCCCGGTCCACAGTGGGGCGCGATCACTCCGTTCGGTCGGATCGATTCGATTCGCGCGGACGACCCTTCGGGACAGATCGACTTCGGTGAGACGTCGTCCGCGCCGGCAGGCTTGCCGCCCGACTGCGGGAGCGCGCCGTGACTCTTCCGCCGACTGCGCTCGTGGCAGGCCTGTTGCTCGGATCGGCCGCCGCGCAGTCGCCGTTGCAGCAGAGTTGGCACGCTTCGCCGGCACAGCAGGGCGCGTCGGTCTTCGCCGACCGCATGGCGGTGGCCGACTTCAATGGCGACGGCTTCGATGATCTCGTCGCCACGCAGCCTTCCTTCGATCTGCCGGGACTTCCCAACGCCGGACGCGCGTGGGTGCTGTTCGGGCCGACCTTCTCGCCGACCATCAGCTTCCAGCCTGCCGACCCCGGCTGGGACGAGCAATTCGGCACGGGGGGCGTTTCGCTCGGCGACGTGAACGGCGACGGGGCGCTCGACATCCTGGTCGGGTCGCCCTTCTGGATGCTCGGTTCATGGGACGAGGTGGGCCGTGCGCACCTGTTCTTCGGGCCCGACTTCCAGGTTGGCATCGTCCTCGACGACCCGGCGCCGCAGCCGGGCGCGCGCTACGGCGGCAGCGTGCTGCTGGCGGACACGACGGGTGACGGCCTGGCCGATGTCTTCGTCGGTGCGAAGCTGGCGGAGGTGCACGGCCATCCCGTCGCCAGCGGCAAGGTCGTGTTCCGCGACGCGACGGACCTCGCCACACCCCGCACCCTTCTGAGCCCCGAGCCGATCGCGAACGCGTGGTTCGGGTCGTCGCTGGATGCAGTCCTCATGGACGACGACGAGGTCGTCGACCTCATGGTGGGCGCCGAAAACCACTTCGTCTGCTGCCTGATCCTGCAGGGCAGAAACTACGTGTTCGCCGGCCCGTCGCTTGAGCACGCGTTGACCCTCGCGCCGACGCAGCCAGGCACTGGGCGATTCGGAGACATCGTGTTCGTCGGCGACCTGACGGGTGACGGCGTCCAGGACCTGCTTGTCACGGCCTACGCAACGGTCATCAACGACGGGCTCGACTGCGACGGCGCGGTCTTCCTGCTCGCGGGGCCGACCTACGAGGGTGCGACTCACGTGTTCTCGCCTGTGCCCGCCGACTGCGATGGCGGCGACAACTTCGGCCGCGACACGGTCGTCCAGGATCTGAACGGCGACGGCAGCCTCGACGTGATCATCACGCAGCCGTCGCTGATCCAGAACGAGAACCGCGTGCAGGTGTTCTACGGCCCGGACTGGCGGACGGTGCAGACGCTGGGCGACTTCGGCCTGTTCATCGCGCAGGGTTTCGGCAACGAACTGGCCTCCGCGGATATCGACGGCGACGGCTTGGACGAGTTGCTCGTCCATGTATCTCACGGCAACGGCGTGGGCGAGATCGCGCTCTACGACCTGCAGACGCTGCAGGTCGACGCGCCGGTGATCTCGCTCGGCGTCGGCGGCACGACCAGCTGGTCGCTGGATCTGGCACAGGACAGCGCGGGGCATGTGTATCTGGCGGCGCTGGGCGCCTCGGGCAGGTGGCCCGGCGTCGTGGCGGGGCCCGGCAGCTGGCTGCCGCTGAATGTCGACCCGCTCACGCACATCGGCCTGTCGCTGATCGGTACGCCGGCGCTGCCGGGCTTCCTTGGCGTTCTCGATGCGAACGGGCAGGCCTCCTTCTCGCTCAGTTTTCCCGCCGGCGGTGTCCCGTCGCTCGTGGGCCAATCGGTCACCGTGGCGGTCATCACGGCCCTGCCGGACGGCAGGCCCGGTGCGGGGAGCAGCAGTACGACGGTCGCGCTCACTCCGTAGGCGCCCGAGGGGACGCCCGAGGCGCTCATCCACCCGCCCTCAGAGCTCGAAGGCCTGTCCGCCCCGCGGCAGGAGCGCGCGCAGCGTGTGGCGCTCGGCGAGCGCGGCCGCGAGGCCCTGCCGGGCCCGGTCTTCGCCGTGCACGAGAAAGACCTGCGGGTGGCTGTCGCGCAGCGGCTCGACCCAGTCGACGAGCTGCCGGCGGTCGGCGTGGGCCGAGAAGCCGCCGATCGTGTGGACCTGCGCGCGCACGGCGAGCTCGCCGCCCATCAGTCGCAACGAGCGCGCGCCGTCGACGAGCGCGCGCCCGGGCGTGCCGGCCGCCTGGAAACCCGTGATCACGACGTGCGTGTCGGGCCGGCCGGCATGGTGCGCGAGGTGGTGCAGGATGCGGCCGCCGGTGCACATGCCGGAGGCCGAGATGATCACGGCCGGGCCGCGCCGCTCGTTGAGCGCCCGCGACTCGTCCACCGAGCGCGTCAGGCGCAGGCTCGGGAAGTCCAGCGGCGCTTCGCCGCTCTCGATGAGCCGCCAGGCCTCGTCGTCGAACTCCTCGCGGTGGCGCCGGTACAGGTCGGTCACCGAGACCGCCATCGGGCTGTCGACGAACACGGGCAGCCCGTCGAGCAGGCCGTCGCGGAACAGCTCGCCGAGCTGGTAGATCAACAGCTGCGTGCGGCCGACCGCGAAGGCCGGCACGAGCACCTTGCCGCCGCGCTGCAGCGCGTCGAGCAGGATGCCGCGGAACTCGTCGAGCGACTCGGCCAGCGAGCGGTGCTCGCGGTCGCCGTAGGTCGATTCGAGCAGCAGCACGTCGGCGCGCGCCAGCCGCGCCGGTTCGCGCATGAGCGGCACGGGCGCGTTGCCGAGGTCGCCCGAGAACACCAGGCGCAGGTGCCGGCCGCGCTCCTCGACCTCGAGTTCGCAGATGGCCGAGCCCAGGATGTGGCCCGCGTCGTGGAAGCGCAGCTCGACGCCCGGCGCGATCGTCCGTGCGCGGCCGCAGGGCAGCGTGCGCATGAGCTGCAGCGCGGCGGCCACGTCGTCCTGGTCGTAGAGCGGTCGCACGGGCCGCCCCTGCGCCGGCGGGCGTCCGCGCCGCGAACGGTGCCGCGTGCGCCGCCCGCTGTCGTGCTCCATGACGTGCGCCGCGTCGGGCAGCATGATCCCGCACAGGTCGCGCGTGGCGGGCGTGCACCAGATCGGCGCGCGCAGGCCCCGCTGCGCGAGCAGCGGCAGCCGGCCGCAGTGGTCGATGTGCGCGTGGCTCAGGACGACGGCGTCGAGCGCACGCACGTCGAAGGCGGGCGGCCGGCGGTTGCCGCGCTCGGCCTGCCGCCCGCCCTGGAACAGGCCCCAGTCGAGCAGCACGCGCGCCCGCTCCGTGACGAGCAGATGGCCGCTGCCCGTGACCTCCCCCGCCGCGCCGTGGAACTCGATCCGCATCGCGCGCCGATCTTCGCCTGTGTCGCCCGCGCGGAGAAGCGCGGGCGGGGCCCGCTCAGGCGACCGAGCCGTACTGCTGCACGACGTCGGCGCGCGTGACCGTGCCGAGCAGCACGCCCTGCAGCAGCACGGGCAGCGTCGAGACGCGCCCGTCGAGCATCGCCGCGGCGGCCTCGGCCAGCGAGGACAGCGGCTCGCAGGTCGGGGCCCCGCGCGTCATGAGCGCCTCGACGCGCCCGGGCGCCTCGCCGCGGTGCAGCGCCAGGCGCAGCTCGCGCTCGGAGAGCAGGCCGACGAGTTCCTCGTCGACGAGCACCGGCACGTGGCGCACGCGCCAGTCGGTGCAGCGCGCGAGCACCTCGGCCGGCGCATCGCCCGGGGCGCAGGTGATGTCGGCCGGGTGCATGACCTCCTCGACGGCGCGGTCGAGCTCGGCGGCGTGGCCCGGGTCGCGGCACAGATCGCGGAAGGCCGAGACGAGGTTGGTCTCGCTCACGATGCCCACGAGCTTGCCGTCCTGCAGCACGGGCAGGGCGCCGATGCGGTGCTCGACCATGCGCTGCGCGGCGAGCGCGCCGCGCTCGTCGGCCGAGCAGGTCACGGGCGGCCGCATGAGCTGCTCGACGCGCTCGGCCGTCCCCGCGGCGCCGGCCAGCACGTCGCGGTCGGCGAGCAGCCCCACCACGTCGGGCCCGGACACGACCGGCAACTGCCGGAAGCCGTGCTTCTCCATGAGCGCCACGGCGTCGGCCAGCCGGGTCTGCGGCTCGACCGTCACCGGCCTCCGCGTCATGAATCTGGAGACGAGCATGGGAGTCGGCCGCGGGCGCGCGAGGCGGGCCGACGGCCGCGCGCATCATAGCCGCCTGCGGGCCGGCCCCAAGCGCGGCCGGGCGCGCGGGCGCCGGTCAGCGCCCGGTGAAGTTCGGCGGGCGCTTGTCCCGGAAGGCGGCGAGCGCTTCGAGCCGGTCGCGGCTCGGCAGCACGCGCTCCAGGTAGAGCGCGCGCTCGGCCTGCAGGCGCTCGGCGAGCGGCGCGCCCGAGCCCGACAGGTCGACGGCCTGCTTGGCGGCGGCGACGGCGAGCGGCCCGTTGGCGGCGATCCGGCCGGCGTACTCGACGGCCTGCGCGCGCAGGCTCGCGCGCTCGAACAGCGCGTTCACCAGGCCCATCGCGAGCGCCTCGTCGGCGCCCACGCGCCGCGACGCCAGGATCAGCTCCTTGGCGCGGGCCAGGCCCACGACGGCCGGGAGGCGCTGCGTGCCGCCCGCGCCGGGGATGATCGCCAGCGAGGTCTCGGTGAGGCCCATCGAGACGCCGGCCGCCGCCAGCCGCAGGTCGCAGGCCAGCGCCAGCTCGAGACCCCCGCCGAAGGCCGCGCCGTTGAGCACCGCCACCGTCGGCTGCGGCAGCGCCGCGAGCGCGGCGAAGGTGTCGCCGATGCGCGTCACGAACGCGACGGTCTGCTCCTCGGTGAAGCCGGCGCGCTCCTTGAGGTCGGCGCCCGCGCAGAAGGCCTTGTCGCCCGCACCCGTCACGAGCACGACGCGCGCCGAGGCGTCGGCCGCCAGCGCGTCGACGTGCGCGCGCAGCTCGCCCAGAGTGTCGTACGAGAGCGCGTTCATGACCTCGGCGCGTTCGATCACGAGCCAGGCCAGATGGCCCTCGCGTTGCAGGCGGACGAGCGGCTTCACGGCGGCGGGCTCCTCGGCGATCGGCGGGTTCCGGCGCGGCGCGCCGGGGCGCGGCAGTCTAGCCGCCGCGGCCGCGCGCGCGCG
>CAZBBB010000112.1:0-9757 GCA_964490005.1 uncultured Phycisphaerales bacterium | reverse complement strand
GGGTCGCCGGGCCGCGCCGCGCCGCCACGCCGGTCGTGGACGGCGCGCGGCACGTCCCGGGCAGCGACGTCGGCGACGACGCGGCCGACGTCCTGGCCACGCTCGGCGGCGACGGCGAGGCCTTCGAGCGGCTCGTGCGCCGCCACCAGGCGGCCGTCGCGCGGCACCTGCACCGCTTCACGCGCCAGCCGGGCCAGCTCGAACAGCTCGTGCAGGACACCTTCGTCGAAGCCTGGCGCAGCCTGCGCGGCTGGCGCGCCGACGCGCCGCTCGAGTTCTGGCTGCGCAGCATCGCCACGCGCGCCGTCTACCGGTCGTGGAAGCACCAGGCGCGCCACGGCCCCGTGCTCGAACTCGTCGACGAGCTGCCGGCGAGCGACGAGCCGGGCGACGGCGCGCGCGACGCGGCGGCCACCGTGCACCGCTGGCTGGCGCGGCTCGCGCCCCGCGACCGGCTCGTGCTCACGCTGCTGCACTTGCAGGAGCGCAGCGTGTCCGAGATCGCCGAACTGACCGGCTGGAGCCGCGCGCTCGTGAAGGTGCAGGCCCACCGGGCGCGCAAACGCCTGCGCGCACTGATCGAGAGCACGGAGCGGCCGCGATGAAGAACTGGGACGAGTTCCTGGCGCTCGCCGAGCGCGCGCGGCAGGAGCCGGCGCCGCCGGTCGACGTCGCGCGGCGCGTGATGTCCGCCATCGACCGCGAGCGCCTCCCGGCCGACCAGCGCACGCTCGTCTGGTGCGCGATCGGTTCGCTCGCCGCCGCCGGCATCGTCGCGCTGCTGGCCTCGGCCGCCTGGTCGGACCTCTCCGATCCGCTCGGCGGCCTGCTGCAGAACCTGGAGATCCGGCTCCAGTGAACGCCGCCCCGCAGCCCCCCGCTCCGATCGTGCCCGCGCGCCGCCGCGTCGGCCTGACCGTGCTGCTGTGCGCCGTGATCTTCGTTGCGGGCGGCGTCGTCGGCGCCGGCGCGACGATCCTGCACCTCGGGAGCCAGGCGCGCGACGGCCTGCTGGCCGAGGAGGACATCACGCCCAAGCGCGCCGCCAACCGCCTCGCCCGCAAGCTCAGGCTCGACGCCGTGCAGACGCAGCGGGTCGAGGCGGTCCTCGAGCGCCACCAGGCCGCGCTGCTCGCGGCGCGCGCGCAGGCCGTCACGCTCGCGACCCCGCAGCTCTCCAGCCTCGAGCGCGAGGTCTCGAGCGTGTTGCGGCCCGAACAGGTCGCCGAGTGGCGCTCGCACTTCCGCCGGCTGATGGACGTGTGGCTGCCGCGGCGCGGCCCGGCGCCCCGCGCGGCCGCCGGCCCGTCGCCGGGCGACGAGGTCTCGACGCCCGAGGCGCCCGGCCAACCCTGAGCGCGCGACGCGCGCCGCGCCTCAGGTCGAGACGGCCGGCCGTCCCACGCGCGGACGGCGCCGGCTCGCCAGGGCGCGCCAGGCGGCCAACCCCATGAGCGCGGCCGTCACCAGGAACAGCGGCCGCATGCCGATCGCGGCCGCCACCAGTCCGCCGAGCATCGGCCCCATCGCGTTGGCGAGCACCAGCGAGCTGAAGGTCAGCCCGAGCGCGCCGCCGCGCCGCGCGGCGCTGCTGTGCGTCGCCGTCATGGCGTACACGGCGGGCACGACGCCCGCCAGGCAGGCGCCCGAGAACAGCCGCAGCGCGTACAGCGGCGCCACCGACGTGACCAGCGACTGCGCGGCGTAGCTCAGCGCGCCGCCGCCCGCGCACAGCGCCAGCAGCCGGCCGTGTCCGTGCCGGTCCCCCAGCCGCCCCCAGAGCGGCGTCATGAGCAGCGTGGCCAGCGCGGTCGCGCCGAAGACCAGCCCGGTCGTCGTCGCGAGCAGCGCCGGCTCAAAGCCGTCGAGCGTCTCGATGTAGAGCACGAGCACCGGATCGACCATCGCGGCGCCGAAGCGCACGACGAACACGGAGAGGAGCACCGAGCGCACCGGCCCCGGCCCGAGGAAGGTCGCGAAGTCGTCGAGCACCGAGCGCAGCAGCGGCCCGACGCGCAGCGCCCCCGTCGGCCGCGGCTCGGACGGCGCGGGTTCGCTCACGCAGCGCGCCACGACCAGGGCCGCCGCCGCCGAGAGCAGCGCGCAGGCCACGAACACCGCCCGGAATCCCACGTGGTCGGCGACGAAGCCTCCGAGCACCGGGCCGACCAGGCTGCCGCCGATGACGGCCGTGTGCAGCAGCCCCGTCACGCGCCCCTGCCGCTCGGGCGGCGTGCTCACCGAGACGAGCGTCACGGAGGGCGCCATGAAGCCGCTGAACAGGCCCTGCCCGAGGCGCAGCAGCAGCAGTTGCGGGGCGCTCGTCACCAGGCTCATCGCGCCGACGAACACGGTGATGGCCAGATTGGCGCGCACCATCATCGGCTTGCGCCCGACGCGATCGCCGACCGCGCCCCACAGCGGGCCCATGAAGGCCGCCGTGAGCGGCGCGCCCGCGACGAGCAGTCCGGACCAGACCTGCACGGCCGCCGGATCGGCGACGCCCAGCTCGCGCAGATACAGCGGCAGCAGCGGGAGGAAGGCCATCATCCCCGCGGCCGTGACGAAGTTGTTCAGCCAGACGAGGGCGAAGTTGCGCTTCCAGCCTTCCATCGTGCTCGCGCGCCGCGGGCTCCTCGGATGCGCGAGACGCGCGCGCGCCAGCCTACTGCACCTGCACCTCGATCGTGTTGCTGAACTCGACCAGCGCCAGCGGGTTGATCGTCACGTCGGCGCCGATGAGCAGCAGGTCGAGCCCGGCCGCCTCGGGCGGGATCGTGACGGGCAGGATCGCCTGGCCGTTGCCGTCGTAGGGCACCGGGCCGATGAGCAGCGCGTCGGCGAGCGGGATGCCCGAGACCTCGAGCAGCGCGATGATGCCGAGCGAGGTGCCGCCGCTCACGACCAGGTTGGTCTGCTGGCCGACGGCCGGCGCGAGCACCGACGCCGTCAGGTTCACGGCCGAGGGGGCCAGCGTCGGCACGGCGAGCAGGTCGCCGCCCGGGCCAGGCTGGTGGATCGTCAGCGTCGCGTTGCGCGCGACCGGCGGCCGGTTGCTCGTGAAACCGAAGTTGTAGAGCGTGCCCCAGGGCAGCGCCCCGCCGACCTTGTGGCCGGACACGACGACGTCGTTGTAGTCCCAGTGGACGTTGCCGCCCGCGACGCTCGTGACCCAGTTGTTGGCGGCCTGGTCGTCGATGTCGTGGAAGTACGGGCTGCTGGCCTGCCCGGCGGCCGGCACGCTGAAGCCGCGCACCTTGCGGTGCAGGTTCCAGTTGAACAGGGCGTACTCGTAGCGCCACTGCCCGCCGCCGAGATCGCGCGTCTTGACCGCGAGGATCACGTTGCCGTCGTGCGGCCCGAGGCCCGCCGTGGCGCGGAAGTCGCCCCAGCGCTCGATGGCCGGGCCCTCGACCAACGGGTTGCCCGAGCCCGAGGACGGCGTCGAGAAGCTCCAGGCCGAGCCGTTCCAGGTCATCGTGCAGCGGCGCGACCCGATGTTGTTGTGCAGGTCGACGTCGTCGCGCACGAGGTAGTAGCCCTCGTAGTAGTACGTGGCGCCGGGGTTGTTGAGGTCGTAGTCGAAGGCCTCGAGGCGGTGGTCGACCGAGTTGAAGCCGCCGCCGCCGACGCTCTGGTTGCAATCGACCGGCACGCCGTCGAAGTAGCTGCCGAGGCAGGTCCACTTGGCGGTGTAGGCGTTCCACTCGTGGCGCGGGCCGAGGTAGTTGCGGTCGCCGTTGTTCGAGACGCCGTAGGTGTCCGAGCAGCCCACGCCGAGGAAGGTGCCGGGGCTGGGGTTCTGGCAGGGCGTGCACTGGCTGCTGCTCAGGGCGAAGAAGCCGTGCTTGATCCAGGCCGCGCCGACCTGCTCGAAGCGGTCGCCGAGTTCGCGGTACAGCGTCTGGCTGATGCCCGGGTGGTTCTCCTGCATCTGCGCCAGCCACGGCACGTTGAGCGTGCCGACGTTGCAGGAGGTCGTGGCCGTCGCGAGCCCCACGCGCCCGTTGGGGAAGGTGCCGACGTGCCCCAGCGCCGTGATGCTCGACAGGATGCCCAGCTTGACGTCGACGCCGACCGCGTCGGCACCGCCCGCGCCGGGGCCCGGCCCGCCCGTGTACGGCGTCCAGGGGTTCTGGCCGGGCGGGTAGCTCCACGGGCCGTCCCAGGTCTCGACCGTGGCCTCGATCTTGCCGGTGCCGAGCAGCACGTCGACGAGTTCGGGCCGGCCGAGCTTGGCCGCCAGCGTCGGCGTGACGAACAGGTCGAAGGCCTTGATCGTCAGGATCGGCTGCACGTGATCGGGGTCGCCGTAGGGCACGCCGTCGGCGTCGTGGATGATCTTCACGTAGCACAGGCGGAAGTCGTCGTTCCGGCCGGGGCCCGCCGCGCCCATCGTGAAGTAGTCGGGGTCGGGCTCGCCGCCCGGGCCGTCGTTGCGCACGTCGAGCGTGCGGAAGGCGAAGTCGTGCAGGTCCGCCGACTTGCCCGTCGACGGCGAGACCAGCGTGAAGCCGCCGATGGCCTGCACCGTGCCGCCCAGCACGCCGTACGGCACGAAGTTGCCGTCGCGCCCGGCCAGGTAGAGCAGCGTCGAGGAACTGTCGATGGCGAAGCCGACGAAGGGCCCCTCCATCTTTTCCTCGATCGGATCGCCGACCTCGGCCGTGGTGAGCAGCTCGGTGAGCTGCAGCCCCGACGAGGCCAGCACCGAGGCGTCGAGTTTCAGCACGACGCGGCCGCCGTTCACCTTGCCGACGAGGAACTGCGCCTGACCCGAGGAGCCGAGCCCCAGCAGGAGTGCCAGGGCGAACGCCGTGCGGTGCAGGATCATCGATGAGTCTCTCAAGCGGAGTCGGGTGTCTGGATTGGCGCCGAAGGTGCGACAGTCTAAGCCAGTGAGGCGAAACGGTCGACACTCCCATTGCGACAACGGGGCGCGCCGGCGTTCATCGCGCCTTCCGCGGCGCTGCGCTAGACTGCCCGCCCGGCGCCGTCGGCAGCCGCTCCCATGAAGATCTCGATCGTCAATCCCGCCATCCCGGTCTTCCAGCGCAACTACGCGTTCCGCAAGGCCCGCAAGTGGCAGCCGCTCTCGACGGCCATCGTGGCCGGCTGGCTCGAGCAGCAGGGCGGCTGGGAGATCCAGTTCCTCGACCCGCACGCGCTCGGCTGGAGCGACGGCCAGACCGTCGAGCACATCCGGCGCTTCGCGCCCGACGTGCTGTACTACAGTTCCGAGCGCACCGACGCCTGGGAGCTGCCGATCCCGGATCTCGCCTACGTCGACCGCTTCTTCGCGGCCCTCTTCGACGGCTGGTCGGGCCCCGCGCACGTGCTCGTCGAGGGCCCCCACGGCTCGATCTATCCCAACGACCTGCTGCGCCGCCTGCCCATGGCCCACGCCATCCTGCGCGGCGAGACCGAGCCGGTCTCCTTCGCGGCGCTCGGCGCGATCGGCAGCGGCCAGGTCGCGCGCGAGGGCTGGCGCGGCGTCAAGTCGGTGAGCTGGCGCGCGCCCGACGGCAGCCACGTGCACAACCCCGACGACGAGGACCCGGTCAAGTACAAGGATTTCCCGTCGCCGGCCTGGCACCTGCTGCCGATGGAGGCCTACCGCGACGCGGCCGCGCCCGACGTGCCCTTCGCGATGCTCGAGACCAGCCGCGGCTGCCCGATGCCCTGCGGCTACTGCTACAAGCAGATGTTCGGCGACCGGCAGTCCAAGCGCGACCCCGAGCAGGTCCTCGACGAGGTGCAGGAGGTCGTCGAGAAGTACGGCGTGCGCCGGATCATGTTCCAGGACCAGATCTTCACGCTCGACCGCCGGCACACGACCGCGGTCTGCGAGGGCCTGATCCGGCGCGGGCTGGCCTCGAAGATCGAATGGCGCTGCCAGACGCGCCTCAACGGCATGAAGAACGAGCTGCTCAAGCTCATGCGCGAGGCCGGCTGCGTCGAGATCTACACCGGGCTCGAGACCGGCAGCGAGGCCATCCAGGGCGAGATCAGCAAGCTCACGCTCAAGGAGTTCCTCGGCTACCGCGACTACGGCGAGAGCATCGGCCTGAAGATCTCGCCGAACATGATCCTCGGCCTGCCGGGCGAGACCTACGAGACGGCCATGGAGAGCATCCTGTTCTTCCACCGCCTCGGCATCGCCATGGTGCCCAACGTGAACATCACCTACCCGATGACGCGCTACCACAAGGAGGCCGTCGACCGGGGCGAGCTGCAGGGCGACAACTGGGACGAGGTCGTGCTCGCCGCCGGGCTCGTCGGCACGCACATGGACAAGGCCACGATCGACCGGGTGCGCGCGGAGGCCGGGCGGCTCAACCGCATCCTGCGCTGGAAGAAGAAGCTCTGGGGCGCCCTCGGCCGCGAGTACGGCAAGGGCGCCGCGCGCCGGCTGCTCTCGCGCACGTCGACCGGCGGCGGCCTGCTGCGCGGCGGCGTCGCGGCGCGCTGAGCGCCCCGGCCGCCGCCCCTCGGACCGGGCCGACGCCCGTGGACCACGACGAGCCGCCGGCCGACGGACCGGCGCTGCTGCTCTTCGACGGCGAGTGCGCGCTGTGCCACGGCACGGTGCGCCTGCTGCTCGCGCGCGACCCCGACGGCTCGCGCTTCCGCTTCGTGCCGCAGCAGGAACCGGGGATCGCGCACCTGCTCCCGCCCGGAAGCCGCGGAGCGCGGAGCGGCAGCGTCGTGCTGAGGTTGCCCGACGGCCGCTGCCTGCAGCGTTCGGCCGCCGTGCTCGAGGCCCTGCGGCGCCTCGGCGGCGGCTGGGCGGCCCTGGCGGCCGTCGCCGCCGTGCTGCCTGCGGGTCTGCTCGACCCGCCCTACCGCGCCGTCGCGGCCCTCCGCCGCGCGCTGTTCAGGCGACCGGCGTCGCGCTGTCCGGTCGTCGCGTCGTCGCTCGCGTCTCGCTTCGTGCCGCCGGACTGGGCGCTGCGGCCTCCGCGCCCCCCACGATCTCCCTGATCGGCGTGCGGATCGCACGGCCGCGCATCCAGGCCACGGCGGCGAGGTCCTTGGTGGCGCGCCAGGCGCGATTGCCGACGCCGTACTTGCTCGTCCCCGACAGGCGCGGGTGGTGGCCCACCGGATGCTCGACGACGCTGTAGCCGTGCATGCGCAGCAGCGTCGGCAGGAAGCGGTGCATGCCCTCGAACAGCGGCAGCGCGCGGATGGCCTCGGCCCGGAACAGCTTGAGCGAGCAGCCCGTGTCGCGGATCGCGTCGCCGGTCACGGCGTTGCGCACCGCGTTCGCCAGCCGCGAGCTGAGCCGCCGCACCCAGGTGTCGCGGCGCCGCACGCGCCAACCCACGACGGCGTCGTGCTCGCCGAGCGCCGCCAGCAGCAGGCGCAGGTCGGCCGGATCGTTCTGCATGTCGGCGTCGAGCGTCGCGATGAGCGCGCCGCGCGCCACGCGCAGACCGGCCGCCGTCGCCGCCGTCTGCCCGCAGTTGCGCTCGAAGATCACGCCGCGCACGCGCGCATCGCCGCGCGCCAGCTCGCGGATGCGCTCGGTCGATCCGTCCGTCGAGCCGTCGTCCACGAAGACCAGCTCCCAGGCCGGCCCGCCGTCGAGCGCCTCGTGCACGCGCCCCAGCAGCGGGCGCAGGTTGTCGACCTCGTTGTAGACCGGCGCCACGAGCGACAGGGCGGGTCGGCCGGCGTCGGCCGGAGCGGCAGGCGGCGTGTCGTGGAGAGCGGGCATGCGGCGCGGGAGTCGCGCCAGACTAACGGACGGCGTCGCGAGCGAACAGCCGCGCCGCGAGCAGATACGCGCAGGCCCCCGCGCCCAGCGCCGCCTGGAAGCCGAAGCTCATCGCGAGCAGCACGGCCGCGGGCCCGCCCAGGGCCGCACCCAGGCCGTTCCAGTACCACGCCGCCGGCACGCCGCGGCCCGGCGCGCGTCGCCCGAGCGCGTCGAGCGCGAGCGCGAAGGGCCGCCCCATGAGCGCCGCGAGCGGCGCCAGCAGCGCGATCACGAGCAGCAGGCGCACCGCGAAGCTCGCACCCGCCACGGCGGGCAGCATCCACGCCAGGCCGGCGCCCGGCAGCGCCGGCACCGCGAGCGCGACGAGCAAACAGGCGCGCGCCGCGCCGGCCGGCGGCCCGGCGCGGCGGCCGACCCACCACGCGCCGAGGCCCGAACCGGCGAGCAGCGTCACGAGCACGACCGCCACGACGAGTCCCGGGTGGCCGAGCGGCAGGCTCAGCGCCTGCAGCAGCGGCACTTCGACGAGGGCGTAACCCGCGCCGAGCAGCGCCAGTCCGAGCCGCGGCACGCGCCCGCCGGCCGGCACCAGGCGGCTCAGCGGCAGCGCGAGCAGCACGAGCGCCAGCAGGCTCGCCACCACGATCTCGAGCCCGCCGAGCCGGTCGCGGATCCAGTCGCCCTCGCCGCGGAACAGCGTCGACCAGCGGCTGTTCTCGAAGAAGAACGGCGAGTCGTCCGTCGCCGGATCGACGCGATACGGCCAGTCGTCGATGAACTCCGACGGGTCGCTCAGCGAGAGCGCCTCGACGAGCGCCGGATGGCTGGGCGTATCGAGGCCGTAGAGCGGCAGCATGCCGCGCGGCACGCAGGCCGAGCGCAGCGCGGCGATGTCGTGCGGCGAGAAGTCGCGCTCGCGCACGACGAGCAGCGCGTTGCGGTCGGCCCGCGCCAGGAACATCCGCAGCCCCGGTTCGGCCACGCCCTGCGCGCGCAACACCTCGGCGAAGCTCAGCATCAGGCGCAGCGTCTGCCGCGGCGGCTCGAACCACCAGCGCAGCAGGCCCAGCCGCCCGCCCGGCGCCAGGCGCGCGAGCATCGTGGCGCAGGCCTCCTTCGTGTAGAGCCAGTTCTCCGAGAGCGCGAAGGCGCCGGCCTGCGTGGCCGCGAAGGTGTCGACGCCCGAGAGCACGATCAGGTCCCAACGACGCGGATCTGACTCGAGGAAGGCCCGCCCCTCGCCGACGACCACCTCCACGCGCGGATCGTCGTAGAGCCCGCCGCACCAGTCGGAGAAGCGCCCGCGCACCGCGTCGACGATGAGCGGGTTGATCTCGACGACCGTCACGCGCGCCGCGCCCGCCGCGAGCGCCGCCTGCACGTCGACGCCGCCGCCCGCGCCGATGACGAGCGCCGAGAAGCCCGGCACCATGCCCGTGAAGAAGATCGTCGGCGGATAGTGCTCGAGGATCGGGTGGCCGTCCTGGCCGGGAGCGCGCTGCAGGATCGACGTGATCGCCCAGGCGTCGATGGCCACGCCGATCGACTCGGGCCAGCTCCCGTCGTAGGTCGGCGGCACGGCCCACAACCCGTGGTGCTCGGGGTTGCGGTAGAAGGTCACGTGCGAGAAGGCGTTCTCGCGCCGCTCGATCACCGCCTCCTCGGCCACGGCCGGGAAGTGCTTGCGGCTCGTGAGCGGCACGAGCGTCTCGGGCAGCGCGAGCACCGCCAGCGCCGGAGCGGCCGCGAGCAGCCAGCGCGCGCGCCGTGCGTCCGCCAGCAGCGGCGCGAGGGCCGCCGGCAGCAGGCCGAGCAGGCCCAGCGTGGCCGACAGGCCCGCGAACTGCAGGCTTCCGAGCGCGAGCAGCGCGCCGGCCGCGCCGCCCGCGAAGCTCGCCGCGTAGGTGCGCGAGGCGCGCCCGGCGGACGCGTCGAGCGCGGCGCACAGCAGCGCGCCCAGCAGCGCGAAGGGCAGGAACAGCAGCGCGCCCACCGCCAGCAGCAGCAGCGGCGCGCCGACGCCGCCGACCA
>CAZBBB010000111.1:0-10133 GCA_964490005.1 uncultured Phycisphaerales bacterium | reverse complement strand
CGGCGGGCGTGAGCACCTCGCTCTCGTCGATGTAGTCGACGCCGAGCTGCTCGAGGATGCGGGCCTCGGCGAAGTGCCCGATGCGGCACTTGGCCATGACCGGGATCGAGACCGTCTTCATGATGGCCTCGACGATGTCGATGCGCGCCATGCGCGCCACGCCGCCGTCCCTGCGGATGTCGGAGGGCACGCGCTCGAGCGCCATGACCGCGCAGGCGCCGGCCTCTTCGGCGATCTTGGCCTGCTCGACGGTCGTGACGTCCATGATCACGCCGCCCTTGAGCATCTCGGCCAGGCCGGTCTTGAGGCGCAGCGGGGTGGGCTGGTCGTTGGAAGCGTTCGGCACCGGCTTGCTCACGTCGTGACTCCGAGCGGGGCGGTCTCTGGCTGCACCCGCAAAGGCGCATTGTAGGGGAAGCACCCCACCGCGCCACCCGGCCCGGGCCGAACCACGAGGAGGCGGCGACGGATAGAATCCCGGGCTGCGCCTCCTCGTCCGTCCCGACATGTCCCGCCCGAGGGCGCCGTGATCGATTCATGGACTTCGTGGGAGATCGCACATGCAGCGGATTTCGCGCCTCGGTTCTTCGCGTGCCCGCTGGGCTTTCGTCGTGGCGCTGTCCGTCTGCGTTCCGGCCCCGCAGGTCGGCGCGCAGTGGGCGGTGATCAATCTCCACCCCGTCGGCCCCTTCGACTCCTACGCGCTGTCGGTGCAGGACGGCATGCAGGTCGGCTACGTCCGGCAGCCGGTGACCTTCCTGTCGCATGCCAGCCTGTGGGGCGGCAGCGCCGCGTCGTGGGTGGATCTCCATCCGCCCGGCGCCACCGAGTCGGTCGCGAACGCGGTCTCCGGCGGCCAGCAGTTCGGCTGGATCTGCTGCTTCCTGCCGCCGCCGCCGGGTGGCGATGTCGTGAACCACGCGGCGATGTGGAGCGGGAGCGCCGCCTCATGGTCCGACCTGAGTCCCGTGAACACCTTCGGCGAGATCGCCGGCAGCTTCGGGAGCCAGCAGGTCGGCACCTCCAACTTCGGCAACGACACGCACGCGGGGATCTGGAGCGGGACGTCGGCCTCCTGGCTCGACCTGCATCCCGCCTCGACCCTCTTCTCGGTCGGACTCGACACCGACGGCACGCAGCAGGTCGGTTACGCCCATGTCGACGGCAATACGCGCGCCTCGCTGTGGACCGGCTCGGCCGCCTCGTGGGTCAACCTGCATCCCAACACGGCCCTCGCGTCCCGCGCCGTCTCGGTGCATGCGGGGCAGCAGGGTGGCTGGGCGTCCTACCCGATCGCGCGACGCGCGCACGTCTGGACGGGCACGAAGAACTCCAAGGTCGACCTGCACCCCTCGGGGGCGAGCGAGTCGTGGGTCTCGGGCGTGCACGCCGGCCAGCAGGTCGGCACGGTCTTTCTCCCGGTCGGTGGCGAGCGGGCCAGCCTCTGGAGCGGCACCGCGGCGTCGTGGGTCAACCTGCACGCCTTCCTGCCCCCGGAGTTCATCCGCTCCGAGGCGCGGGACATCTGGCACTCGGGAAACACGACGTACGTGGTCGGGTACGCCTTCAACGCGTCGACGCAGCGATTCGAGGCGCTCATGTGGGTCTCGCCGCCGCCCGAGAGCGCGTGGACGAACCTTGGTTCGGCGCTGCCGGGCACTGCCGGGCTGCCCCTGTCGAGCGGCACCGGAACGCTCGCGGCCGGCGCGCCGATGTCGCTGTCGCTGGTCCACGCGGCGCCCTCCGCGCCGGCGCTGCTCTTCCTCGCCCTGGCGAGCACGCCGACTCCATTCAAGGGCGGCATGCTGGTGCCGGTGCCACCGCTCCACTCGATGCCGCTGTCGACGGACGGCTCAGGCGAACACCAGATCGCGCTCGCCGCGTGGCCGTCCGGCGCGTCGGGTCTCAGCCTGTACGTGCAGTACGCGATCCAGGACGCAGGCGCGGCAAAGGGCGTGGCACTGAGCAACGCATTGCGCGGGGACGTTCCGTAGCTCGGGCGAGCCGAGCCACCGAACTCGGATCTCGCCGCTCACGTCGCGCTCGCGCTGTGGCTGGCCCATCGCGCGGCGCGCTCGCTCGGCGCGGTCCCGGCCTGCGCGGCCAGCCCCCGCGGGGGTCAGGCAGGAGTACACTCGCGGCCCGATCCCGCGCGGAGTGCGCGCTCATGCGAATCCGAGTCCTGCCGACGGCGAGTGCCCTCATCGCGACCCTCGTGTTCGCGGCGCCGCTCCGCGCCGACGTGATCGTGGTCGATGGAGCGGGCGGCGGCGACTTCACGACGCTGGCCGCGGCCGTCGCGGCGGCCTCCGACGGCGACACGCTGCTCATTCGCGGGCCCGGGCCCTATTTCGGCAGCGTGTTCAACGCGGGCAAGGCGCTGGAGTTCATCGGCGAGCCCGGCGGCGTGAGCTTCTTCGGCGGGATCGAGATCGACAACGTGCCGGCCGGCAAGCGCGTCGTCGTGCGCGGTCTGACGATGCAGGCCGCCTTCGGACCGCACGCCGGCGTGTGGTTGCACGACAACGACGGCTCGGTCTGGATCGAGAACTGCACCGCCAAGGGCGGCAAGGGTATCGGCCAGCACCACGGGTGCGTGTCGGGGGTTTCGCACCCGGGCGGGGCGGGCCTCCTGGTCGAGAACAGCGACGCGGTCGTCGTCGTCCGCTGCGAACTGACCGGTGGCAACGGCGACGACTGGTGGTACCAGCCGCCCCTGAGCACCGTGAACTACCGGACGGACGGCGGGCCGGGTGCGCGCATCGTCGCTTCGAACGTGGCCCTGTTCGAGAGCACGCTCACGGCGGGCCACGGCGGTCTCGGCGCGGCGCTCTGCGGGCCGGACGCCCACGGCGGCGACGGCCTCTCGGTGGCCGGCGCGATGCTGCTGATCTCGGCTTGCGCGGCCGCCGGGGGCCTGCCCGGCAGCGGCGCCGTCGCCACCGGCGGCGACGGCCTCGTCATCGACGGCGCATCCCTGGTGCAGCGCCTCGGCGGCACGCTCTCCGCAGGGCCCGGCGGCACGACGATCGTGAACGCCGGCGTCCTCGAGGTACTCGCGGGGACGGCGCGCTCCTTCGCGATCAGTTCGCCGTTGCGCGAGGGTCAACCCGGCACGCTCTCGATGACGGGCGTGCAGGGTGACTTCGTCGGATTCTTCTGGGCCTTCGAAGCCGGGCTCCTGCCCATGCCGGCGCGCAGTGGCTGGTTCCTGCTCAATGCGCCTTTCCTCGCAGGGCCCTTTTTCGTCGGCACCATCGCCGCCGGCGACGGCGTCTGGAACCTGCCGATCAGCGGGCCGTTGCTGCCCGCGGGTCTCGAGTCGCAGACGCTGCTGCTGCAGGCGTATTTCCAGTCGCCGGGCGGAACGACGCTGGCCAGCGGCACCGCGTTCACGATCGTGGACGCGGCTCTCTGATCGATGATGCGTTCCGGCAGCGTTCCCCCAGCTTGACGCCCCGCCGGGACCGCATAGAGTGCGCCTCCGCAGGAGGTGCCCGCATGCGCCGTTTCGAGAATGCCGTACGCGCCAACTCGGTGCTGGCGACGCCCGCGGTGCTCGGCCTCGCGTCGCTGCTCGGCGCCGTGCTTATGGCCGCGCCGCTCGGCGCACAAAGCAGTTCGCTCTATCCCGGCACGCAGTGGCTGACGGGAGTCCCGAGTTATCCCCGCGCGATCGCGGCGGGGCACCTCAACGGCGACGCGCTGCCCGACCTCGTCACGGTCGGCGGGCTGTCCTCCGGCGCACCTCCTTCGCTCACGAGCGCCGTGCTGCTGGCCAGCGCGCCGGGCACTTTCGCGGCGCCGGCGATCTACCCGTCCGCCGGCGAGGCGCGCGACGTCGTGCTCGTCGACCTGAGCGGTGACGGCGAACTCGATCAGGTCGCGGCGCTCGGCACCGCCGGGCTGCTCGAGCTTCGCATGGGCAACCCATGGGGCGGATTCGGCCCCGCGAGCACGCTGGTCGCCGTGCCGGGTGACCGGATCGACGGTGTCTGCGCGACCGACCTCGACGGGGACGGCGATGCGGACCTGGCCTGCACCAACGCGCTCTCCAGCCAGCTCTCGGTCTTCGTCAACGTCGGCGGCGGCAGCTTCGCCGCGCCCGTTCACCATGCGACCGGCGCCGAGCCCACGAAAGTGCGCGCGGCCGACGTGAACGGCGACGCGCTCGTCGACCTGGTCACGCTGAACGCGACGGGCCAGTCGCTCTCCGTGTTCGGAGGCGGCGGCGACGGCACGCTGATCTCGCACGATCTGTACGTGTTCGGGCTGCCCGCGGCGCGCGGTCTGTGCCTGGCCGACCTGAACGGCGATGGCGTCACCGACTACGCGGTCGCCGAGATCTCCACCGACCAGGTGCTCGTGCAGTTCAACGACGGCACGGGGGTCGTCGCGGGCAGCGTGCTGCTGGCGGCCGGCAACAACCCCGTAGGCCTGGCGGCGGCCGACCTCGACCTCGACGGTTCGTTCGACCTCGTGGCCGCCAACCACAACACGCACGATCTCAGCGTGTTCTTCGGCACGGGCGGCGGCGGCTTCGCTCCGGAACTGCGCCTGCCCGTCGCGGGCCGGCCGGAGGCCGTCGTCGTCGTCGACCTCGATGCCGACGGCCTGCCCGACCTGGCCGCGGCCTGCCTGACGGGCCACCGCGTCGCCACGCTGCGCAATCTCGGCGGCGGAGACTTCAGCGCGCCGCTCGCCGTGCCCATCGCGGCCGAGAGCGCGCGCGACGTGGCCGCGGGGGACCTCAACGGCGACGGCAAGCAGGACCTCGTCGTGTGCCACCTGCTGACCGGCGAGTTGAGCGTGCGTCTGGGTGATGGGGCGGGCGGCTTCCCGAGCGGATCCGGCATCACGTGCCCCGGCTTCCCGAGGTGCCTCGCGCTGGGCGACATCACCGGCGACGGCAAGCTGGATGCGGTCGTCGGTCGCATCGGGAACTTCCCCGGCGGCAGCGTCGCGCTGCTCGTCGGCACCGGCGCAGGCACGCTCATGCCGCCGCTCTTCTACGGTCTGATGAGCGACTCGACGCAGGATCTCGCGGTCGCCGATCTGAATCTCGATGGCCGCGCCGACGTCGTCACGGCCAGCTCCGGCAACTCCTCCTTCGTCCTGCTGGGCACGCCCGCCGGCCTCACGCCGGCGCCTTCGATCGCGCACGGATCGGGCAGCAGTCCGACCTGCGTCGCGCTCGGCGACCTCAACGGCGACGGGCGTGCCGATCTGGTCGTCGGCTTCGGCTCGACGTTTCTCGGCGTGCGCGTGCTGCTCGGGAACGGCGCGGGCGGCTTCGGCTCGGCCACGCCCACGCCGCTCGGTCCCGCGTCGCGGGCGCTGGCGCTGGGCGACGTCGACGGCGACCTGGACGTCGCCGTCGCGGCGGCCTCCGAGGTGAACGTGCTGCTCGGCGACGGCACCGGCTTCCTCATGCCGGCCTACTCCGCCCCGATGGGGCCCGAGCTGAGCGACATCGTGCTGGTCGACCTGAACACCGACGGCTTGGCCGACATCGCGACGGCCAACGACGACAGCTCGGACGTCTCGGTGCGCCTGTCCAACGGCGCGGGCGGCTTCTCGCCCGAACTCAGCTTCGCCAGCCACGCCCTGCCGCAGGGCCTCGACGCGGCGGACTTCGACTCGGACGGGCTGACCGACCTCGTGACCGCGAACTTCAGCGCGCCGGTCGCGAGCGTGCTGTTCAACGGCTCGGGCAGCGCCGGCGTGTGGACCAACCTGCGCAACGGCCTGGCCGGCGTGTCGGGCGTGCCGCTGCTCACGGGGACGGGCCCGCTGGTCGCCGGCAGCGGGGTCACGCTCACGCTCGTCAACGCCGCGTCCGCCGCGAGCAGCCCGTTGCTGCTGGGGTTCATGCCGCTCCATGCAAGCTTCGCCGGCGGCGTCATCGTGCCTGACGCGTTCACGGCGCCCGGCACGCTCCTGCCGATGACCACGTCGGCGTCCGGCAGCGTCGTGCTGAGTTCCACGTGGCCGCCCGGCGTGCCGCCCGGCTTCGCGTTCTACACCCAGTTCTGGATCACCGATGCCGCCGGCCCCTTCGGCTGGGCGGCGAGCAACGGACTGCTCGGCGTCACGCCGTAGCGGCGGGCGTCTCGCGTCGGGTTGCGGAGCAGCGCCGCAGGCCGCGAGCGTCGTCGCCCGATGCGTCGTTGCCGGCGAGTAGACGCGGAGTTCGCCACGACGCGAGCCGTCCGGCTGGAGAGCCTCCGGCACGGCCACCACGAACTCTTCGGGACCGTCGCCGTCGATGTCTCCCAAGGACATGACGCGCTGCCCGAGTTGCTCCTCGTCGCGGCCTCGCAGTTCGAAGATGACGTCATGAGGGGGCCGGCCATTCAGGGCCAGCACTCTTCCATTCCTGGTGAATCCGACCAGTCCCGGATTCCATTCCGGTTGGCTGATGAGGACATCCGGCGTGCCATCGTCGTCGATGTCGGCGAAGGTCACCCCGGTCATGGAGAGCATCGGGATGTCCGTGCGGATGAGCGTCACCGCCGCCGGGCCAGGCGCGAGAGTCCGGACGTCGACGCACATGCCGGCCGCAACGGAACCGGTGGAGACGTAGGTGAAGGCATACTCCGGAACCCCGTCGCCGGTGAAGTCGGGAGCCCGATGCACGCGCGGATCGAGCAGCTTGACGCCAGCGTAGAGCTGAGCGTGCTGGATCGAGTCCAGGACGTTGTTCGTGCCTCCGGCGCAGACTCGTGCCACGGCATGCGCGGAGCCGGTCGGAGTGTTCGTGATGAAGTAGTCGTCCACTTCATCGTCGTTCACGTCTCCCGTGGGCCCGTACTCACCCGGGTCCTCCGTCGCGGAGCAGGACACCGCTGGTGCGATACCGCCGCTTCCGACCAGGATCGGGTAGGGGCAGCCAGGCCAGGAGGTGAATCGCTTCGTCAGCTTGGTCTCGACGATGAATACGGGCAGGCCGTTGCCTGAGGTCTTGCCCATGGCCTGCACCTCGGTGCCGTATTCCTCCAGTTCGAAAAACCACTTCTTGTCGAAGACGACGGCACCGGTGTCGCTCGAGAATCCCATGGCCCGACCGGCACGGATGGGCGGTCCGTATTCCGGAATGCCCACGACGATGTCGGGCACTCCGTCCAGGTTGATGTCTCCGGGTGCCGCCACGCTGTGGCCGAAGCCGAAGCCCGGGACTCCTCCGAACAGTTCGAGCAGAAGACCTCCGCTGCGGCCGGAATGGATGGTCACTCGTCCTCCGCCGGCGGCCGCCGATGCTCCCGCGACGAGTTCGGGTACGCCGTCGCCGGTGATGTCCTGCAGCAGGTCGAGAGCGTTCCCCAGGCCATCCGGCACCCGGTCTCCCGATACGGTGTAGCGCAGCGTCTGCGCTTCGCCGCTGCCGTGGAGGCAGAGCAGCACGAGGGGCGTTCCGACGAGATGCAGGAGTCTCATTGGGCCACCATCCGGGGCGGCGACCAGCATAGCGCGGTCCCTCCTGTCCGGGGGAGTCGCGAAATCAGCTCGGCGACCCGCGCGCGAACGAGGTTCGCGTCGAAGACGGCGACGCGGCGCGGAACAGCGTATCGTGATCGCCGCGCCGGCGCGGCGAGCGGCCGGCGCAGGACTCGGGAGGCGGGCACGCGGGCATGGACGCTCCGGTCTTGTCGGCACGCGAGAGTCTCAAGGCGCTTGCAGCCGCGTGCGTGATCGCGGCGGGCGTGCTGTTCGAGGCGCTGTTCCTCGGGCAGAGCACGCTGGCCTTTCCGGTCTCCGACCCGCGCGCCGACATCCGGCCCTGGGCGCGGACGGCCGCTGTCGGCGAGGCGCTGCCCGACGTGAATCTCGCCACGCCCGACATCGTCGGCTACGTGCTGCCGGGACTGATCCGCGCGCGACAACTGCTCGCCGACAGCGGCTCGACCGCCTGGGACGACGGGCAACTGCTGGGCTTTCCCTTCGCGGCCAACCAGCACTTCCCGGTGCCGAGCCACGTCGAGTGGCTGACGCGGCCCTTCGATCCGGTCACGGCGCTTGACCTCCTGCTGGCCGCGCACGTCGCGCTGGCGCTGTGGTTGGCCTATCGCGCGGCGCGGCTGCTCGGCGGTGCGCCGCACATCGCCGCGATCGCCGCCGTCGGTTTCGCCTTCAGCGGCTGGATGATCAGTCGCTGGCACTGCGCGCCCATGACCTGGGCCTCGAGCTGGTTCCCGCTGCAGCTCTCGGCGCTCGTCTGGCTGCGGCGCGGCGCGACGGCGCGCGCGATCTTCGAGTTCGGGCTCGCGACGGGGTTGGCGCTGGTCTCGGGTTTTCCGCAGGCGGCGATCCTGCTGACGGGCGCGGCCCTGCTGCTGGCGGGCGGCGAGGCCGGCCTGCGCGCCCCGCGCGCCGCGCTCGCGCTGGGGGCGGCCGCGCTGCTCGGCGCGGCGCTCGCGCTGCCGCAACTGCTGCCGGCGCTGCAGCTCGACGGCCGCGCGCTGCGCGCGACGCCGGCGGCGCGCCACGCGCTGGCCGACAGCCGTGTGCCGCCCGGTGCGCTCGCGGGGCTGCTGCTGCCCTCGTTCTTCGGCGACCCGGTCGCCTTCGGGCGGCCCGATCCGCCGGCGCCCACCATGGAGGACTGGTTGCCGCAGCGGCTGCTCTTCGAAGGGCGCCTGCAGACGAACGTCGCCGAGGTCTCCTCGTACGCGGGGCTGCTCGCGTTGCTGCTCGTACCGCTCGCGCTGCGCGGCGCGGCGGGCGCGACGGCGCGCCGTTTTCTGCTCGTGGCGCTGCTCGCGCTGGCCGGCGCGATCTTCGCGCCGCTGCTGCTCACGCTCACGCCGGCGACCGAGCGGCTCGCGATCGGCAATCCCAAGCGCCTGCTCGCGGTGTTCGACGCCTGCCTGCCCTTCGCGGCGGCCTTCGCGGCGCAGGCCGTGCTCGAGCGGCGCGCGCGCGTGCCGTGGGGGTGGGGGGCGGCGCTGCTGGCGGCGCTGATCGGCGCGCCGCTCTGGGCCGCGCGCCTGGACGCTCCCGACGCCGCGCGCTTCGCCGCCGACCTGCAGGGCCAGGCGCTGCGCCAGGCGCCGCTGCTGCTCGCCGCGCTCGCCGCGCTGTGGTGGGCGCGGCGCGAAGCGGCAACGGCTCCGGCGCGGACGAGCGGCCCCGCGAAGGCCCGCGATGGCGCGCCGTTCGCGTCCTCTCGCCGCCTCGCCGCCTGGCTGCCCGCGCTCGTGCTCGCGGTCGACCTGATCGGCTTCGCGCGCGGCTTCAATCCGCCGGTGCCGCAGGAACGCGCGCTGCCGGAGCGTGCGAGCATCGCCGCGCTCGCCGAGCGACCGGGGCGCATCGCCGTCTTCGCGCCGGGCCAGAACGTGCTGCCGCCGACGTTCGCCTCGGCCGCGGGCCTGCGCGCCGTGCACGGACTGACCGCGATGGTGCCGGCGCGCACGGCCGAACTGCTCGCCTGCCTCGAAGGCCCGCTGTTCGACGCGCGCGACCCGCGCAGCGGCCGCGCCTTGCGCGAGGTCGCGACGCTGCACGCGCCGCTGCTCGACCTGCTCGCCGTCGACACGGTCGTGCACGCCGACCCGGGCCTGGCCGCCGCGAGCGGGCTGCCGGTGCTCTTCGAGCGCGCCGACGAGGGCCTCGGCGCGCTGGCCCGGCCGAGCGCCGGGCCGCCGGCCTTTCTTTGCGGCGGCGCGCTCGTGCTGCCCGAGGCGCGCGATCGCCTCGGCTGGCTCGCCGCGCGCGACGCGCCGGTCTTCGAGACGGCGCTCGTGGAACGCGCGCCGCCCTTCGCGCTGCCGACGCGCGGCGCGCGCCACGAAGTCGTCGTCGAGCGCCCGCACGCCGGCCGCATCCTCGTGCGCAGCGACGCGCCCGCGCCCGGCGTCCTGGTCGTCTCCGAATCCTGGGACCCGGGCTGGACGCTCACGCTGGACGGCGCGAGCCACCCCGTCGAGATCGTCGACCACGCCCTGCTCGGCGCGATCCTCCCGCCCGGCCGCCACGTCGCCGACTTCACCTACACCCCACCCCACCGCTCCATGGCCATGATCGTCGCGCTCACGGCGATCGCGGTGCTGTTGTTGTGCTCCCTCCACGCACTGACCGCAGCGTGGGGCGGCACGCGAGGGAGTGCCCCGAGGCGAGCTTCGTAGCCGTTT
>CAZBBB010000110.1:0-10144 GCA_964490005.1 uncultured Phycisphaerales bacterium | reverse complement strand
GCGACGGCACCGACGCGGTGTCCGACTGGCCGCTGCTCAACGCGCTGCTCAACACGGCCTCGGGCGCGACCTGGGTCTCGCTGCACCACGGCGGCGGCGTCGGCATGGGCTACAGCCTGCACGCCGGGCAGGTGACCGTCGCCGACGGCAGTGACGAGGCGGCCGCGCGGCTGCAGCGCGTGCTGACGAACGACCCGGGCACCGGCGTCATGCGCCACGCCCACGCCGGCTACGACGAGGCGCTCGAGTGCGCCCGTCGGCGCGGGTTGAAGCTGCCTGGTCTGAGCTGAACGATCGGCCGCGGTGCGGGCCGGCCTTCAGGCGCGTGCCCGCGCGAGCAGCGCCTCGGCCGGGAAGCGCACGCTGCCGTCGGGGCGGGCGAAGGGCGCGGCGGCCCGCGCGACGAGGTCGCGCGCGCGTGCGCGCCCCGCCGCGTCGAGCGTCTCGAGCCGCTCCTCGACCTTGCGGGACAGCACCGCCTGCGCGGCGAGCAGCGTGTCGGGCGTGGTGTCCGCGAGCACCAGCTCGAACGGCACGGGCTCGACGCGCGCCTCGCGCCAGCCCGCCGCGACCGTCAGGTCGAGCAGTGCGCCCGGTGCGGCGCATTCGAACACCGACGGGGCGGCGCGATCGGCCTCCGAGAGCGGCGCGCCGCAGGCGTCGAGCGCGTCGGAGACGAGCGTGAAGTAGGGGTTGCCCGCCCGCGGTCCCCAGGCCATGGCGAGCAGCGGCCCGCCCTCGCGGACGGCGCGCCGCATGTTGCGCAGCGCGCGCGGCGGGTCGTCGAAGAACATCACGCCGAAGCGGGAGCAGGCGGCGTCGCAACTCGCGTGCTCCTCGAGGGCCTCGGCGGCGAGGTGCCGGGCGTCGATCCACGGGAGCCGGCGCGCGGCCGCCCGCGCCGCGAGCGCCGCGACCATCGCGGGCACGGCGTCGGTCGCGAGCACGCGGCCCCGCGCGCCGACGCGCCGCGCGATCTCGAGCGCCGGATCGCCGACGCCCGAAGCCACGTCGAGCACGACCTGGCCCGGGCGCGGAGCGAGCGCAGCGAGCAGCGCCCGCGACGCCGGGCGCGTCATCTCGGCGATGCGATCGGCCTGCGCGATCCAGCGCTCGGCATGCAATTCCCACGTGACCCGCGACTCGGCTGGCCTCATGCCGGCTGGATCCGTCGGCCGATAGGGTGCAGTCGCCGTCCCGGCCCGCGCGTTTGGGTATTCACAGAGAATCTGATGTGGTTGACGTAAGTGCTTTATTGGAAGCGCATTGCGGACATGCATCATGCATTGACAGTTCCGCTCCAAGCGAGCTAAACTCCTGCCTGCTCCGCTGTCCCGGACCAGGCGCCCGCGATCATAGCCCGCACGTGGTCCCCGACTCCTCGTGTCGCGGGCCTTCGTTCCAGCCCGAGTCCCAGGCTCCATGATCCTTCCTTCATCCCTGAATCTCCCGAGGTTTCCCATGTTGCTGAACCGCATTGCGCGACTGGCCCCCGTCGCCGCGATCGCTCTCGCGCTCGCCGCCCCGGCCGGCTCGGCCCAGGCCGACCAGGGCCTGCCGCCGCCCGAGTTCCCCTTCGAGAACCCGCTGCTCCCCAACCAGGACGTGCTCGGCAAGTTCCTGTTCTGGGAGGAGCAGCTCAGCTCGGACAACACGATGTCCTGCGGCACCTGCCACATCCACGAGGCGGGCGGCAGCGACCCGCGCGTGATGTTCAACCCGGGTCCCGACGGCGTGTTCAACACCGCCGACGACATCAACGGCTCGGCGGGCGTGCCGCGCATGGATGCCAACCACAACTTCATCGATGACGCCGCGTTCGGCTTCGCTCCGCGCGTCACGGGCCGCAAGTCGCCCTCCGCGATCAACGCCGCCTACAACCTGCTCAACTTCTGGGACGGCCGCGCGCTCGACGAGTTCACCGACCCCGAGACGGGGCTCGTGTCGATCGGCGCCGGAGGCTCGCTCGAGAGCCAGGCCGCCGGTCCGCCGCTCAGCGACGTCGAGATGGCGCGCGAGGGTCGCACGTGGTTCGACGTCAGCGCCAAGCTCCCGAACGTCAAGCCCGGCGCGCTGATGACGGACCTGCCGCAGGAGATGATCGACTTCCGCGCCCAGTACCCCACCTATCCGCAGATGTTCAACGCGGTCTACGGCAGCACGCTGATCAACTCCGAGCGCATCATCTTCGCCATCGCGAACTACGAGCGCACCCTGATCAGCGACGAGACGCTGATCAACGAGTTCGCGTCGGGCGACCTCGGTCCGTGGGCCCCCGACCTGCAGCCCGGCTTCGACCTCTTCCAGGGCAAGGCCAACTGCGCGGCCTGCCACACGCTGCCCTTCACGCACGACGCCGACTTCCACAACATCGGCGTTCGTCCCGACGCCGAGGACATCGGCCGCGAGGCGATCACCGGTGACCCGGCCGACAAGGGCAAGTTCAAGACGCCGATGATCTTCAACGCGAAGCTGCGCGGGAACCTGTTCCACAACGGCGGCAAGGCCAACCTGGCTGAGGTGGTCAGCTTCTACAACCTCGGCGGCGACTTCCCCGGCCCGAACACCGACGACCTGCTCGTGCCGCTCGGCCTGACGGCGCAGGAGGAGGCCGACCTGGTGCACTTCCTCGAGGTGGCCTTCACCGATGCGCGCGTGGAGAACGGCGAGTTCCCCTTCACGCGTCCGACGCTCGCCAGCGAGCTGCCCTCGAAGAACAGCGCCTTCGGCGTGGCGAGCCTGAGCGGCGCGGGCGTGGCCCCGGGCCTGCTGACGCACGTCCCGGCCAACCAGGGTCACCCGAACTGGCTGCTGGGCGTGACCGACGCGAAGGCCAACGCCTCCGCGCTGGCCGCGATGTCCTTCCTGCCCGGCAACGGTGCGCCGTTCTTCGACCCGCGCTTCCCGATCCCGATGAACATCGACCTCGGTTCGATGTTCCTGATCGCGCCGCTGACGACGGACGGCTTCGGCACGGGCACGCTCAAGATGTCGCTCCCGATCAACGGGGCGCTCGCGGGCATGAAGTTCTACGTGCAGTTCTTCATCACGGATGCCGCCGCGACCGCCACGGGCGGCGTGTACGGCAGCCAGGGTGCGGAGATCGAGATCATCTGAGTCTCGGCGACCTCGACCTGGTCCGCACGGCGGGCGTCGCGGGTGCACCCCGCGGCGCCCGCCGTCGTTGATGGGCCGCCCGCGGCCGCTCAGCGCCCGCCGGCGGATCCGTCCGAGCAACTCTCCATGAACATCACGTCGGGCCGGTCGCGGCCCGCCTCGGTGTAGCCCAGTTCGGCCATGCGCTCGACCGCCGCGGGGCTGAAGCCCGGCCAACTCATCTCGCGTTCGTGGTCGGGGTGCGCCAGCCAGGCCTCGAGCGCCGCGCGCAGCGGTGCCCAGGGTTCGGGCAGGCCGCCGGGGCGTCCGAGCGTCGCGGGGTCGAGCGCGGCGAGCAGGTCCAGCTGCTGCAGACGGTCGGCGGGCAGGTCGTAGGCTTCGAAGCAGTCGATCTGGAAGCCGCGGTCGGGGCGCGGCGCCCCCGGCATGCGGAAGGGCGCCTTGAGCGGATGCGCGTGCTGCGGGTTGTGGACGTAGAAGCGCCGGCCGTCGGTGACGGCATACAGCGCGTCCTGCCACTCGATGAAGGCAAAGGGGCGCGGGCCGTCCTGCGTCTGGCCGCGCAGCACGGGGAGCAGCGACGCGCCCTCCATGTCGGGCGCGGGAGCCACGCCCGCCAGGTCGAGCAGCGTCGGCGCGATGTCGATGTTCTGCACGAGGGCCTCGGTGCGCACGCCGGCGGCGAGACCCGGGCCGGCCACGATGAGCGGCAGGCGCAGCGTGCCGACGTAGATCGAGTTGCCGTGGAAGAAGTAGCGGTTGTGGTCGAACAGCTCCTCGCCGTGATCGGCGGTGAGGACGACGATCGTGTTCTCGAGCGCGCCGATCTCGGACAACCGCCCGAGCAGCCGCCCGACCCGCTCGTCGGCGGCGCTCACGCCCGCGTCGTACAGGCCGCGGATGCGCCGCAGCTCGCTCTCGGGCACCTCGCGATCGCCGAGCGTGGTCTGCGCCAGGTGCAGTTCGAGGGCCGCGCCCGAGTGCGGACCCGGCGCGCGCAGCACCTCGGGGACCTCGGCCGACAGGCCGTAGTCGCCGACGCGCGCGGGCGGCGGGTTGTAGGGTTTGTGCACGTCGTAGAAGTGCACCCAGGCCGCGAAGGGCTGCCCGCGCCGGGCGCCCTGCAGGAACTCCAGCGCCGCCTGCTCGACCCGGTCGTCCCAGACCGACTGGAACAGGCTCTCCTGGCGCACTTCGAAGCGGCGCCGGCCGTCGAATCCGTCGGCGGCCACGTCCGCGCCGCGGTAGGCCCACGCGTCGGAGGGATCGCCGCTGTCGAGATTGGCGAGGAAGATGCCCGTGCGGAAGCCCGCGCGCTGCAGATGCTCGAAGACCGTGCGGTGCTGGGGCAGCAGCTGCAGTCCGTTCTCGCGCAGGCCGGTCGTGATCGGGTACTTGCCGGAGAGCATCGCGCCCAGCGAGGGGTGGGTCTGGCCGCGCGGCGCCCAGGCCGCGTCGAAGACCGTGCCGCGCGCCGCCAGCGCGTCGATGGAGGGGCTCGTCGTGCGGCCCCATTCGTCGTTGCCGTAGACGCCCAGCCGGTCGGCCCGCAGCGTGTCGATCGAGATGAGCAGGATGTTGGGGCGCGGCGCGCTCTCGCCGCAGCCGGCGCCCGCGAGCAGGGCCGTCAGGGCCAGCAGGCGCAGCGATTCGCGGCCGGGGCGCATGCGCTCAGGCCGGGGGTGCGCCGGGCCCGTCGAGCCCCAGCGAGAACCCGTTGAGCGAGGGGATGATCTCGATCAGGCGCTGCCGGTGGCGCCGCGAACGCAGCAGCTCGAGCAGCAGTTCGGCGCGGCGCTCCACGCCGACGGCCTGCAGCAGCTGCACGCGCTCCTCCGGAGCCAGGTCGAGGGCGCAGGCCATGCGGTCGATGAGCGCGCCGGCGTCGAAGGAGGCCGTGAGGTCGAAGCGGAACGCGCGCTGCCGCAGCCGCTCGGAAAGAGCCGTGAGCAGTTCGCGCCGCTGCCTCCAGCTTTCGGCCGGGTGTCGGTCACCCGTCTCGAGCAGGCGCAGGCGCGCGCGCCGGAAGGGTTCGCTCGGCAGCTCCTCGACGATCTCGCCGCGCAGCAGGCCGTGCACGATGATGTCGCTCGTGCCGTTGTCGTTGAGGCGGTCGCGCACGATGCGCCCCAGCCCGACGACGTCGGCGACCGGCGGGCGGCCCAGCGGGTCGCTCTCCCAGCCCGGCAGCAGGGTCGCGATGCCGAGCAGGCGATCGCCGCGCCGCAGGTGCTCCATCATCACGCGGTAGCGCGGCTCGAAGACGTGCAGCGGCAGCAGCTCGCCCGGCAGCAGCGCGCCCTCCGGCAGCGGAAAGAGCGGCGCCTCGGCGAGGGGGGACTCCATGCCGGGCACTCTAGCAAGCGCGCCGTCGCATCGACGAGGGCGGCCGGCCTGCGTAAAGTGGCGCCATGGCGCGACGCGGGCGCAGGCTGCTCCTCTCGATGGTGCTGCTGGCGCTGCTGCTCGAGGTCGGCACGCGCGCCGTCGTCGTCGCGCGCGGCGACGTGGCGCCGGCCGGCAACGAATCGCTGCGCAACGAGTGGGAGTGGGCGGCCGAGCACCTCGCCGCCGGCCGCGCGGTGCTCGAGAGCACGCTGGCCTGGGACCCCGAGCTCGGCTGGCGCAACGCGCCCGGGCTCGGCGGGCAGGAACTCACGACGAACGCGCAGGGTTGGCGTGCCGCGCGGGATTTCGTCGAGGCCAAGCCGCCCGGCGTGCGCCGGCTGGTCTTCGTCGGCGACAGCTACACGTTCGGACAGGGCGTCGCCGACGACGAGAACTTCGCGGCGCGCTGCCAGCAACGGCTCGGCCCGGGCTGGGAGGTGCTCAATTTCGCCGTGCCGGGCTACGGCACCGACCAGCAGCTGCTGTGCTACGAGCGGGTCGCGCGCAACTACGCGCCGGACGTGGTCGTGCTGGGCTTCTTTCTGCGCGACTACTCGCGCAATCTGCTCGATTTCCGCACGTACGCCAAGCCGCGCTTCACGCTCGACGGCGAGGGGCTGGCCGTCGTCGGCCTGCCGGTGATCGAGCCCCAGGCGCTCTTCGAGCTGTACGCGGGCGGCGAGCGCCGGGTGGGCGGCGGCGAACCGCGCAGCTGGGCTCTGGCGGCGCTCGAGGCCGGCTGGGCGCGCTGGCGCGAGCGCAGCGTGAGCGCGGACTCCGTCGGCTGGCAGCTCGTGGCGCGCATGCAGCGGCGCTTCTTCGACGCGGTGCGCGCCGACGGGGCGCGCCCGCTGTGGCTGCTGCTCCCGACCGACGAGGTCGTGTTCGGCGCGCAGGACGACTACGCGCGGCTGGCGCAACTCACGCTCGAGAACGCCGCCCGAATCGGCCTGCCCAGCCTCGACCTGGCGCCGGTCTTCCGCGAGCACGACCGTGCGCACCCCGAAGACTCCTTCCATCGGCCGCCCGAACTCGGCGGCCATCTCTCCGCGACCGGGCACGCGCTCGCGGCCGACGCGCTCGTCGCCTGGCTCAGAGCGGAATGACCTGAGCTTCGCGCGCCACGCCGCAGCCCGCCGCGCGGACGGCGGCGGCCGCGGCGCTGTCCGGGTCGGCCGCCGGATTGGAGTGGTTCAGGTGCGTGAAGAGCACCTTGGCGCGCTCGCTCGCCGGCAGCGGGGCGAGCAGTTCGAGCGTGTGCCGGATCGTCGGGTGCGGAAAGGCGCTCGGGTCGCGGCCCGGCAGCTCGTCGGTGTCGTAGAAGGTGCCGTCGATCAGCGCCACGTCCACGCCCGCGAGCACCTCGGCCAGGCTGCGATCCCAACGCTCCCATGCGTCGATGTCCGGCAGGTAGAGCAGCGAACGTTGCGGCCCGCGGATGATGAACGCGAGCGTCTCCGACAGCTCGTCGCGGTGCGGCACGGCGAGGAACTCGACGCTCAGCCGCGGCCGGACCTCGTACGCCTCACCCGATGGCGGATGGAAGACGAGATCGCCGCTGAGCCGGCTCCCGCCGTTCGGCTCGAACGACTGCGCGAACAAGCGATGCTCGCGCACCATGGTCGCGAACGGCTCGTTGCCTTCGAGAAACGCGGCCAGCCGCGGCCCGCTTCGAACGAACTGGTACTGCGCGGCGAAGGACTCCGTGCCCAGGTGCGCGAGGCCGGCGTAGTGTCCGAAGTGCGCGTGCGTGAGCAGGATCAGGTCGAAGGGCGCGCGGCGCCCTTCGGGCTTCGGCGGTGGCGGCCAAAGGTGACACGCCTGGAAGTACGGGGCTCTCTCCGGCGGGTGCCCTCCCGCGAGTTCGAGCTGCTCGGGCAGGTCGGGCGTCGCGTCGATGAGGAAGCGACTGCGCCGGTCGGCATCGACGAGCAGCAGCGAGGCCACGAGGCGTCGCCGCGACGGGTCGGCGCGCGCCGCCTCGCAGCACGGGCGTTCGCACCCGATCTGCGGCAGCCCGCCGTCCTGCGCCGTGCCGAGCACGAGCGCGTAGGCGCCATCGGTCGGCGGAGTTTCGGGGGACGGGGGCGTGTCCGAATCCCCGGGCGCTGCGCACGCCAGGGCAAGCAGGAGAGCAAGAGCGGTCAGGGCGCGCATTCGCACACCGGTGTAACTCCCCGGAATGACTGCGTCACGCACGGCGGCGACTGGGCGCGGCTCGAGCGTCATCCCCGATCAAGTGACGACCTGCTAGGCTGCCCGCCGTGTCGATGCGCGCGTCGAGGCTGTGCTGGCTTGCCGTGGGTTGTCTGGCGGGCTGCGCCTCCGCCGAGCCGGAACCGGGTGCGGCCGACCCTGGCGTCATCGCACGGGCAGACGACGTGTCCGCCGTTCCGTCCGAGTCGATGTGGTTCGCGACGCTTCCGCAGTTGCTCGCGACGGCCGTCTCGGTGGACGTGTCCCCGCGCGAGGATGGCGGGCCGTGGCAGTCGTTCAGCGCACCGTTGATGCGGCGGGCAGCATCGCGCGCGATGCCCTATGTGCTGGCTGCGTCCGTCGTGTGGAAGCGCGGGCGGCTGGCTGTCGCGACCCTGGAGGATGGCCGTCGCATCCGACTCCGGCTCGGACGCGAGGACGGTCCGGTCTTCAGCGACGCGGATGCGTGGAGTCCCAGGTGGATGCTCGACGAGCAGGATGAACTGGACTGGCGCTCCGAATGGTCACGCCTGGAGGATCCGCCGGAGCGATACGTGCGGCGCATGCAGTTGCTGGCGGCGCTTCCGGAGCTGTTCGCGGAAATCAGTGACGCCTATGCGTCCCGCGACGCGGAGCGCCTCATCGGCCTTCTGGCGCCGTCGTCGATCGAACATGCCTTCGGTGATGAGCTCGGCCGTACAGCGATCGAACGCCACGTGCGCGATCATGTTGCCTCGACTCGTGGTGTGCCGAAGCCCCCGCGCATGCGCATCGTCTCGGCCGAGGACTACGCGCGCTGTTGTCCGGGCGAAAGCTACGAAGCCACGATCACCTGGACCAGCGAACGAGAGATCGAGGATCCCGGGACGGGCACGGTGCGGATCGAAGTCTCGACCGCACGCTTCATCGCAGCCTGGGTGAGGCGTGACGGCGCGTGGAAGCTGGTGCATGTGGACCCAGCGGGAGGGTTGCAGTGGCTCCGGCAGCCCTTGCCGGTTGATGCGCGGTGAACCGATCGCACGCGCGGCAGCGCGCGACCGTCGCGGTGCGCAGCGCGCCGCTCACCTCACGTGTCCGACGTCGCTCCGCAGTCGGCGGGCCAGCACACGAAGGGGATGCCGCCCATCTGGAAGCAGATGGCGTTGCTGAGCTGCAGCGGGCCGACCGGGCCGACCTGGCGGCGCGCCGTCTGGAACCAGAAGTCGAGGCCCGCGAGCGCGGTGTCGATCGGCACGTTGAACACGAAGTCGGCGCCCTCGGGCGGGAAGTGCCCGACCTGCGTGAGCAGCACGAACCACGGGTCGCCGAGCAGCAGCGAGCCGGCCACGAGGTTGAGCGGCGCCACGCCCGGCGCGAGCGAGACGAGCAGCGCGTGCTGCGAGAGGCCGCCGGGCCACGAGCGGAACCTGACCTCGCAACTCAGCGCCGTCGTGCCGCAGACCTTCAGCGTGACGGGCGGCGGCTCGATCAGGTCGATGGCCCACACCGGACAGCCGGCCGCGCTCGGGAAGCCGCTGACCTTGACCATCTGCCCCACGACCGTGTCGAGGTCGGCCGCCCCGTTCTTCAGGAAGAAGGTGCCGCCGCTGCACTCCAGCGCGTGCGTCGGCGGCGCGCAGATGAGCGAGCTGTCGAAGGAGACCGTCTGCACGACCCCGGTGAAGGAGGCCGGCTGGTCGGGAACGACCTGCGCGAGGGGCGCGGCAGCGAGCATGGCGATCAGCGACGCGGTCTTGAGCATCTCGGGTCTCCTCAGGAGGATGCCGGCGATTCTACGCCGATTTTCGGGCACCAACGAGCGACGGGGCATGCGCCGCAACGCGGCGTGCGGGCCGGGCAGACACTGCGCCCCAGCCGGATCAGCCGGTGCGAGAATCCGATCCATTCGCCCTGCGGCAGCAGCTCCATCAGGTCGCGTTCGATCCGGATCGGGTCGGCGTGTCGCGTCAGGCCCAGGCGCTGCGAGATGCGCATGACGTGCGTGTCGACGACGACGCCGTCGGCCAGGCCGAAGCATTCGCCGCGCACGACGTTGGCCGTCTTGCGCGCCACGCCCGGCAGCGTGAGCAGCGCGTCCATGTCGCGCGGGACCTGCCCGCCATGGGTTTCGACCAGACGCTGCGCCATGCCGATCAGGTTCTTGGCCTTGTTGCGGAAGAAGCCGGTCGTGCGCACCAGCTCTTCGACATCGCCCTGCTCGGCGGCGGCGAGCGCGGCCGGCGTCGGGTAACGCGCGAAGAGCGCCGGCGTCACGAGGTTGACGCGCGCGTCGGTGCACTGCGCCGAAAGGATCGTGGCCGCCAGCAGCTCGTAGGCGTTGGCGTGGTCGAGCGCGCAGCGCGGGTCGGGGTCGTGTCGCTTGAGCGCCGCGACGAGCGACTTGACGCGCGCCGGCTCGGGTCGCACGAAGCGGCCGCGCGCGCCGGCGCCGCGCGCGCCCGTC
>CAZBBB010000109.1:0-10204 GCA_964490005.1 uncultured Phycisphaerales bacterium | reverse complement strand
CGTCGAGCACGACGGCGTCGACGTCGGCCGGACGGGCCTGCGCCTCGGCGGCCGGCCGCACGACGCCCGGCAGGCCGAGCAGCATCGCCGGGTCTCCGCCGCCGCCGAGGCGGTCGAGCGCGCGGCGGTATCTCGCCAGCACGCGCGCGTCGATGCGCGGCTCGGCGCGGCGGGCGGGCGGCGTCTCGAGGCGCACGTGCAGGTCGACCGAGCCGCGGCCGACCGCGTCGCGCACCAGCGACTCGAGCGCGGCCTCGAGGCGCAGCAGCTGCGCCGGCAGCCGGCAGCGCACGGACAGGAAACGCCCGTTGACCGAGCGCACTTCGGCCTCGGCGCTCAAGGCGCCGGCGCGCGCGCGCCCTCGTCCGTAGCCGGTCATGCTCGACAGCACCGCGCGTTCCTCTTCGGGCTCAGGCGCCGGGACGGCTGCCGGGCTTGATCGCCGGGCTGCCCGACGCGCACAGCGGGCAGCCGGTCGGCTCCCACGACGCGATCGGCAGCGCCAGCAGCGACTCGTAGCGGCGATCGAAGGGCGAAGACTCGGCGCGGCAGACGATCGAGCCCAGCGCCTCGACGCGCGCGCCGGCCTGCTCGAGCAGCGCGACGACCTCCTTGACCGAGCCGCCCGTCGTGACGACGTCCTCGACGACGACGACGCGCGCGCCGCGCGCCACGGAGAAGCCGCGGCGCAGCGTCATCACGCCGTCCTTGCGCTCGGTGAAGAGCGCCGGCGTGCCGAGGCGCCGCGCGACCTCGTGCGCGACGATCACGCCGCCGAGCGCCGGGCCGACGACCACGTCGGGGCGGACGTCGGCCAGCCGGTCGGCCAGCGCCGCGCACACCGCCTCGGCCTCGGGCGGCCGGCTGAGCAGCAGCGCGCACTGCACGTAGCGGTCGCTGTGCCGGCCGGAGGTGAGCTGGAAATGGCCCTCGAGCAGCGCGCCGGCGCGCTGCAGGGCGGCCTTCACGTCGAGGCCGGGCGCCTTCTTCGTCGCCGTCACTGGCCGGCCCCGTCGGTCGGCGCCGCGCCGCCCGTCGTGCCCGTCTCGCCGGCCGGCGCGACGGGCGCCGGGTCGGCGAAGGTCAGACCCGACTGCAGGCCGCGGATCTGCGTGATCACGATCGCGATCACGATCACCGCGACCGACACCCAGGCCGTGAACTTGTTGATGCCCTCGGCCTTCACGCCGAAGGTCTGCTGGCCCGCGCCGCCGAAGGCCTCGCCCAGCCCGCCGCCCTTGCCTTCCTGCAGCAGGATGATGGTCGAGACGAGCAGGCAGGCCGCCACGAACAGGACCCAGAGAATGCTCTCGAGCAATGCCATGTGATCAGTTCCTTCCGGCGCCGTGGGCCGAGCCGCTGCCCAGCCGCACGAGCGCCTCGAACATCGAGACGTCGAGGGATGCCCCGCCCACGAGCGCGCCGTCCACGTCGGGGCACGCGATGAGCTCGGCGAAGTTGTCGGGTTTCACGCTGCCGCCGTACTGGATCACGACGGCGCGCGCGGTGGCCTCGTCGGCCAGGCGCGCCACGGCTGCGCGCAGCAGCGCGTGCACCTGCTGGGCCTGGTCGGGCGTGGCGACCAGCCCGGTGCCGATGGCCCAGACCGGCTCGTAGGCGATCGTCACGCGCTGCGCGATGTCGCGCGGCGACAGCCCCGCGAGGCCGGCCTGCAATTGCGCGAGCACGACCTCGTCGGTCCGTCCGGCCTTGCGCTCGGCCAGGCTCTCGCCGAGGCAGAAGATCACGTCGAGGCCCAGCGCGAGCGCCGCGTCGAGGCGCGCGCGCACGTCGGCGTCGGTCTCGCCGAACAGCGTGCGCCGCTCGGAGTGCCCGACGATGAGCGCGCCCGCGCCCACGTCCTTGACCTGCCGCGCGGCGATCTCGCCGGTGAAGGCGCCCCGCTCCTCGGGCCGCGCCGCCTGCGCGCCGACGGTCAGGGGCCGCCCGGCGAGCGCGCCGACGACGCGCGCCAGATACACGCTCGGCGGGAAGATGCCGATGCGCACGTCGGCGGCCTCGCGGGCCAGGGCCGGCAGGCGCGCGCAGAAGGCGTCGACGGCGGCGCCGTCGAGGTGCATCTTCCAGTTGGCGGCGACGTAGCTCCTGCGCACGCTCAGACCCTCACCGCGCCGCGCGGCGCGGGGACCTCGCGGTGGTCGAGCGCGGCGATCGCGCGCACGTCGGCCATGAGGCGGCTGAACTCGGCCGGCGGCAGCGCCTGCAGCGCGTCGCAGCGCGTGGCCTCGGGGCGCGGGTGCACCTCGACGATCAGGCCGTCGGCGCCGGCGGCGATCGCGGCGCGCGCCAGGGCCGGCACCAGGCGCCAGTCGCCGGCCGCGTGACTGGGGTCGACGATCACGGGCAGCCCCACCCGCTGCTTGACGTACGGCACGGCGCCGATGTCGAGCAGGTAGCGCACGTGCTGCTCGCCGCTCTTCAGGCCGCGCTCGCACAGCAGCACGTGCTCGTTGCCGGTCTTGAGCACGTACTCGGCCGCGAGCAGCCATTCGTCGATGTCGGCCGCCATGTTGCGCTTGAGCAGCACGGGCCGCCCGCTGCGTCCGGCCTCCGTCAGCAGCGGGAAGTTCTGCATGTTGCGCGCGCCGATCTGGATCGCGTCGACGAGCGGCGCGGCCTCCTCGACCTGGCGCGGGTCGGTGAACTCGGTGAAGAAGGGCAGCCCGACCTCGCGCGCGACGGCGGCCAGTTCGGCGAGCGCCGCCAGCCCGCCGCCCTGGAAGGCGTGCGGCGAGGTGCGGGTCTTGAACACGCCGCCGCGCAGCGCGACCGCGCCGGCCGACGCGACGTGCCGGGCGGTGGCGAGCAGCGCGTCGGGATCCTCGATCGTGCAGGGGCCGGCGATGACCCCGACCGCGCCGCCGCCGAAGCGGGCGCCGCCGACGCTCACGCCGTGCTCGTGGGTGTGCTTGGTGGCGCGCGCCAGCGGCGCGCGCGGCGCGAGCGGAATGACCCGCTCGACCCACGCCAGCCGCCCGACGCTCTCGGCCGGCACGCCCCCCTCGCGGGCCTCGGCCACGAAGCCGTGACGCGACCCCAGACGCACCTCCTCGGCGCCCAGCCCGAGGTCGGCCAGCGCGGCCGCCACGGCGGCGCGCTCGACCGGGCCGGCGTCGAGGTGCAGAAGGATGATCAAAGCGCGCTCGCCCCGTGGGCCGCCGGCCGCGATCTGGCCGTTTCGAGCCCGAAATAGAGCCCCACAGGATACGAAGGGCCCGCTTCTCCGGTCAACGTCCGCCGGGGATCGCCGAGGCCGAGGCGGCGGTGCGCGCATCCCAGGCCTCGAAGCGCCCCTGCGAGACGTCCTCGAGCTTCTGGGGGAAGTCCTTGTCGAGCCGGCGCGGGTCGTGGAAGGGCTCGAGCGGCATCAGGGTCACGACCACCGGGCCGCTGTCGCGCACCATGCGCCAGACGATCGAGCGGTAGCTGGCGCGCCGCCCGCTGCGCGGGTCGCGCACCAGTATCTTGATCGTGAAGACCTGGCTGGTGACCGTCAAGCGACCGACAAAGGTCGTGCGGTACTCGGGGTCGACGCTCAGCTCGATGCCGTACTCCTCCTCGACCTTGTCGATGGCCTCGTCGGGCAGTTCGAAGACGAAGTCGGTGATGTCCTCGTCCTCCTCGTCCTTGAACTTGCTCTCCTCCTCGGCGGCCGCCGCCAGCCCGTCGTCGAACTGCGCGAAGAGCGAGTCGGCCATGCCCAGCGCGCCGCCCTCCTTGAGTTCGTGGATGCGGTTCCTGAACTCGACGATCTTCTCGAGGAAGGAGGTGGGGATCTCGTCGGGGGCCAGCGCGCGCAGCACCGCCAGCGGCGCGGTGTTCACGTTCACGAAGCCGTCGTTGGTCGGGGAGGGCGGGGGCTCCTCCTCGTCGGCGCCGCTGCCGTCGGGATCGGTCTCCTCGCCGGGCGGCACGCCCGTGGGCGAGGGCTTGTCGAACAGGCTGCCCTGCGTGAAGGGGCTGCCGCCGAAGGGGTTGTCCTGCACGGGCGGCGCCGGCTTGAGTTCGAGGTGGCTGTGCAGCGTCAGGTACTCGTGCAGGCCCGGGTGGAAGACGTCGTTCTCGACGAAGCCCGCGAGGTGCTCGGCGGAGAAGCCCTCGATGAGCGCCAGCTCGCCGAGCGTGAGCGGCAGATGGACCTCGTCGAGGTCGACCACGTCGGTGTCGACGCCCGACTCGGCCTGCTCCTCCTCTTCGTTGCTGAGCTTGCGCAGCGGCTTGGGGACGGGGTCGAAGCTGCCGCGCTTGCCCGCGCCCCAGTCCTCCAGCCGGTCGAGCAACTGCGTCGCGTCGGCGTAACTGATGTCCTGGCTGGTGCCCTCGAAGGCGCGATCGAGCAGCGCGCGCAGGATCGCGCGCTGCTCGTCGGCGAGCTGCTCGTCGGCGGTCCACAGCCCGAGCAGGTTGAGCTTGCCGTCCTCGGGGACGACCTCGACGTACAGCTCGTAGTCCTGGCCCAGCGCGGGGGCCAGCGAGGTGGGGTTGTTCCACTCGTCGAGGAAGGAATCGGTGCGCGCGGTGGTGTCGGCCACGCTCGCGGCCTGCTCGTCCTCGCCCTCGCCGGCGCTCGGGTCGCCGCCGCCCGATCCGCCGCCGTCGGCGCCGCCGAACAGGTCGCCGCCGGCGCCGGCCGCGGGGTCGCCGCCCCCGCCCGCGCTCGAGGTGTCCTGCGCCTGCTCGATGTCCATGAGCAGCACGGCCTCGGCCTGCAGGCGCGCGGCGTCGGCCAGATACCACATGCGCCGCTGCTCGACGAAGGCGCGCGCCGAGTCGAGCTCGACGGCCGCCTTGTAGCGCAGCTCGGTGATCACGACGGCCAGCACGAACAGCACGAGCATCGCCAGCAGGATCGACACGCCGTGTTCGCCGCGGCGCCTGGGCGGCGGGCGACGGACGGCGGCGGCTCGGCGTGCGCTCATGACGGGCGCTCCCTTGGACGGCGCGGGGCGGCCGACTCGTCCCGACACACGGCCCGCGCCCGGATCCGCGCAGGATAGCAGGCTCGATCGACGCGCAGCCTGGGCTACGATCCGCCCCCGGATGGTCCAGCTCTCGGTCGTGGTCCCCGCATACAACGAGGCCGCCGGCATCGGGCCGGCGCTGCAGGAGCTGGCCGGGGTGCTGGCCGCCTCCGGCATCGAGCACGAGATCCTCGTGGTCGACGACGGCAGCGGCGACGGCACCGGCCGCGTGCTCGCCGAGCTGTGCCACGCGCTGCCCGCGCTGCGGCCGCTGGCGCACGAGCGCAACCGCGGCTACGGCGCCTCGCTCAAGACCGGCATCCTGGCGGCGCGCAGCGAGATCGTCGCCATCACCGACGCCGACGGCACCTACCCCGCCGACGCGCTGCCCGGCCTGTACCGCACGCTCGTCGAGCGCCGGGCCGACATGGTGGTCGGCGCGCGCACAGGCGAGAACGTGCACATCCCGCTCGCGCGCCGGCCGGCCAAGGCCGTGCTGCGCGGCCTGGCCAACTACCTCTCGGGGCACGCCATCCCCGACCTCAACTCGGGCCTGCGCGTCTTCCGCCGGCAGGCGGCGATCGAACGCTTCAACCTGATCAGCGACGGCTTTTCCTTCACGACGACGATCACGCTCGCGCTGCTGGCGCGCAACCGGCACGTGATCTTCACGCCCATCGACTACCGCCGACGCACGGGCACGAGCAAGATCCGCCCGATCGCCGACACCTTCAACTTCCTGGTGCTGATCCTGCGCGTGTCGGTCTACTTCGAGCCGCTCAAGGTCTTCCTGCCGGCCTCGGGCCTGCTGGCGCTCGGCGGCCTGGCCTACGGCGCGCTGCAGGTGAACGAAGGCAATCTCGGCGAGGGACCGGTGCTGCTGCTGGTCTCGGCGCTGCAGATCCTGCTCGTCGGGCTGATCGCCGACATGATCAGCCGCCGGCACTGAGCGGCGCGTGACGCGTTCCGCGCGCCCGCGCCGCCGCCGCCCGCTCGCCCTCGCGTTCGCGCTCGCGCTGGCGGGCTGCACGGTCACGCCCGGCGCCGACGACGACGTCGCCTGGCGCGTCCCGCAGCTCGGCAGCGGCACGCTGCTCGTGCTCAACAAGAGCGGCGACTCGGTCTCGCTGCTCGACGCGCTGAGCGGCGCGCACCTGCGCGACCTGCCCACCGGCCGCGCGCCGCACGAGGTCGCCGTGTCGCCCGACGGCCTGACGGCCGTGATCAGCGACTACGGCCCGGCCGGCGCGCCGGGCCGCACGCTCACCGTGCTCGACCTGCGCGCGGGGCGCGTGAGCGGCACGATCGACCTGGGCGAGCACGGCCGGCCGCACGGCCTGCAGTTCCTGCGCGACGGGCGCCTGCTGGCGGTGACGGCCGAGGGCAGCGGCCAGGTGCTGCTCGTGGACGTGCGCGCCGGACAGGTGCTGCGCGGCGTCGCGACCGGCCAGCAGGTCTCGCACATGCTCGTGCTCGACCGCGAGGACCGCGCCTGGGTCGCCAACATCGGCTCGGGCAGCGTGTCGGTCGTCGATCTGCGGCGCGGCGAGCTGCTCGCGACGATCGCGACCGGCGCCGGCGCCGAGGGGCTCGACATCACGCCCGACGGCCGCGAAGTCTGGGTGGGTAACCGCGAGGCCGACACGCTCACCGTGCTCGACACCGCGACGCGCACGGTGAAGGCCGAGCTGCCCTGCGCGGCCTTCCCGATCCGCGTGAAGATCACGCCCGACGGGCGGCGCGCGCTCGTGAGCTGCGCCGAGTCGGGGCAGGTCCAGGTGTTCGACACGGCCACGCGGCGCCGCATCGCGAGCATCGACCTGGCGCTCACCCCGGTCGAGGCCACCGACGGCCGGCTGTTCGCCGAGCGCTTCGCCGGCAGCCCGGTGCCGGTGGGGCTGCTCGTCGATCCGACGGGCGAGCGCGCCTGGGTCGCGAGCACCAACGCCGACATCGTCACGCAGCTCGACCTCGTGCGGCTGCAGGTCGCCTGCCGGCTCAAGGCCGGGCGCGAGCCCGACGGCCTGGGTTGGACGCCGCTGCAACCGGGGGGCCTGTGACGGGCGAGCTGCACGGTCGGCACGCGCTGGTGTGCGGCGCGAGCGCCGGCATCGGGCGCGCGGCTGCGCTGGCGCTGGCGCGGCGCGGCGCGGCCGTCACGGCCCTCGCGCGCAGCGCGGCGCCTCTCGAAGCGCTGCTCGACGAGCTGCGCGCGGCGGGCGCGCCGCGGGCCGAGACGCTCGTGGCCGACCTCGACGCGCGACCCGCCCTGGCGGCCGCGCTCGACGCGCTGGCCTCGCGCGCGCCGGTGCAGATCCTGGTGCACAACACGGGCGGGCCGGCGCCCGGCCCGCTGCTGGCCGCCGCCGACGCGGAGCTGCTCGCGGCCTTCGGTCGCCACGTGCTCGCCGGGCAGGCGCTCGTGCGCGCGCTGCTGCCCGGCATGGTCGCCGCCGGCTGGGGGCGCATCGTGAACGTCGTCTCGATCGGCGCGCGCGAACCGATCCCCGGGCTGGGCGTGAGCAACGTGATCCGCGGCGCCGTCGTCGCGTGGGCCAAGACGCTCTCGCGCGAGCTGCCGCCGGGCGTCACGATCAACAACGTGCTGCCGGGCTACACCGACACCGAGCGCCTCGCCGAACTGGGACGCGAGCTGTCCTCGGCGAGCGGGCGGCCGCTGGCCGAGATCCGCGCGGGCTGGGCGGCGGCCGCGCCGGAAGGCCGGATCGGCCGCGCCGAGGAGGTCGCCGAGGCGATCGCCTTCCTCGCCTCGCCGCAGGCCAGCTACGTGCGCGGCGTGTCGCTGCCCGTCGACGGCGGGCGCCTGTCGAGCCTCTGAGCGCGCGGCCGCCCGTGCGCCCCGCCAACAAAATCGCCTGCGGGAGCGCCGACGTCCTCGACGTGCAGTCGAGATCCGTCGAATCACCCCCGCTGCGCATCGCTCCGCGAACGCCACCCATGTCGTTCGCGGGGCTGCGTGCAGCTTGCCAAGGACTCTTCGGGCCCAACCCACGCCGGAGGCCGGTGGAGCGCCTCGCAGGCAACAGGCCGTAGAATACCGGTCCTGCGATTTCGCGGGGGACAATCCGGAGATTTGCGTGAGCACCCTCGACAGTCCGCGCGCGACGGCGCGGGTCCTGACGGACACCAACCCCGCGACGGGCGAAGTGCTCGCGCGCATTCCCTGCGCGGACGCCGCCGAAGTCGAGCAGGCCATCGCACGCGCCCGCCGCGCGCAGCCGGGTTGGGCCGCGCTGGGCCTCTCCGGACGGCGCGCCGTGCTGGAACGGGTCGTCCAGCGCCTCTCTGACCCCGCGACGATCGAGCGACTCGCCCGGCTCGTCACGGCCGAGATGGGCAAGCCCATCGCGTCGGCCCGCGGCGAGGCGCGCGGCGCGGGCCCCGGAACGGCACGCCTCTTGCAGGCCTGCGCCGAGGCCCTGTCCCCGCTCGAGGCGCGCGAAGAGCGCCTGCGCACGCGCATCACCCGCGAACCGCTCGGCGTCGTGGCCGCCATCACGCCCTGGAACTTCCCGCTGGGCATGGCGCGCGAGGTCCTCGTGCCGGCGCTGCTCGCCGGCAACACCGTCGTGTTCAAGCCCAGCGAACTCGTGCCGCTCACCGGCGCGGCCCTGGCCGAGATCTTCGCCGCCGAGCTGCCCGCCGACGTGCTGCTGCTCGTGCAGGGCGACGAGCGCACGGGCAAGGCGCTCGTCGCGGGCGCGATCGACATGGTCGGTTTCGTCGGCAGCGTCGAGGCCGGCCGGCACATCATGGCGGCCTGCGCGCCGGGCCTGAAGCGCATGGTGCTCGAACTGGGCGGCAAGGACCCGATGATCGTCTGCGCCGACGCCGACCTCGACGCCGCGGCCGAGTACGCCGTGCGCGAGTCGATGCGCAACTCGGGGCAGGTCTGCTGCGCCGTCGAGCGCATCTACGTCGAGTCGAGCGTGGCCGAGGACTTCACGCGGCGCGTCGTGCAGCGCGCCGCCGCGCTCAGCGTGGGCGACCCGACGGGCGAGGTCTTCATGGGGCCGATGGCGGCCGAGAGCCAGCGCCGGCGCGTGCTCGAGCAGATCGACGATGCGCGCGCCCGCGGCGCGCGCGTGCTGCTGGGCGGCGACGCGCTGCCGGGCCCGGGCTGCTTCGTGCAACCCACCGTCGTGAGCGGCGTCACCGACGACATGCGCCTGATGACGGAGGAGACCTTCGGCCCGGTGGCGAGCATCCGCGCCGTGGACGACGTCGAGCAGGCGCTGACGCTCGCCAACGCCTCGCCCTTCGGCCTGGGCGCGAGCGTCTGGACGGCCGACGTCGAGCGCGGCGTGGCGCTCGCCGCGCGCCTCGAGTCGGGGCAGGTGGGCGTCAATCGCGGCCTGGGCGGCGCCGGCGACCCGCCCTGGGCCGGCGCCAAGCAGAGCGGCTTCGGCTTCCTCGGTTCGCCCGACGGCTACCGGCAGTTCACGCGGCCGCTCAGCGTGTCCTGGGTCGAGGCGTGAGCGGGGCCGCGCAACCCGAGCCCTGGTACGCCGAGGGCCTGCGCTTCACCTGCACGGCCTGCGGCGACTGCTGCAAGAACCACGGCGACGGGTTCCAGTACGTCTACAGCTCGCGCGCCGAGCGCCGCGCGCTGGCCGCGCACTTCGGGATCTCGCAGCGCGCCTTCGAGCGGCGCTACTGCGAGAAGGTCGAGGGCTGGCTGAGCTTCAAGTCGCGGGAGCAGGCGTGCGTGTTCCTGCGCGACGGCAAGTGCAGCGTCTACGCCCTGCGCCCCACGCAGTGCCGCACCTTTCCGTTCTGGCACGAACTCGTCGCGAGCCGGCGGGCCTGGGAGCGCGACGTGCTCGCGCACTGCCCCGGCTCGCGCTCGGGCCGGCGGCACGGGCGGGCCGAGATCGAGCGCCGCCTGGCCGAGAACGCCGAGATCATCGAGTGAGGAGCGGCCGGGGGCTTTTCAGCGCGGCCCGCATCGTTCATCCTCTGGCGCTCGCCGTCCGCGCCGCGGACGGCAGCCCCCTCCGTCCCCCGGCCCGGCCCCACGCATGAGCGCACCGCTGCCGTACCTCGGCGCCGACGACCTGCGGGCCGCCGCTCCGCCGGCGCTCGAGCGCGTCGATCTGGCGGCCGCCGCGCTGGCCGCGGCCGCCGCGCCGGCCGGCGGACCGCGCGTCGAGATCGCCTGGACGCCGACGGGCCCCGCCGCGACGGGTCTGCCTGCGGGC
>CAZBBB010000108.1:0-10562 GCA_964490005.1 uncultured Phycisphaerales bacterium | reverse complement strand
CGTTCGAACTCGTTGCGCCTTCTGGCCGCGGCCCGCGGCTGAAGGCCGGGTCGTTGGGCAGGCGGATCGGAGATAGACGATGACCTCTAAACTTCTTGTTTGTCTTCTCGGCACTAGCATGGCGCTCATTGCGGTAGACGGTCTTCGAGTGGCACCCGATGCGCAGAATGTTGTGTCGAGCAGACTCGAAGGCGAGTGGGTCAAGCACGTCGACCTCTCTGCGCGCCTGTGGGGCAACGAGCAAACGCCTTCTACCGAACCACTCGTGTTTCGAAGCGATCCAAGTGTCGCTTCGAAGGTGCCCGAGCAGTATCAGGCCTTCATCGGCGAGGGGCAGGTGTTCATGGCTGGCACCATGACCAAGCGAGGTACAGAGCATCCGTTCCTGCTCATTCAACTCCACGGCAACCCGTACGTGCTGTACTTCCGCGAGAGCGACGGCGACCCGTTCGGCGACGCTGAGTCATTCAATCTCGTTGTGGCCCCTGCCAAGGCCACCGCTAATGACCTGCTGTTCATCGGTGGCGACTTCAACAATCAGCCCTTTACTGCCTATGAACGCAAGAGCAAGTAGCGACGCATGCCCAACACGCCGATGCAGCGGACGGCCTTCGGCCGCCGCTGATCGCCTGGGCGTTAGGCATCCGAAAGGAGGAGTGCCCAATGGCCGATGAATCGGGTTACTCCAAGAAAACCACTGACTGGCTTGGGCGGGAGAAGGAGGAGCACTTCGATAGCACTGGTCGGAAAATCGGCGAGACGACATTCACGACTGATTGGCTGGGCAATCCCAAGCAGGAGCATTACGACACTGAAGGCACCAAGACCGGCGAGACCAGGCGAGGAAGTGACTGGCTGGGGCGTGACCGAGCCGAGCACTCCGATGGTCAAGGTGGGAAGGCTGGCCACAGCAGGAACGAGACCGACTGGCTCGGCCGGCCAGTTCAGCGTCACTATTCGACATCCGGCGAGCGCGTGGGGTCAACCCGCAGAGGCGAAGACTGGTTGGGACGTCCCCGACGGGAGCACGAGGGGGCCTTCTTCAAAGCCCGTGAGTCGGAAGCCGGTGGGTCGGTCATCGATGGTTCGGGAGCCGCTGCGGATAGCTATGGCAGCGTCGTTCAATCACGCTCCGTGTCTACGACCTCAGGCTCCTCCTCAAAACTCCTGCCTCTAGTCTGGATGACGCTTGGGGGTGCCGCATCCGTGCTAGTCGGATGGCAGTTGGTTCATGCTGCTGCCACATGGTCGCTCGTCTGGTGGTCTGGTGGGATACTACTCGTTGGCGGCGCCATTTGTCTCATTCCTCTCGTCAGCGCCGCCGCAGTGATCGCATTCTGGATATTCATTGCCCTAGTTGTGATTGCTGTCGTCGTCGAAATCATTCAGCATTTCATCGCGCATCCGTACTGATGTGTACCGGAATTCCTAACAACTACATGCAGCGGACGGGGCTGCGCGCCGCCGCTGATGCTGAACGAGTGGCTGACGAGGACACGTGACAGTGCGAGATTCGGGGATGACCACCGAGATGGCTCTTCTCCACTGGCGCGGCGGACAAGCTCAGGCTGAGCGGCTTGCTGCTGGGCTGCTCGCCCTTGAGGGCTACTCGTCGATCGATGCCCAGTGTCCGCTCGGCGGGCCTGATGGACTCAAGGACGCCCTGTGCCAACGTGGAGGCCATCGGATTGTGGGTGCGTTCTACTTCCCGCCGACTCCGAAGACGTTCGCAGAGGTGATGGCGAAGTTCGATGATGACCTGAAGGGAGTCCAGAAGAACAACGCAGATGGCATCGCCTTCGTGACGAATCAGCGCCTAACGCCAAGCGAACGCGACTCCCTCCGTGCCCGAGCCACTAGCGAGGACGCCACTGCCGATTTAGTGCATCTGGAACACGCCTGCGCTCTCCTTGACTCGCCCCGTGGCTACGGGCTCCGTCTACAGTACTTGCGCATCGCCATGAACCTTGAGGAGCAGACTGCCTTCGTTGCCGACCGTGATGGTCGCATCGAGCATCGCCTCGATCGAATTGAGCGGATCGTGAGAACCGTTGCCGAAAGAGTGGGGGTCGAGCCCATCGGCGTGACTATGGCCGCTGGGTCGCCGCCACCTTCGCGGGGCCTACTGTCCTCGATGCACATCGCCGCCGTGCGTGACGAGCGTATGGGACCTGGCCGCTTCCGAACCGTTCAGAATTGGGTCGGAGGACCGGGCGGGTTGGCGCAAGCCACCTACGTCCCTCCTCCACCTGAGGAGGTCCCCGCTCGCATCGACGCAATGCTCGCGGGCTACTCCCTGCGCATATCCGGGTCGCTGTTGCCTGTCTCGCTGGAACAAGCCATAGAGGTCGTAGCCTCGTTGTATGCCGAGTTCCTGTCGATTCACCCGTTTCTTGACGGGAACGGGAAGGTGGCCCGTGCACTCGCACGATACGAACTCGGCCGCCTCTGCCGCGGCTACCTGAGGTCTGAGAACCTTCAGTCGCCGGCGCACTTCGATTCTCTTGCCGCGGCGATGGATGGAGACCTGAGTAAAGTGGTGGAGGACATCAAGCGGGCGGCGTCCCGGGAGGCTCCGTGACGCAGCCCAACAAGCCGTTGCAGCCGCCGGCCGCCGAGCCGGCCGCGGCTGAACGCCAACTCGTCATGCGCGTGTGACCCCGATGTCAGTTGCGGCCATTCGGAATCTGCTTCGCGCGGGTCTCGGGGCTGTGTCGGTGCCGGTGTCATTCCGCGTGCCTGCCCTCGGCCATGCGCTGGGCCTTCCCGACGACGTCTGGCTCAGCATCATTGGTGGCTTCGTCGGCCTGGTGAGTTTCGTGCTCGCGATGCGCCTGCCGGCCGCGGTCTTTGCCGGTTCGTTCGGGGTCGCCTTGTTTGTAGGCGGGCTGCTCGTGTATTCGCTTTTCGTGACATCGGTGGCCGGCTGGGCGATCGTGGGGATCATGGGCACGTGCGCTGTCCTTTCGAGCGTCGCCGGTGAGACCCTGTCGTGGGCGATACGTCGACGTCTGAAGGCTCGCGCGAAGTCGCGGCGTTGACCACTGCCCGGTCGGGCACGTGAGTGACGGATCGGGCCCAGGGGACAGGGGGGAGACTCGGCGACGTTGTTCTTCCCGGCGACCCCGCGGTAGAAGGGCAGCTCGTCCGGCCAGGCCGCGACGTTTCGTTGACCACGAGAGGGACTTCGCCATGCACATGCGCACCTGGCCTCTGACGACGCTCGCGGCGCTCACGCTGATCGGCGCGACGTTGACCTCGACCGGGCTGCGCGCGCAGGTCGACGGGTTGAGCGCGCTGGACGGCGAGTGGATCTACGTCGAGGACCGCACCGAAGGGCGCCGCCTCGAGCAGCTCGGCCCCCCGATGGCCTCGACCTTCCTGATGCGCGTCGAGGAAGGCGCGGTCGTCCTGAACGGGCATGGTTCGGGGCACCGCGACGTGCGCGTCGCGATCGACGGCTCGATCACAGAGATCGTGGAGCCCAACCAGGATGTCGTGCGCTACCGCGGCTCGTGGCAGGACGGCACCTTCGAGTACGAGGTCGAGTTCGTGCGCGCGCCGGGCTCCGCGCCCGGCGGAATCGGGAGGATCCGCAGGAGCTTCCGCATGACGCCCGACGGACTGCTCGTGAGCGTCGCGGTCGATCCGCCCGCGGGCTCGGCGTCGATCGGGATCTACCGGCAGGCGCAGGACATCCCGCTGCCCGCGCCGGCCAAGGCCGCGATCGGCGAGCTGCAGTGGCTGGCCGGCGCGTGGACCGGCAGGCGCAGCTCGGGGTCCTCGATCGAGGAGCGCTGGGGGCCGCCGCTCGGCGGCGCGATGTTCGGCGTGTCGCGCACGGTCAACACGAGCGGCAAGCTGGTCGCGTTCGAGTATCTGCGCGTCGTCGAGCGCGACGGCGGGCTGGTGTACATCGCGCAGCCCGGCGGCGCGGCGCCGACCGAGTTCGTGCTCACCGAGCTGGGCCCGACGCGTGCCGTGTTCGACAACCCGCGCCACGACTACCCGAAGCGCATCGTGTACGAGTTCTCGCCCGAGACCGGCCTGATCGCCACGGTCGGCTTCACCAAGGGCGGCACGCCGCGGCGCTTCGAGTTCCAGCGCGAGGACGGCTAGAGGCACGGTGCCTTGGCATCGTGAGACCGCGCTCGAGTGACGTGGCGCTACAATCCGCGCCATGGGCGAGCTGCCGCCGCAACCTGACGAAGTCACGCTCGAGGAGCTGCTCGAACTGTCCCGCCGTCTCTCGGCACACCCCGAGAACCGACGGGGCGCGGACAAGACGTGGGTTCTCGACGGGTTGCGCAGCGTCCAGGCCTTCTTTCGCGCGCCGCGCACGCGCAACGATCAGCTGACCTACGACCCGCCGATCCCGGACCGTCCGTCGCAGCGGGACCCGTAACGCCGCGCCCAAGGAGCCGTGTACCTCGTGACCGAAGAGCATGTCATCGAGGAAGACATGGACGAGTGGATCCGCGCCTGCGTGGCGCTCATGGCGGCGAGAGTCCGGTTTCTGATCGTCGGGGCGTTCGGCGCCGAGCTGCACTTTCTCCACGACGCCACGCAGATCCTCACGCACGACATGGACCTGCTCCTGCCGCGGGAGCCCGAATCGTTCCAGCGCGCGCTGGAGGCCTTGCGCGCGGCGGGATTCACGCTGCGCGCGGGGGATGACGAACTGCTCCCCGACGCCGTCGTCATCGCCGGCATCCTTCGGCAGGCCGCCACCGTGACGGCCGTACGCGGCCCCGAAACGCTGGACCTCATGTCGCAGGCTGCCGGCGTCGATTTCGAGACGCTCTGGCGGGGCCGGACCGAGTTCACGGTGCGAGGCGTGACCCTGCCGGTGGCGGAACTGGCCGCGATCCTCCGCTCCAAGAAGGAAGCCGGCCGGATGAAGGACCGCCTCTTCCTCGAGCAGTTCCGCGAAGTCATCGAGTCGGCGCTGGCCAGGGACGCACGACGGCAGGGCGGCCGAGGTCCACCGAGCGGCGAGTGAGGCACGCGCGCATGCCGGGTGCCGGGCGCCCCTCGGAGACGCGGCGCCGACGGTGCGCGCCGCCCGCCGTCAGTGCGCCTCGACCCAGGTGCGGCCGCTGCCGGTCGAGACGACGAGCGGCACCTTGAGCACGAGCGCGTGCTCCATCTCGTGCTTGACGAGCGCGCTGACGGACTCGAGTTCGGCCTCGGGGACCTCGAGCACGAGTTCGTCGTGCACCTGCAGCAGCATCGCGGCGCGCGGGTGCTCGGCGCGCAGTCGCGCGTGCACGCGCAGCATGGCAATCTTGATCAGGTCGGCGGCCGAACCCTGCAGGGGCGTGTTCACGGCGGCGTTCATCGCGCCGGCGAACTGCCGGCCGTCGGCGGCGTCGAGATCGTCGAACTGGCGGCGGCGGCCGGCGATGGTCTCGACGTAGCCGCGCTGCTGGGCGTCGTCGCGGGTGCGGTCGAGCCAGGCCTTCACGTCGGGCAGGACCTCGAAGTAGTGCTCGATGAACTCCGAGGCCTCCTTGACGGAGACGGAGATCGAGCGCGCCAGGCGCTGCGCGCCCATGCCGTAGAGGATGCCGAAGTTGATCGTCTTGGCGCGGTTGCGCATCTCGGGCGTGACCTCGGCGGGCGCCACGCCGAAGACCAGCGCGGCGGTGCGGCGGTGCACGTCCTCGCCGTCGAGGAAGGCCTGCGCGAGCGCCTTGTCGCCCGAGAGGTGCGCCATCAGGCGCAGCTCGACCTGGCTGTAGTCGGCCGAGAGCAGCAGACAGCCCTCGCGCGCGATGAAGGCCTCGCGGATGCGCCGCCCGATCTCGGTGCGGTTGGGGATGTTCTGCAGGTTGGGGTCGGAGGAGGACAGCCGCCCGGTGCTCGCGACGGCCTGGTTGAACGACGTGTGGATGCGCCCCGTCACCGGATGGATCAGCCCGGGCAGCGTGTCGGCGTAGGTGCCCTTGAGCTTGGCGAGCTGGCGGTGCTCGAGGATCGCGGCCGGCAGCGGATGCTCGGACATGGTCTCGAGCACTTCGGCGTCGGTCGAGAAACCGGTCTTGGTCTTCTTGAGGCGCTTGAGGCCGAGTTCCTCGTGCAGCCTGAGCTTCACGAACAGGATCTCCTGCAACTGCTTGGGGCTGGCGACGTTGAACGGCTGCCCCGCCAGCTCGTGGATCTGCGCTTCGAGCGCGGCGAGGCGCTCGCCCATCTCGGCCGAGAGCGAACTCAGGTGCGCGCGATCGACGAGCACGCCGTGGCGCTCCATGTCCTCGATGACGCGCAGCACCGGCATCTCGATGTCGCGGAAGACCGGCTCGACCGGCTGCCCCGCCAGCTCGTCGCGGAACAGCTCGTACAGCCGCCAGGTGACTTCGGCGTCCTCGCAGGCGTAGGCGCCGGCGCTCTCGACCGGCACGTCGCGGAAGTTGATCTGCTTGGCGCCCTTGCCGATCAGGTCGCTGGTGGGGATCTTCGTCAGCGAGAGGTGCTTGAGCGCGAGGAAGTCGAGCCCGTGCTGGCTCTGGTGCGCCGAGAGGCAGTAGCTGGCGAGCATCGTGTCGAAGGACACGTTGGGCGGCAGCAGCCCGTAGCGGCCGAGCACGAGCAGGTCGTACTTGATGTTCTGGCCGATGACCTCGACCTGCGGGTCGTCGAGCACCGGCCGCAGGTCGTCGAGGAAGCGCGCGAGGTCGCTGCCCGGCGGGGGGACGAGCGGGTCGTCGGGCACGCCGCGCCCCGTCGTGCGGCGCGCGGCCTGCTCGCCGGCCGCGAACATCGAGCCGCCCTGCGCGGCCTGCTCGAAGCGCTCGCGGGCGGTCAGCGGCGTCTCGCCGGGGCCGAAGATCGGCTCGGGCAGATTGGCGGGCAGGTACCAGGCCGCGCCCTGCCGGAAGGCGAAGGCCAGCCCGACGATCTCGGCCTCGAGCGCGGTGATCGAGGTCGTCTCGAGATCGAGCACGAGACGGCGCGCGCCGCGCAGTTCGGCGAGGAAGGCCTCGTAGTCGGCGCGCGTGGTGACGGTGCGCGCCTCGCGCGCCTCGCCGGCGGCGGCGTCCGCGGCCGGCGCCGGACTCTCGCCGGCGAGGCGCTCGGCCAGCGACGGAAAGTCCAGCTCGGCGAACAGCGCACGCGCCGCGGCGACGTCGGGCCCGGCGTAGGCCAGCTCGGGCAGGCCCAGCGCGAGCGGCGCGTCGAGCCGGATCGTCGCGAGGTCGCGCGAGACGTAGGCCAGTTCGCGCCCTTCGCGCAGCCGCGCCTGCACCGCGGGCGGCTTGACTTCGTCCAGGCGCGCGTAGATCTCGTCGAGCCCGCCGGGGAACTGCTCGATGAGCTTGAGCGCCGTCTTCTCGCCGACGTTCTTCACGCCGGGGATGTTGTCGGAGGAGTCGCCCATCAGGCCCAGCACGTCGATGACGCGCTCGGGCGTGCAGTGGAAGCGCGCCTTGACCTGCTCGACGCCGAGCAGGACCGGCTCGCCGCCCTTGCCCGACGGGTTCCAGATCCGCACGCGCTCGCCGACGCACTGCAGGAAGTCCTTGTCGCCGGTGACGATGGAGATCTCGTGACCGGCCGCGGCCCCGCGCGCGGCGAGCGTGCCGATGACGTCGTCGGCCTCCCAGCCGGGCAGCGCGTAGACGCGGAAGCCGAGCGCGATCGCGATGCGCTCGAAGGTCGGAAACAGATCGATGAGCTCGGGCGGCGTCTTCTCGCGCGTGGCCTTGTAGGCCGGGAACTCCTTGTGCCGGAAGGTCGGTTCGGGGGTGTCCATCGCGACGAGCGCGAAATCGGGGCGGCCGCGCTCGACGAGCGAGAGCAGCGAGACCGCGTACGCGTACAGCGGCCCGATGCCCGGCGCGAAGTAGCTGCGGTAGGCCAGGGCGGTGCCGTCGATCAGGAAGGTCTGCGGGGCGCCGTCGATCACGGGGCGCCATCGTAGCCGTGGCGGAGGCGCTTTCCGCACGCGCGGCGCCCGGGAGGCCACTGGATCGGCACCGCCGCGGAGCGCGATGATGGTCCGCGCCATGAACGCACGACGCCTCGACGCCGCCCGGTCGCGCGCTGCGCGCGCCGCGGCGCTGGCGCTCGCGTCGTGCCTGTCGCTGTGCGGCTGCGGCGATGCCGATGTGGCCGCGGGTCGCGCGGCCGCCGCCGCCGCGCAGGCGGCGCTGGCCGCCCGCCAGCCCGAGTCGGCCCTGCAGACCGCGCAGTCGGCCATCGCGCGCCACGGAGCGGGTCCCGAACTGCAGCTCGCGCTCTCGATGGCGTTGCTGCAGCTCGACCGGCGCGGCGAGGCCATCGCGGCGGCGCAGGCCGGGCTCGAACTGGCGGCCGCGGACGACGGGCTGCGCGCCGATCTGGAGTGGGCGCGCGGCGCGGCCTGCATGGGCCGCTACACCGAACTCAAGGACGAGGCCGACTGGCGCGAGGCGAACATCGCCCTCGAACGCGCCACGCGCGCCGGCAGCCATCGCGCCGAGGCGGCCTTCATGCTCGTGGCCCTGCAGGACCTGGGCGCGCACGCCGACCTCGAGCGCCAGCGGCGCTTCGCGCGGCTGGTGCTCGAACTCGACGGCGAGGGCAAGCTGGCCGCGGCCGTGCGCAGCCATCTCGCCGCGCGCGGCGTGGAGTTCTAGGGCGGCGGGGCCGGACGCACGACGCCGATCTCGCGGTCGCGCCAGAAGAAGCGCGCCTCGACGACGATCGCCGCGACGTACATGGCGATCGTCAGCAGCATCGGCAGGGCGTAGCCGTCGAGGCCCGCTCCCAGCCAGCCGGCCGAGCGGTCGATCAACTCGCCGCCCCAGTGATTGGAGAGGGCCCAGCCGAGGTTCCAGCACAGCATCGACACGCCGTTGACCGCCGGGCGCCACTCGGCCGGCGTGATCTCCATCATCAGGTTGCGCCACAGCGGCTGGCTCAGGTTCATCAGCGCGCCGCGCAGCACGTAGGCCGCGATCGCGATCGGCAGCGAGGTCGTGAGCGCCAGCGCCAGGAAGAACGGGATCGACAGCGCCTCGGTCGCGATCGTCGCGCGCAGCAGCCCGATGCGGCGCACGATGCGCGGCGCGGCCAGCGCGCCGAAGGTCATCGTGGCCGAGGCGCCGGCCATGACGAGGCCGAGCGACATCTTCGGCAGCTCGAAGCGCTGCGTGAAGTACAGGTTCACGAAGGGGATCGACAGCCCCGCGCCCGTGCCCACCAGGAAGTGCGGGATCGAGACGCGCAGCCACAGGTGCCAGCGCGAGCGCTTGAGGATGCCGAGGATCGCGAAGGGCGAGCGCCGCGCCGCCGCCGGATCGCTCGGCGTCGCGCCGGGCAGTCCGCGGTAGGGCAGCAGCGCCAGCAGGCTCAGCGCCGCGCCGCCCAGCAGCGCCGAGCGCAGCGCGACGATCTCGCCCGAGACGCCGTGCTCGAGCGAGCCCGCCACGAGCAGCGAGAGCAGCAGGCCCACCGTCTGCATGAAGGTGTGCACGGCGAACTCGCCCTGGAACAGCCGCGTGCGGTGCGCCGGCTCGCTGGCCGTCACCAGGAAGGGCGCCGAGACGACGCGGTGCAGCGTGTAGGCCGCGCCCGTCAGCGCGGCGCAGGCCATGAGCGCGGGCAGCGAGGTCGACAGCGCGAGGCCCGCGAGGCCCGCGACGTTGGCGGCGGCCGCCAGGCCCAGCGCGCGCCGCGGCCCGAGCCGCTCGTAGAGCCAGGCCGAGGGGAAGGTCGCGAGCACGACCGCGACGGCCGAGGCCGCGTTCACCAGTCCGGCGTCGGCCACGGAGAAGCCGACCGCGACCACGTACAGGTTCTGCAGCGCCCACTGGAAGGCGTGCCCGATCTCGAGCAGCGCCGCGCCGCCGAGAAAGGCGCGGGCCGCCGGCGAGAACTCGCGCAGCGAGAGGCGCATCAGGTCGCCTGCCCGGCGGCGGCGGGCCGGGGGCCGGGCGCCTCCTCGGGGCGCCCGCCGAAGCGGCGCAGGACGAACCACATCGCCAGGCCGGCCAGCGCGGCGGCCGCCGGCAGCGGCCAGCTCGGCAGCAGCGCCGCGGGCAGATAGCCGAGCACGATCGCGAGCGCCGCGCACAGCAGCGCGTACGGCATCTGCGTGCGCACGTGGTCGACGTGATCGCAGGCCGCGCTCACCGAGCTGAGCACCGTCGTGTCGGAGATCGGCGAGCAGTGGTCGCCGAAGATCGAACCCTCGAGCACCGAGCCGATGCACAGCACGACCATGCCGTAGGCGCCGACCTCGCTGCCTTCGCCCACGGCCGCCGCCAGCGCCACGACGTTGGGCAGCAGGATCGACATGGTCGACCAGGACGAGCCGGTCGCGGTCGCGACCAGTCCCGACACGACGAACAGCAGCACCGGCAGCGCCTCGGCCGGCACGCCGCCCGAGAGCAGCGCGACGAGGTAGTCGGCCGTGGCGACGTCGCGGCAGACCGCGCCGATCATCCAGGCCTGCAGCAGGATGAGGATGGCGAAGGCCAGCGCGCGCAGGCTGGCGAAGCTCGCGCCCGCCAGGTCGCGGCCGTCGAGGTGCGGGCGCGGCGCGCGCCGCGCGCCGGCGTCGGGCGCGGCGGGGC
>CAZBBB010000107.1:0-10592 GCA_964490005.1 uncultured Phycisphaerales bacterium | reverse complement strand
CGGGCTGGAGGCCCTGGTCGACGCGGTGGGAGCAGAAATTGCATTTCGCGGCCGTCTGGGTGTCGGGGTCGATGTAGAGCGCGTCGTAGGGGCAGGCCTGCATGCAGGCCTTGCAGCCGATGCAGCGCCGGTTGTCGAAGTCGACGATGCCGTCGGGGCGCACGTGCAGCGCCGTGACCGGGCAGATCTCGGTGCAGGGCGAGTCGGCGCAGTGGTTGCAGCGCATCACGTGGAAGCTGCGCCGCACGTCGGGGAAGGCGCCCGTCTCGACCTGCTTGACCCAGGTGCGGTTCACGCCGACGGGCACGTCGTGCTCGGACTTGCAGGCCACGGTGCAGGCGTGGCAGCCGATGCACTTGCGGTTGTCGATCAGGAATCCGTAACGGATGGATCGACCCCCGTGCCGGCGCCTCAGGCGCGCGCGGCGGCCTGCGCCAGGAAGCCCTCGATGCGCGTCAGCGCCTCGCGGATGTTCTCGACCGAGTTGGCGTAGCTGAAGCGCAGGAAGCCGTCACCGTGGCTGCCGAAGGCGGTGCCCGCGAGGCAGGCCACGCCGGCCTCGTCGAGCAGCCGCGTCGCGAGTTCCTTGCTCGAGAAGCCCGTGCCGCGGATCTCGGGAAAGACGTAGAAGGCGCCGTGCGGGTTGGCGCAGCGCACGCCGTCGAGCGCGTTGAGGCCCGCGACGATCAGGTCGCGGCGCTGGCGGAACTCGGCCACCATGCGCTCGATGGGCTCCTGCGGGCCGCGCAGCGCCTCGACGCCCGCCATCTGCGTGAAGCTCGCCGTGCAGCTCGTGGCGTTCGTCTGCAGGCGCGCGAGCAGCGTCGCGAAGTTCGCCGGCGCGATCGCGTAACCCAGCCGCCAGCCGGTCATGGCGTAGGTCTTGCTGAAGCCGTCGAGCACGACCGTGCGCGCGGGGTCGGCGTACTTGAGCAGCGAGACGTGCTCCTGTCCGTAGGCGATGCGGCTGTAGATCTCGTCGGAGAGCACCCACAGCCCGCGCTCGGCCGCGAAGGCGCCGATCGCGCGCAGGTCCGCGTCGGTCAGCATCGACCCGGTCGGGTTCTGCGGCGAGTTGAGGATCAGCAGCTTGGTGCGCGGCGTGACGAGCGACTTCAGTTCGTCGACGTCGACGCGGAACTCGTTCTCCATGCGCAGCGGCAGCGCCACCGCCTTGGCGCCGACGAAGCGGATCATCGACTCGTAGATCGGGAAGCCCGGGTTGGGATAGATCGCCTCGTCGCCCTCCTGCAGCAGCGCGAGGATCATGAAGAACATGACCGGCTTGCCGCCGGGGAACACCACGACCTGCTCGGGCGTGACGTGCACGCCGCGCCGGCGGGTGAAGTCCTCGGCGATCGCCTCGCGGAGCGCGGGCAGTCCGGGCGAGGGGCCGTAGTGCGTGAAGCCCCTGGCGAGCGCATCCTGCCCGGCCTTGACGACGTTGGCCGGCGTGTCGAAGTCGGGCTCGCCGATCTCGAGGTGGACGACCGAACGTCCCTGCGCCTCGAGCGCGCGGGCCCGGGCGAGGACTTCGAAGGCCGTCTCGGTGCCGAGACGGGACATGCGCTCTGCGAGTTGCGGCATCGACATGCGCGCTAGGATAGGTGCGCCGCGCCCGCCCATGCAACGCGCTGGCACCGGGCGATCGCGCGAGCGGAGAATCCCGAGCGCGCATGAGCACGCCGCCCGACCCTCCGCTCCCCGCCGTCGCGCCGGCCACGCCGCCGTCGCTGCGGCGCTACCGGCTCTACGCCGGCCTGACCTTCGCGTTCGCCTGGATCCCGGTGATGTACACGGCGTTCACCGTGGATCGCGGCTTCACGCCCGACCAGTACCTCGCGCTGTGGGCGGCGTACTACGTGGCGATGGTCGGCGCCGAGCTGCCGAGCGGCTGGCTGGCCGACCGCTGGGGACGCCGGCCGCTGCTCGTCGCGGGACCGCTGGGACTGGCCGGCTGCTTCGCCGTGCTCGCCGAAGCGCAGAGCTACGCCGTCTGCTGGTGGGCCATGGCGGCGACGGGCGCCTCGCACGCGCTGATCTCGGGCGCCGACTCGGCGTGGCTCTACGACCAGCTCGCGGCGCGCGGCCGACGGCAGGACGCGCTGCGCGAGGAGGCGAGCGCGCATCGCTGGCGGCTCTTCGGCGTCTCCGCGCTCGACGTGGCGGGCGGCCTGCTGGCCCACGCAGCCGGCACCCGCTGGGCCTTCCACCTCTCGGTGCTCGTGATGCTCTTCGCGGCGGCCACCGCCCTGCGTCTGGCGAAGGACCCGCCGCGCGCCCCCGTACCCGCCGCCGCGGCTCACGGCCCGCGCCCCGGCCTGCGCGGCGCGCTCGCCGCGCCCGGCGTGGCCTGGGGGCTGGCCTGGTATCTGGTGGTCTTCGTGCTGCTGCGCGTCGGCTTCCAGCTCTATCAGCCGACGCTGCTGGCCGAGGGCGCGACGGACCTGCGCGTGCACGGCGCGCTGCTCGGCGCCTTGAACCTGGTGGCCGGGCTGTCGGTCTACGTCGTGCGGCGCGTGCACGGACGCTATGGCGAGCGGCTCACCTCCGGACTCGTGGTCGGCCTGCAGGCACTGTCCTTCGCGGGCCTGGCGCTGGCCGGCGGCGGCTGGGTCTTCCCGTTGTTCTGCCTGCAGCAGGTGAGCTTCGCGTTCCTGCAACCGATCGGACGCACCTCGCTCAACCACCGCATCCCGGCCGAGCAGCGGGCCGCGCTGCTCTCGCTGCAGAGCCTGCTGGCGCGGCTGGCCTTCGGCGCGCTGCTCGCCCTGGGAACCTGGGATGCCGCGCTCGGCTCGGCGCTGCGCGGCAGTTACGCGGCGCTCGCGCTCGCCGCCGCGCTCGCGGCTGTCGTGCTGCACGCGACGTGGAGGCCGGCACCCGTCGCCGCCGCCGAAGCCGCTTGAAAGCGGCCCTCGTGGCTGAAATGCTCTGCGCTCGACACCATGCGACGCGGTCCTGCGCTCCTGCCGATCCTGCTGCTGCTTGCGGGCTGCGTCGCGCCCGCCGGCAGCGAAGTCGCGGTCGCGCCGGCGAAGACCGCGACGGTCGCGGGCATCGAGGCGCTGCTGAAGGCCGATCGGCCCGACGAGGCGCTGGCCCTGATCGGCAAGGAGATCGGCCGCGCGCGCAAGCCCGAGACGCGCGCCGAACTGCGCTGGCTCGAGGGGCGCGCCCTGTCCGCCAACGGGCGGCACCGTTCGGCGGCGCTGGCTTTCGGCCGGGCGCTCGACGAGGCGCCCTCCCGGCACGGTGAGCTGGCCTGGCGCATCTACCGCGACTGGGCGGCGGCCGAGATGGCCTCGGGCCGCTATTCGTCGGCCGCCAAGCGCTTCGGCGACGCGCTCGACCTCGAACTCGGCACGGTGCGCGACCAGGACGACCTCGCCATGTCGGCCTACATCGCGGCGCGCGCCGCCCGGGACGACGCGGCCGCGGCGACCTGGCGCAAGCGCATCCGCCGTCCCAACGACCTGCGCCTGGCGATGCTCGAACGCAAGCTGCTGCCCCCGAGCGCCGTGCCGTCCGCGGCGGCGGTTCCGGTCGCGACGAGCGCGGCGCTGCCGGGCGGCATCCCCGCCGACCCGCGCGACCTGCTGCCCGAGATCCACGTGCGCTCGGAGTGGGGCGCCGCGCCGATCAAGGGCAAATACGACGCGATGACCCCCATCGCGCGGCTCACGGTGCACCACACCGCGCTGCCGACGCTGGCGCTCACGCCGGCGCGCGCCGCGGTGGAGATCCGCGGCATCCAGTCGAGCCACCAGGAGAAGTGGGCCGACCTCGGCTACCACTTCATGATCGACCCGATGGGCGGCATCTGGGAGGGGCGTGCGCTGCGCTGGCAGGGCGCGCACGAGGGCGCCGGGCTCAACCAGGGCGCGATCGGCATCTGCCTGCTCGGCGACTTCGACAAGGGGCCGGTGCCGGCGCCGCAACTCGCGTCGCTCAAGCGCCTGCTCGACAGTTGCCGCGCCCGCTTCGGCCTCTCGACGAGCGCCGTGCGGACGCACAAGGAGGTCCGGCCCGACCCGACCGAGTGCCCGGGGGCCGCGCTGCAGACCTGGGTGAACACCTACCGCGCCTCGGCCGGCTCCCTGGCGCGCCAGTAGTCGAGCACCTCGCGCAGCACGGCCGGCAGGTCGAGACCCGGCCGCAGGCCGGTGGCGCGCGCGAGCTTCTCCGCCGAGCCGTGGAACACGGGCGCGTCGCCGGCGCGCAGCCGGGACGGATCCTGCTCGACCTCGATCGGCACGCGCGCCAGCGCGAGCAACCCGTCGAGGACGTCCTGGATGGACACCGCGCACCCGCTCGTCACGTTGTAGGCCTCGCCGCGCAGGCCCCGCTCGGCCAGGCGCACGTAGGCCTCGACCGCGTCGCGCACGTGCATCATGTCGCGGACGGCGCGCAAATTGCCGACGCGCAGGACGGGCGGCTGGCGCCCGGCCTCGATGCGCGCGATCTGGTGCGCGAAGGACGAGGCGACGAAGGCGTCCGACTGTCCGGGACCGATGTGGTTGAAGGGGCGCACCACGACGACGTCGAGGCCGCGGGCCACCGCGTGGCTCGCGGCCAGCTCGGCGGCGGCCTTGCTTACGGCGTAGACGGTCGCCGGCCGCCGCGGCTCGCTCTCGACGACGGGCATGCGTTCGGCGGGCACCGGGCCGTAGACCTCGGCGCTGCTCACGAGCAGCACGCGCGCCCCCGGGCAGCGGGCCAGACAAGCTTCGAGCACGTGGCGCGCGCCGCCGAAGTTGACCGCCAGGCAGGCCTCGGGGCGCTGCTCGGCCTGACCGACGTGCGCGAAGCCGGCCAGGTGGAAGACAAGCTCGGGTCGGGCCTCGCCCAGCAGGCGCTCGACCGCCGTGCCGTCGGTCACGTCGAGTTCGGCCCAGCGGGCGCCCGCCGGCGTCTCGGCCTCGGGCGGGCCCGCCGCGAGCACCTCGTGACCGTCGCGGAGCAGGCGCGCCACGAGGTGGCGTCCGGCGAAGCCGCCCGCGCCGGTGACGAGGGCGATCACGTCAGCGGCTCAGCGCGGCCATGTCGGCGTCGACCATCATGCGGACGAGGGCCGGAAAGTCGACGGCCGGCTTCCAGCCCAGCCGCTCGCGCGCCCGCGTGGCGTCGCCGAGCAGCAGGTCGACTTCCGCCGGCCGCAGGAAGCGCGGGTCGACGACGACGTGCTGCTGCCAGTCGAGGTCGACGTGCGCGAAGGCGATCTCGCAGAACTCGCGCACGCTGTGCGTCTCGCCCGTGGCGATGACGTAGTCGTCCGGCGCGTCCTGCTGCAGCATGCGCCACATGGCCTCGACGTTGTCGCCGGCGAAGCACCCGTCGCGACGCGCATAGTGGTTGCCCAGCGCAAGCTGCCGCTGCAGGCCGTGCCGGATGCGCGCGACCGCGTGCGTGATCTTGCGCGTGACGAACTTCAAGCCGCGGCGCGGCGACTCGTGGTTGAACAGGATGCCCGAACTGGCGTGCATCCCGTAGGCCTCGCGGTAGTTGACCGTGATCCAGTGGCCGTAGACCTTGGCCACGCCGTAGGGACTGCGCGGATGGAAGTGCGTGCGCTCGGTCTGCGGCGTCTCGGTGACCTTGCCGAACATCTCGCTCGAACTGGCCTGGTAGAAGCGCGCTCCGGGGCAGACCTGCCGCAGCGAGTCGAGCAGGCGGGCGACGCTCACGGCGGTGAACTCGGCCGTGAGCACGGGCTGCCGGAAGGAGGTCGGCACGTAGGACTGCGCGGCGAGATTGTAGACCTCGTCGGGCATGCTCTCGGTGAGGGCGGTCACGAGCGAGGCCGAGTCGAGCAGGTCGGCGTCGATCAGCCGCACGCGGTCGACGATGTGGTCGATGCGCTCGTAGTGGTCGGTCGAGGTGCGGCGCACGATGCCGGTGACCTCGTAGCCCTTGGCGAGCAGCAACTCGGCGAGATAGCTGCCGTCCTGCCCGGTGATGCCGGTGATGAGCGCCTTGCGTGCCATGTCGGGGCCGTGGTCCTGCGGGGTCCGGGAATCAGCCGACGAGGATAACGACTGCCGCGAGCGCGAGGCAGTAGGCGGCGAATCCGCGCAGCGAGCGCGCGTCGACGTGCACGGTGAGGAAGCGCAGCGCGCCGAGTCCCGTGACCAGCGCGAGCAGCATCGCCGGGAGCATGCCCGGCTCGGACAGGGCGGCCCGGCCCTCGGCGTCGAGCAGCGTGAGCAATTCGGCGCCGGCCACGACCGGCACCGAGATCAGGAACGCCACGCGCACCGCCTCGCGCCGCGCGTAGCCCAGCCAGAGCGCGGCGACGATCGTGGCGGCCGAGCGCGAGACGCTCGGTACGAGCGCCAGCGACTGCAGCAGGCCCAGCACCAGGCCGTCGCGCCAGGTGCCCGACTCGACGCGGCGCACCAGGCGTTCGTCGCCGCGCGGCGCGAGCACGCCCATGAGCAGGCCGTTGAAGGCCAGACCGGCGCCGATCCAGGCCGGCGAGGCCAGCGCGTTCTCGATCAGGTCGCGCGCGCCCAGGCCGATCGCGGCCGTGACGAGCGCCGAGGCGAGCACGACCCGGAAGGCGCCGCCGGGACGCTCGCGCAGCAGGGCCAGCAGGTCGCGCCGGCAGAAGATCACGACCGCCAGCAGCGTGCCGAGATGCAGCGCGATCTCGCGCCCGAGCGCGCCGTCGCGCGAAACGCCCAGCCAGTGCTCGAGCAGCACGAGATGCCCGTGGCTCGAGACCGGCAGGAACTCGGTGGCCCCCTGCACGATCCCGAGCAGCAGCAGGATCGTCACGCCCGACAGCAGCAGGATCACGAGGGGCTCCGGAGGCGGGCCGTCAGGGCGGCCAGGGCAGGCAGGTTCGACACGGTGACAGACCGGCCTTGAGCATGCCCGGCAAATCGCCGCTCAGGTCGGCCTTGCCGGCGCCGCCGCCGAGCGCGGGACAGTCGCTGCGATGGAAGCGCTGGCGCGTCGCGAGCCACGGGCCGGACCCCGCCTCGCCGAGGCGCGCGTGCACGCCGCGTCGGCCGTCCACGGCCTGCGCCTGCAGGGCCAGCAGCCGCGGATCGCGCGTCTCGTAGATCCACGCGAGCCCGGCGTCGACGAGCGCCTCGGAGAGGCTCTCGCCGTCGGCGAGCACGTCGGCGAGCTGCCGGCCGTAGCGGTCGCGGCCGGGCGTCGACGGCCGCAGCGCGAGCGCCTTGCCGGCGACGAAGCGTCTCGCGAAGTCGGTCGCCTGCTGCGCGAGCGGCCGGCCCGTCTCGGGCGTGTCCACGCCGAGCAGGCGCACGCGCTCGCCGTCGGCGAGGCGCAGCGTGTCGCCGTCGAGGACCTCCACGGCCCCCGGCAGCGGCGCAACCGCGGGAGCCTGCTGCAGCCGCCACGACCAGAGCAGCAGCAGCGCGAGGAGCACGAGGCCCGTCGCGCGGCGGCGGACCCGGGCGCGACCCGGCCGGCCTCTCAGCTCAGCACGCTCTCGAGCGCGACCAGCGGGCGCGCGAAGGCCTCGGCCACGCCGGCGTGCGTGATCGCGCCGTCGACGACGTTGAGGCCCTGCGCGAGGTTGCGGTCGGCGCCGAGCGCCTTGCGCATGCCGCCCGCCGCGAGCTTGCGCGCGTAGGGCAGCGTGACGTTGGTGAGCGCGAAGGTCGACGTGCGCGGCACCGCGCCCGGCATGTTCGCGACGGCGTAGTGCAGGATGCCGTCGACGTCGTAGACCGGGTCGAGGTGCGTCGTCGGGTGGATCGTCTCGATGCAGCCGCCCTGGTCGACGGCGACGTCGACGATCACGGCGCCGGGCGGCAGCAGCTTGAGGTCGCGCCGCTCGATGAGCTTGGGCGCCTTGGCGCCCGCGATCAGCACCGCGCCGATGACCAGATCGGCCGAGGGCAGCTCCTCGAGGATCGCGAGCCGGTTGCTGTAGCGCGTGACGACGTTGGCCGGCATGACGTCGTCGAGGTAGCGCAGCCGGTCCATGTCGAGGTCCATGATCGTGACGCGCGCGCCGAGGCCGGCCGCCATCTTCGCCGCGTTGATGCCGACCACGCCGCCGCCGAGGATCAGCACGCGCCCGGGGCGCACGCCGGGCACGCCGCCGAGCAGCACGCCGCGTCCCCCCATCGGCTTCTCGAGGTACTTGGCGCCCTCCTGCACGGCCATGCGGCCGGCGACCTCCGACATCGGCGTGAGCAGCGGCAGCGTGCCGTCGACCTCGACCGTCTCGTAGGCGATGCAGGCCGCGCCCGACTTGACCATCGCGTCGGTGAGCTTCTCGCTCGCCGCGAAGTGGAAGTAGGTGAACAGCACCTGCCCCTTGCGCACGCGCGGATACTCGACCTCGATCGGCTCCTTGACCTTGACGATCAGCTCGGCCTCGCCCCAGACCGCATCGGCGTCCTTGAGCAGGGTCGCGCCGGCCGACTGGAACTCGGCGTCGGTGATGCCGCTGCCGAGGCCGGCGCCCTGCTGCACGAAGACCTTGTGGCCGTCGCGGACGAGCACGTCGACTCCGGCCGGCACCATCGCGACCCGGTTCTCGCTGGGCTTGATCTCGGTGGGTACGCCGATCTTCATCGCTGGTCCGCTCGTTCGGGGGTGTGTGGAGTCCGTCGCGCAGCGCCTCCGGGCGGCGGCGCGACGGGCCGCGCGAGTCTAGAGAGGCGGCTCGCGCCGGACAAGCCGGCCGTCCCCGGACTCCGGCCGGGGCGGCGCGTTGATCGGACGGCGCCGAACAGCGAAGATCCCCCGTTCCTCCGCCGAACGCGGACGGGCGCATAGCTCAGTTGGCTAGAGCACCAGCTCGACAAGCTGGGGGTCGCAGGTTCGAATCCTGCTGCGCCCACCATCGCCGGCCGGGCGCCCAACGGCGCGGCCGTGCGCGCGTTTTGTGGCCGCCCGCCACGGAGAACGATCATGAGCTTGGCAGCGCTGCTCCTCGTCGCGACGTTCGGCACGACGCCGCCTCAGGACGTCGCGCCCGAACGCGTCTCGCCGGTCGTGCGCGTCGTGTCGGCCGTCGGCCCGGCCGTCGTGAACGTCTATCAGGACGTGCTGCAGGCGGTCGAACTCCCCTACCCCTACAACCGCCTGTGGGGCCCGCAATCCACGCGACGCACCAGCCTCGGCTCGGGCTTCATCATCGATCCCGACGGCTACATCCTCACCAACGCCCACGTGATCCCGGCCGGCAGCGAGGGCATCCAGGTCAAGCTGCACGACGACTCGACCCACGCGGCCGAGTTGATCAACATCGACACCGACAACGACGTGGCGCTGCTCAAGATCCATCCGCCCGGGGGCCAGCCGCTGCCCAGCGTGCCGCTCGGCACCTCGAGCGACCTGCTCGTGGGCGAGACCGTGATCGCCATCGGCAACCCGCTGGGCAACACGAACAGCGTCTCGACCGGCATCGTCAGCTCGCTGTTCCGCGACGTGCGGCTGCGCGCCCAGAGCGGGCTCTCGCCGGCCTTCAAGGACTTCATCCAGATCGACGCGCCGATCAACCAGGGCAACAGCGGCGGCCCGCTGTTCAACGTGCTCGGCGAGGTCATCGGCGTGAACTTCGCCGTGGCCAACGAGGCGCAGGGCATCGGCTTCGCGATCCCCATCGACCGCGTCAAGCGCAGCCTGGTCGACAATCTGCTCAATCCGCGGCTGCGCCGGGAAGTCGTCACGGGCACCGAGGTCGTCGGCCTGCCGGGGCAGCGCGGGGTGGTGCTCGACGAGGTCGCGCCCGACGGCCCGGCGGCGCGGGCCGGGCTGCGCACGGGCGATCGCGTCGTGCGCCTGCTCGACGAGCCGATCGCATGGGAGTTCGACTGGAACAAGGTCCTGCTCAAGACGCGGCCGGGCGACCGCGTGCCGATCGTGGTCGAGCGCGGCAGCCGCACGATCTCCGCCGAACTCGAGCTGGCGCACGACGAGTCGCCCTGGCTGACGATCTGGCGCCGGCTGGGGCTGTCGGTCGTCGACCACCCGAAGTTCAAGGGCGTGCGCGTCGAGCGCGTCGACCCGTCGGGGCCGGGCGCGGCGCTGGGCCTGCGCGAGGGCGACCTGATCGACGGGCTCGACGAGACGCTGGTCGATTCGGCCGACGAGCTGTACGCGGCGCTGCGGCGCTTCGACCCGGGCCGGCGCGCGGTCATCCACGTCTGGCGCGGCGGCGCGGCCTCCTCGGGCCTGCTCGTCGTGCGCTGAGCCCCCCGTCGCGCGGTAGAATCCCGCGCATGCCGGCGGAGCGACGCGCGTGAACGTCCTGTCGAGGTTCCTGGCCGCCAACAAGGTCTGGTGGATCACGCCGATCGTGCTGGTGGCGGCGCTCGTCGTCGTGATGCTGCTGCTCGAGGGCCGTGCGGGAACCGCGGCGAACAGCCCCTTCCAGTACGATGCGTTCTGAGCGCGCGGCGCGATGAGCGCGCCGCGCCTGGGTTGGTTGGGCGGCAGCTTCGACCCGGTGCACGAGGGGCACGTCGCGCTGGCGCGCGCGGCGGCCGACCAGCGCCGCGCGCGGCGCGTGCTGCTCGTGCCCGCCGCGCAGGCGCCGCACAAGGCCGGCCGCGTGCTGGCGCCCGGCGCCGACCGCCTGGCGCTGCTGGCGCTGGCGG
>CAZBBB010000106.1:0-10662 GCA_964490005.1 uncultured Phycisphaerales bacterium | reverse complement strand
GGCGCGAGAGCGAGCGCGAGCCCGACACGATCGCGCGCCAGCGCCAGGCGCACGACGCGCTGGCCGGATCGAGGCCGACGCGCGGCGTCCACCGCACCGCGCGCACGGACGGCCCGACGGGCGCGGCGAGGAACAGCGGCGAGGCGACATCCGTGAGGTCGAGGCCGTCGCAGCTCACGTCGACCGCGAAACACGCGCAGAGGCGCGCGGGCCCGGCCGCCAGTTCGTGGTCGGCGCCGGCGAGCAGACGGCGACGCGTCGGCCCGTCGTCGAGTTCGGCGAGGCGCGCCGCCCGCATCCGCGAGAGCCCCGCGAGCGGCTCGACCGCGCGCAGCAGCACCGCCTGGCCGCCCCCGTCGCCCTCGGCACAGACGTTCAGACAGGCGCGCCCGCGATGCGACGTATACACGTAGGCGTGCCCGGCGGGACCGAACATCGCCAGGCAGCGCGGCGTCGGCCCGCGGAACGAATGCGCGCTCGGATCGGCGCCCTCCCCGCCATAGGCCTCGGTCTCGACGATGCGGCCGACGAGCGTCGCGCCGCGCACGCGCCGCACGAGTCGCGCGCCGAGCAGCGCGCGCGCCAGCTCGACCACCGGCCGCTCGAAGAAGGCGCGCGGCAAGGGCCGCGGGGCGCCGTCCATCGCGTCCTCAGCCCGCCGCCGCGGCCCGCAGCGCGCGCTTCACGTACACCGGCACCATCTCGCGGCGCCAGGCGGCGTCGCCGTCGATGTTCACGAGCGGATGGCACTGGCCGTGCGCCGCCGCGCCGAGCTGCGCCCACAGCTCCTCGCCGGGCGCGCGTCCCTCGGCCAGCTCGCCCACCTCGCGCAGCGCCTGCGGCACGGCCGCGAGGGCCGTGACGACGATGCGCAGCGCGTGCACCCGCCCCGCGCGCAGCTCGAAGGCGACCGCGACGCCCAGCCGCGGGAAGTCGATGCTGTCGCGCGGGCGCAGCTTGACGTAGGCACTGCGCAGGTCCGCGGCCGGCGCCGGCACGAGCACGGCGAGCAGCAGCTCGTCGGGTTGCAGCACCTTGTTGTGGACGCCGTCCTTGACGAAGAACTCGGCCAGCGGGAGCGTGCGCTCGCCGCGCGCGGCCGACGCGATCACGAGCCGCGCGTCGAGCGTCAGCAGCGGCGGCGCCGTGTCGTTGCTCGCCGCCGCGACGCAGCGCTTGCCGCCCTTGACGACGTGACAGACCTCGCCGTCCTTCTTGAGGCAGTAGCCGAGCGCGCTGCGCCAGAAGTGGCTCTGGTTGATGTAGACGCAGCGCGTGTTGAGGCACACGTTGCCGCCCAGCGTCCCCATGCGGCGATGGTGCGGGCCGGCGACCAGACCCGCCGCCTGCGCCAGCGACGGACAGCGCGTCCGCACGAGCGGATGGGCGGCGAGGTCCTCGAGCACCGTCATGGCGCCGAGGCGCAGCGAGCCCTCGGGCAGCCCCGCCGCGCGCGCCGCCGCGCCGCGCAGCTCATCCACGCCGCGCAGCCCGGGCACGCGCTGCAGCGACACGACCAGCCCGGCCTCCTCGATGCCGTGCTTGAGGTTGGGCAGCAGGTCGGTCCCGCCCGCGATCAGCCGCGCGCGACCGCCGTGCTCGGCGAGCGCGGAGAGCACGCCGGCGACGCTGTCGGGCGCCACGTGTTCGAAGGCCGGCAGGCGCAGCATGCCGGCCAGCCTACCGCCCGGCCGTGGCGGCGCGAAAGAGCGGCGCGCGCCCGGCTACGGCGCGCTGGCCCGCAGCGCGTTGCTCAGCGCGACGCCGCAGGGTGCGGCCGCGTCGAGCACGAGGTCCTGCAGGTACAGGTCGAAGCCGGACAGCTCGGCGGGCCAGTGCGACCACGACGCGAACAGATCGCCGGCGGGACTCGTGAAGATCGGGTACTGCGTCAACGGCGGCACGGCCAGCACCTTGCCGCACTTGAAGGCCACGGGCGTGCTGAAGAGCGACACGAAGCGCAGCATCGGCGCCGAGGGCGCAGCGCCCGTCAGCGTGAGCGTGCCCGCGCTGCCCGGCAGCAGGCTGCCCGTGCCCGTGAGGCTCGGCACGCCCGCGACGCCCGGCAGGCCCCAGCCGTAGTCGCTCCACGCTGCGTTCGTGTTCGGCAGCAGCCGCAACTCGCTGCCGTTCGCGACGAGCAGCTCGGGCGCGCCGTCCTCATCGGCATCCGCGAGGGCGACCGCCGGGTTGGCTCCGGGCGTCCAGTACGTGCTGCCGAGCACGACGGTGCCGTCGGCCTGCACGTCCAGCACCGCGTGCATGCCGTGCGAACTCAGCGCACCGCTCGCGAGGATCTCGGGCGCCCCGTCGCCGTCGAGATCGTCCACGAGCACGGTCACGGGATTCAGGGGCAGATCGACGGTCTGCCACGCGGCGAAGCTGCCGTTGCCCTGGCCGCGCAGCAGGCTGACCGTGAGGCCGCCGCGGTCGGCCGTCACGAGGTCGATCCAGCCGTCGCTGTCGGCGTCGAGGAAGGCCAGGTCGCGCGGACCGAGGCCGACGGGTTGGATCCAGGCCTGCGTGAAGGTGCCGTCGCCGTTGCCGAGCAGCACGCGCACTTCGTGGTTCTCCTCGACGGTGACGGCCAGATCGGGCACGCCGTCGCCGTTGATCAGGCCCGCCACGATGCCGAAGGGACTGCCGGCGACGGAGAGCGGCTGGCCGATGACGAGCGACCCGTCGCCGGCGTTGAGCAGCACGCGGATCGCGTCGGTGATGGACACCGCCACCGCCACGTCGAGATCGCCGTCGCCGTCGAAGTCGGCCAGCGCGGCTTCTTCGGGCCCCAGCAGGCCGAACATTCCGAACGAGGAGGCGTCGGTCAGCAGGCCGTCGCCGGTGCCCAGCAGCACCGACACCGAGTGCGCGTCGCGGTTGACCGTGAGCACGTCGAGCTGCGCGTCGCCGTTGAGGTCCGCGACCTGCACGTCGGCGGGGCTCGACGCGACCGCCTGCGCGGCGCCGCCCGTGAACTGGCCGTCGCCCGCGCCGAGCAGCACCGACACCATCGCGGACGAGGTCGCGACGACCACGTCGCGCTGCCCGTCGCCGTTCATGTCCGCGGTGGCGAGCGCCGCCGGCTGGTTCGTGAAGATCACCGAGTGGCCCAGGAAGGTGCCGTCACCGAGGCCGAGGTGCATCGTCGTGCCGAGCGGCCCGATGCGCGTCGCGGCCAGGTCGAGCCGCCCGTCGCGGTCGAAGTCGGCAGCCACGAGCGAGCCGTTCGACCCGCCGGTCGAAAGCGTGTCCGACAGCGCGAAGGACCCGTCGCCCGCGCCGCGCCAGACGTTCACCGTGGAGTTGGAACGCAGCACGGCGAGGTCGATGCGCCCGTCGCCGTCGAAATCGCCGAGGTCGTGCCCCTGCGCCGAGCCGCCGGTCGACGGAATCGACACCCAGGTCGAGAACAGGCCGCCCCCCAGCCCGCGCCGGATGCGCACCTCGCCCTGAGACATGGTCAGGATGAGATCGGGGAACACGTCGCCGTCCACGCGCACGACCGACACCGACAGCGGCGAAGCCTGGAGCGAGACGTTGGCCAGCGGCTGGAAGCCGCCGCTGCCGTCGCCGAGCAGCACGGAGTACGAGCCGGACGAGCTGTTGGCGAACACGAGATCGAGCGTGCCGTTGGCGTCGACGTCGGCCACCGCGGGGCGCTTGGGCTGATTGCCGATCTGCCACGCGCTGCCCGCCCCGAACGTGCCGTCGCCGAGGCCGAGAAAGACCTGCGCCGCCGACTGGCCGCCGAGCGCGACGGCCAGGTCGAGATGACCGTCGCCGTTCAGGTCGGCCAGCGCCAGGCCGGTCGGGCCGCCGGAGACCGCCACGACCTCGGGGCCGAGCAGCGTGCCGTCGCCGACGCCGCGCCGCAGTTGAATGCTCGAGGCCTGCGTGTCGGCGCTGAGCAGGTCGGCGAAGCCGTCGCCGTCGACGTCGCCGATGGCCACGTCGAACGGCGACTGCCCGGTCGAGTAACTCACCGGCGCGGCGAAGTTCCCGCCGCCCACGTTGAGGGACACCTCGACCGTGTTCTGGAGCCAGCGCACGACGGCCAGGTCGGGCCGTCCGTCGCCGTTCAGGTCGCCCGCGCACGATCGCAGGGAGGAGGGATTGAAGCCGGACATGGGCGCGAAGGCGCCCGGGTAGTGCAGCCGTCCCTGCTGCGCGGCCGCCGGGAGCGCCATGGCGAGGAACGCGAGCGGCCAAGTCATGGCGCGAGCGGAGCCCATGGGCCGGAGTCTCGGCCCATTCGCTCGAACCGTCAAGCGCCGGCCGCGCGCAGCCCCGCGAGCACGCGCGCCGGCGTGAAGGGCAGCTTCGTGAACCACACGCCGGTGGCGTCCCAGAGCGCGTTGGCGAGCGCGGGCAGACTGCCGTGCAGCGGACCTTCGCCGGCCTCCTTGGCGCCGTAGGGCCCCTCGGGGTCGATCGACTCGACGATCAGCGCCTGCATCTCGGGCGTGTCGAGCGAGGTCGGCAGCGGGTACTCGAGCAGCGAGGGACGCACGTGCAGGCCGGCCTCGCGTCGCGGCTGCGCGCGACCGCCCTCGCGCGCCGCGTCGGTGACGAGCCCGCCCTCCGTCGTCGCGGGGTAGACCTCATGGCTCTCGAGCAGCGCCTCGGCCAGCCCCATGTAGGTGCTGCCTTCGATCTGGCCCTCGACCTGCACGGGCGAGATCGCACGACCGCAGTCGTGCGCGATCCAGGCGCGCGGCACGCGCACGATGCCGGTCTCGACCTCGACCTCGCACTCGACGACGTGCGCGGTGAAGGAGTAGGCCGGCGAGGCGCCGATCGTGCCGCCGCGGTAGCCGCCACCGCGCTCGGGCGTGTTGTAGCTGCCGGCCGCGGCCAGCGTCTCGAAGCGCGCCTCGGCCAGCTCGAAGATCTCGCGGCTGGCGAGCTTCTCGTCGGGCCGCTCGCGATCATGGCCCCAGCCGAGCGCGAGCACGACGCGCTCGGGCGGGCAACCCAGCTTCTCGGCGGCGGCCTCCTGCAGCATGCGGCGCAGCTTGCGCGCGGCGTCCACCGCGGCGTTGCCGGCCATGAGCGTGATGCGCGAGCTGTAGGCGCCGAGATCGACGGGCGTGAGGTCGGTGTCGGCGGCCACGACGCGCACCTGCTCCAGGCGCAGGCCGAGTTCCTCGGCGACGAGCGTGGCCATGACGCTGGTGCTGCCCTGCCCGATGTCGGACGTGCCGGTGTAGACGGTTGCCAGCCCGCTGCGGTCGAGCTTCACGAGCATGCCGGCCTGTGGCATGTCGTTGGGATAGACGGCGTAGTTGGTGCCCGAGATGTACATCGAGCCGGCCAGGCCGATGCCACGCAGGATGCCGTCGCGCGCCGCGGCCGGCCCGCGCGCGCGGGGTGCGCCGTTGAGCCGGCCGCGCTTGTCCTTCCAGCCGCTGGCGGCCTCGACCGCGTCGAGGCACTCCAGAAAGCCGTTGCTGGTCACGAGCTGCTGGTTGATCGTGTGCGTGTACGCCCCCTGGAAGTTGCGGCGGCGCAGCTCGATGGGGTCGAGGCCGGCGGCGACGGCCAGGCGGTCGAGCTGGATCTCGAGCGCGAAGCGCGGCTGCACGCTGCCGTGCCCGCGCTTGGGGCCGCAGGGCGGCTTGTTGGTGAACACGCGCGTGCTGTCGAAGCGGTACGCGGGAAAGTGGCTGGGGCCGCAGAGCAGTTGCCCGGCGTAGTAGGTCGTGACGAGGCCGAAGCTGCTGTAGGAGCCGCCGTCGATGAGGATCCTGCTGTCGACGCCGGTGAGTCGGCCTTCGGCGTCGCAGCCCGTGCGGAAGCGCATGCGCATCGGGTGGCGGCCGCGGTGCGTGTAGAAGGTCTCTTCGCGCGTGAGCAGGAACTTCACCGGGCGGCCGGTGCGCATCGCGAGCAGCGCCGCGCAGAACTCGAAGGCGAAGGGGTCGGACTTGCCGCCGAAGGCCCCGCCGATCTCGGGCTGGATGACGCGGATGCGGTGCGGCGGCAGCTGCAGCACGCTGGCCAGCGCGCGGTGCACATAGTGCGGGATCTGCGTGGAGGACCAGACCGTCAGCACGCCGTCGCCGCCGAGGCGCGCGACCGCGCAGTGCATCTCGATGGGCGCGTGCGCCGTGCCGTGGAACTCGTAGTCGTCCTCGACGAGGTGGCGCGCGCCGGCCAGCGCCGCGTCGACGTCGCCGAACTCGAGGCGCACGTGCTTGGAGACGTTGCCGTGCTTGTTGCCGGGATGGATCGGCGGGTCGTGGCGCACCGCGGCCTCGGCCGGGTCGAGGTAGGCGTGCAGCGGCTCGTAGTCGACGTCGATCAGCGCCAGCGCGGCGTTGGCGGTGTCCTCGTCGACGGCGGCGACGGCCGCGACCTCGTCGCCGATGAAGCGCACCTTGCCGACGGCCAGCGCGTTCTCGTCGGGCGTCCAGGGGATGACGCCGTACTTGACCGGCAGGTCCTCGCCGGTGATCACGGCGTGCACGCCGGGCAGGGCCAGCGCGCGGCTGCAGTCGATGCGGCGGATGGTCGCGTGCGCGTGCGGACTGCGCAGGAACTTGCCGTGCAGCATGCCCGGCAGCGCGATGTCGTCGGCGTAGACCGCCTGGCCGGTCGCCTTGTGGATCGCGTCGATCTTGCGCGCGCGCTTGCCGACGACGTGGAAGGTGCCGTGCGGGGCCTCGGGGCCGTGCGTGCGGTTGATGACCTTGCGCGGTTCCATCGCTCAGCCGCGCTCGGGGGAGGCGGCGCGCGCGCCGGCGCCGCCCGCGGACGGAGCGGCGGCGCGGCGCTCGGTCTCGCGCCGGCAGGCGTCCTGCACGGCCTCGAAGATCTTGGTGTAGCCCGTGCAGCGGCACAGATTGGAGGACAGCGCCTCGCGGATCTGCGCGAGCGTGGCGTCGGGCCTCTCGGTGACGAGCTGGCGCGCCGCCATGATCATTCCCGGCTGGCAGAAGCCGCACTGCAGGCAGCCCGAGGCGTCGAAGGCGTCCTGCACGAGGTCGGGGCCGTCCTGGCCGACGAGGCCTTCGATGGTCGTCACCGCGCGGCCGTCGATGTCGGCGGCCAGCGTGAGGCACGAGAGCACCGCGCGGCCGTCGACGTGCAGCGTGCAGGCGCCGCAGTCGCCCTTGTCGCAACCCTGCTTGGTGCCGGTCAGGCCGGCGCGGTAGCGCAGCACCTCGAGCAGGGTCCAGTGCGCCGGGGCCGCGATCTCGGCGGCGTCGCCGTTGAGCGTGATGCGCAGGACCTTCATGCCGAGAGCGCCTTCGTGATCAGGGGCAGCGAGACATCGTACCGGTAGCTCGTGCCGAAGTGCCCGTCGTCGAACTCCTCGTGGTGGACCTCGACGCCCTCGGCGCGCAGGGCGTCGGCGAGCTGGCGGGCGCCGAGGTGCAGCGCGTACTCGTCGCGCAGCCCCGCGTCGAGGAAGACCAGCGCGAAGTCGCGCAGGGCCGCGCCGCGCGAGGCGGCCAGCCGCACGGGGTCGTGGGCCAGCCAGCGGCGCCAGACCGGTTCGCGCAGGGCGCCGGTGCGCGGGTCGAAGGGCAGGGCGAGGCCGAGGGGCGCGGCCGGGTCGGGCGAGTAGGCCGCGGCCATGGCGAGCACGTTCATGGCGAGGATCAGCGGCGTGGTCTTGCGCGGCGCGGCCTCGAAGGCGGCGAGAAAGGCCGGCGGCGTGCCGTGGCGGTCGAGCTGCGCGACGAGCTTGGGAAAGTCGCCGCGATAGCAGAGGTCGAAGGCGCAGTCGCCGGCGTGGCTGGCGAGCGCTGAGAACAGGTCGGGGCGCCGCAGCGAGAGGTGCAGCGCCCCGTAGCCGCCGCTGCTCTTGCCCATCAGGCCGCGACGCTCGCGACGGCCGCCGACGCCGAACTCGCGCTCGACGAGGGGCAGCAGCTCGTCGACGACGTGGCTGGCGTAGCGGCCGGTGGCGCTGCTGTCCATGTACTGGCTGCCGCCGAGGCGCGTGAAGGCGTCGGGAAAGGCGAAGGCGCAGGGCGCGGCGCGTCCGTCGGCGAGCAGCCGCTCGTAGCGGAGCGGGAAGGCAGGCTCCCAGGGCGTGCCCTTGAGCTGGCCGGCGCCGACGCCGGTGAAGCCGGCGAGCACGAACACCAGCGGCAGGTCGGCGACGTGCTCGCCGGGCGGCAGGTAGACGGGCAGCTCGCGGCGCGCGGGGTCGCCGAGCGGGTTGTCGCGCAGCAGCTCGCTGTCGACCACGAGCGTGTGGAGGCGGCCTGCCAGCATCGCGGGACAGCGTAGCAGGCGAGGCGCTCGGCGCGCGGGGGCGGCGCCTCGCGGGCGCGAGGCGTGCAGCGCGCGACGCGCGTTCCGGCCGCGGGCGTTGCTCCTTGTCAGGTGCGCGATTTCGCGTGTATCTTCCGGAGCGACGGGCGGCATGGGCTGCCGCCCGCAATCCCCTCCGGTCAAGACGTTGGAGTCGTTCATGGCTGTTGCAGGCAAGGTGAAGTGGTTCAGCGACGAGAAGGGCTACGGCTTCATCGAAGTCGAAGGTCGCGAGAAGGATGTCTTCGTGCACTACAGCGACATCAAGGGGGACGGGTTCCGGACGCTCGACGAAGGCGCCGCGGTCGAGTTCGATATCGAGGCGGGCAAGAACGGCGATCGCGCGAAGGACGTGACGCGCATCTCGCCCTGAGCGAGCCGGCGATGCACGCAACGGGCCCCGCCTCCCGCTCGGGACGGCGGGGCCCGCATTCGTTCGGTGGCGGGCGGGTGCGGGCGGCCGGCGCGCTCCGGCTGATAGGATGGCGGCCATGACGATCCGCAATCTCGATCCCAAGGCGGCCCACGAGGCCATGTCGAAGGACGCCGGGCACGCCTTCGTCGACGTGCGCAGCCCGCAGGAGTACGCGGCCGGGCACCCGCGCGGCGCGGTGAACGTGCCGTGGGCGCTGCACGATCCGGCCACGGGCGGCATGGCGCCCAATCCGAACTTCCTGCCCGCGATGCAGGCGCAGTTCAAGGCGGCGCGCACGATCTACGTCTCGTGCCAGTCGGGCGTGCGCTCGCTGCACGCGTGCAAGGCGCTCGAGCAGGCCGGCTACGCCGATCTGGTCAACATCACGACGGGCTTCGGCGGCAAGCGCGACCCCTCCGGCCGAGTCATCTCCCCCGGCTGGCGCGACTCCAACCTCCCCACCGACTAATTGGGACTAATTGGTGTCAGGCACAAGAGCGCGGTTTCTCGCAGCTCTGGTGCCAGGACACCCGCGCGACCGACGGACTGCCAAGCTGACTTGGCACCCGATCGCCGAAAAACCGCGCTCTTGTGCCTGACACCTTCAGAAGTTGTCGTAGATGAAGGGGGAGGTGGCGTCAGCTTCGGAGAACCAGAGCAGGCCGAGGACGACGGCCAGCGCGATCACGAGCGGCGCCAGCCACCAGATCCAGGTGTCCTTCAGGAAGGCGACGAATCCGCCGCTCTCGGTCTCGGGATCGCTGCTCATCTCGATGCTCCGGGTGTGACGTTCGCCGCATCGGGCCGCACGCCCGCCGCGTCCAACGCCCGCAAGAGTTCTTCGGCCGCGATCGCGTTGCCCAGCTCGGACGGATGGCTCTTGTCCGACTCGAGCAGCGCCGACGGCCCGGCCCCAGCATAGCGCTCGAGCAGATCGACCAGGATCAACCCCTCCCGCGCCGCCAGCTCGCGCAGCAGCGCCTGCGGCTCGGGCAGCGGCACGGGCCGGTTCATCTGCGGCAGGGACGGGAACACGATCAGCACCAGCGGGATTCCGCGTTCGCGGCAGACCGCCGCCATCTCGCTGAGGCAGCCCAGCGCCTCGTCCCAGTAGCCCCGCGCGACCGCCGACTTCGACGGCGCCTCCTCGGCGAAGCCGCGGTGCTGCCGGATCGTCGCCTTGATGCGCTCGGCCTCCGGATCGGTGCCCATCAGGCGCCAGCGGTTGAGCGCGTTGAAGCGCAGCCAGTGGTAGAACGGATGCCGCAGCATCCACGTCCGCCCCGGAAAGCTGCGCGGCATCTCGGCCGAGGTCGTCGGGATGACGTCGTTCATCACGAAGCCCACCGTCACGACGTCGGGCTCCAGCGGCAGGCCGTAGGCCTTGAGCCACCCCAGCTCCTGGCAGGAGTTGAGTCCGTTGACGCCCGCGTTCCAGACCTCGATGCGCTCGGCCCCGGCGCCGCTCCCGGCCCGCTCGCGCAGCAGCGTCTCGAGCCGGTGGCTGTACGTCCGTTCGAAGGGGATCTGCAGCCCGTACGTGAACGAGTCGCCGAGCGCGACCACGCGCCAGGTGCCCGCCGGCTTGGGCAGCGTCACTTCGCGCGGATCGCGCAGGCCGTAGTCGTTGATGTCGAGCGGGAAGCCGTGCGGCCCCATGACGTGCTGATCGGGCAACCAGCGCCACCCCACGTCGTCGGGCACGGTGAGGTTGTCGAAGACCAGCCCGCGCCCGAACCCCTCCGAGCGCGCCCACGCGTTGGCCGCCACGAGCATCCCGAAGAGCAGGCCCAGGCCGATGAAGAGCGCCAGCAGGCGACGACGACCGCGCGACATGCCCGCGAACCTTACCAGCGCCGGTCGCGACCGGCCACCCGCGGGCACGCCGAGGTCGCCGCCCCGTCGCGCGCGCCGCTCACCCCGCGCGCAACTGCGCGGCCAGCGCCTCGGCCTCGTGCACCGGCGCCGCGCAGGTGCCG
>CAZBBB010000105.1:0-10814 GCA_964490005.1 uncultured Phycisphaerales bacterium | reverse complement strand
CCGAGCCGCCGCACTTGCTGCACTTGGCGCGCGTCGCGGTCGTGGTGTCCGGCACCTTGAAGCGGGCGCCACAGTCCTTGCAGGTACCGACACGCGCCATGGGCCCGAGACTCCGTTGCGGGGGGCCCGGCAACGTAGGGGGCCGATGGCGGCAAGGTCAAGGGCCCTGCCGTCGGGCTCAGCGCTGCCGGTCGAGCCAGGTCTGCAGGGTCTTCGGCTTGATCTCGTCGCAGCGCACCGAGAGCGCCTGGCTCGTCGCGTCGGCCGCGCCGCGCCAACCCGTCGCGCGTCGCCCGGGATCGGCGGCCGCCTGCACCTCGGCGAGATCGGTCAGCAGGCTCGCCAGCACGAGCGGCTGCTCCTCGGCCAGATGCGCCAGCAGCGCCCAGGTGATGAGCTGCTCCGGCTCGGCCTTGCCCGCCGCCGCGTCGGCCTGCGCCACCGCCGCCCACGAGAAGTCGCGCGCCTTGCCCGCCTTCTCCAGCGCCTTGAGCGCGCGGCGCGGCAGGTCGAAGTGGTCGCCGACCGCCACGAAGCCGCTGGTGTTGAACTGGTAGATGCTCCGGAACAGCTTCCACTCGACGTGGTGCCCGAGGCCCCAGAGCAGGTTGGGCGGCAACTCGCCGACGCGCGTCGTCAGCAGGCACTGCGCGTACTTGTGCGCGACCTCGTTGCCGAGCCGGAACTCGTCGTCGCCGGCGGCCGCGTCGCCGGCCAGGTCCCAGGTCGGCTGCAGGAACAGGCCGGCGCGCCGCAGCAGCACGCCGCCCGCATCGCCGCGCAGCGCGTCGGCGGAGGCGCCGAGCAGCACGCGCCGCGCGACGAGCGCATCGAGCAGCCGGCCCCAGCCCTCGCCGCGCACGAATTCGGCGTCGAACAGCAGGGCCACCGGCACCGGCTCCTGCGCCGAGGTGGCCTCGGGCAGCACGGGCGCCAGCGCGTCATAGGCCGCGTCGATCCAGTCGGCCGCCTGCGTCAGGACCTCGTCGCCGCCGGTGCCGAGCACCAGGCCCGGGGCGTGGCCGGGCAGCGCCACCGACAGCCCCAACTCCTGCACGAGTCCGGCCCAGTCGTTGAGCGCACCGATCGCACCCGGCCGCAGCGCGCGTTCGATCTCGCGCGCCTCGACCCGCTGCCCGGCCACGAGCAGGCTCAGGTCGGCCGCCGCCGGGAAGAGGATCTCGTCGGGGCCGGGCGTGGCGGGCTTGACGGGGCGCGGCGCGGGCGCCGGCGCCGTCGGCGGAGTCCCCGGTGCCGCCGGAGCGGGCGCAGGGGCCGGCGCGGGCGTCGAACTCGACGGCGCGTCCGCTGCCGGCACGTCGGCCGGCGCATCGGCCGGCAGCGGGCCGCCCCGACGGGCCTCCTCGGCCTGCTCGGCGAGGCGTTCGGTCCAGCGGTCGAGGCCGGCCGAGGCCGACTCGCCGTGCTTTTCGGCGATCGTCGGATCGAGAGGCGTCTCGATCTTCGGTGCCACGAAGGACAGGCCGCTGACCTGCTGCCAGCGCAACCAACCCGCGACGGCGGCGCGGTTGCGGTCGCGCCAGGAGCCTTCGTCGAGCAGGCTGGCGGGGCTCGGCGCGAAGCTCGAGGACCGGCCGGTGATGCGGGTCAACGCCTCGTCGAGCAGCGCCTGCGCCGCCACGTCGGGCTCGGCGTCCGCATCCAGCGTGACGAGCCGCTCGACGAGCGCCGCCGCCGAGAGCTGCGCGCTCCGGTGCAGGCGCTCGATGAGCAACTCGCGCGAGCCCCCGGCGGGCGCCTGCAGCAGTTCGAGCACGAGCTGCCGCTGCACCTTGCGCTCGTAGCCGTCGGCGCCCTCGGGCCAGGCGACCTCGCCGCCCGCGATCGGCGCGTGGCGGGCCGTGGGCAGCAGCCCGCCCTGCGGAGCTTCGGTCTCGGGCGGATAGGGCGGTCCGGCCTGCAGATCGAGCACCCGCGCCTGCGGCGTGAGCGTCACGAGCAGTTGCCGGTGGGCGCCCTCGAGCGTGCTGTAGAAGCTCGCGCGCACGACGCGGCGGTCGGGCACCGGGCCGTAGCCGGCGTCGGGGTCGCTCAGGGCTTCGGCGCCCACGAGCGTCGCGCTGAACCAGAAGTCCGCGCGATCGTTGACCCAGCCCGTCGCGAGCGACTGCCGCCGCTGCAGGCGATCGAGATCGTCGAGGTCCTCCCAGGCCACCGTGTCGAGCCCGGCCGCGACGCGTTCGGCCGAGCGGGCGGCGTCGTCGACGAGGTCGGCCAACGCCACGGCGTCCCGGGCGCGCAGGGCCGCGGCGACGGCCCGCACCGTCACCAGCTCGGGCTCGGGCACGCTCGATTGCGCCGCCGCCGCCGGCCCCAGCAACGCGAGCAGGGTCAGCGTCCGCGCGAGGCGCGGCAGCGGCGAAGGGCGATGGAAAGGCAGGGTCACGTTCACTCCCGGCATCTTGTTTTCCCTTTCCGGAGGCCCGACGTCGAGCCGTTACACGCGCCTCGTGCACCGAGTGAGGGGTCGCGGTGACGGGTCGGCGCGCGCGCGGCGCCTATCATGGGCCCCATGGCCCGCGCCGAGTTCGACCTGCAGACCGACTACGTGCCGCGCGGCGACCAGCCGGCCGCCATCGAGCAGCTCGTGCGGGGCTACGCCGAGGGGGCGGCGCGACAGGTGCTGCGCGGCGTGACCGGCTCGGGCAAGACCTTCACGATGGCGCACCTGATCGCGCGGCTCGGCCGGCCGACCCTCGTGCTGGCCCACAACAAGACCCTGGCGGCGCAGCTCCACGACGAGTTCAAGAACCTCTTCCCGCGCAACGCGGTCGAGTATTTCGTGAGCTACTACGACTACTACCAGCCCGAGGCCTACGTCCCGCGCACCGACACCTTCATCGAGAAGGAGGCCTTCATCAACGAGCACATCGAGCGGCTGCGCAACAGCGCCACGCGCTCGCTGCTCGAGCGGCGCGACGTGATCATCGTCGCCAGCGTCTCGTGCATCTACGGCCTGGGGAGCCCCGAGCACTACGAGGGCATGCGCGTCGCGCTGCGCCGCGGCCAGCGCGTCGAGCGCGACGAGCTGCTGCGGCAGCTCGCGGCGATCCAGTACCAGCGGGCCACGCTCGAGTTCCGCAACGGCACCTTCCGCGTGCGCGGCGACGTGGTCGAGATCTTCCCGGCCTACGAGGAGGAGCGCGTCGTGCGGGTCGAGTTCTGGGACGACGAGATCGAGGCCCTGGCCCTCGTCGACCCGCTGCGCGGCGTGGTCCACGAGGAGCTGGCCTCGATCAGCGTCTATCCGGCCAGCCACTACATCACGCCGCGCGAGCGGCTGCTGGCGGCGCTCGACACGATCCGCGCCGAACTCGAGGAGCGCCTGGCCGAGCTGCGCGGCGCGGGCAGGCTGCTCGAGGCGCAGCGGCTCGAGCAGCGCACGCGCTTCGACCTCGAGATCATGGAGGAGACCGGCTTCGTCTCGGGCATCGAGAACTACAGCCGGCACCTCGACGGCCGCCGCCCGGGCGAGGCGCCCGCGACGCTGCTGGCCTACCTCCCCGACGACTGGCTGATGATCGTCGACGAGAGTCACCAGACCCTGCCGCAGGTCGCGGCCATGCGCCGCGGCGACTACAGCCGCAAGCGCACGCTCGTCGAGCACGGCTTCCGGCTCCCGTCGGCGATCGACAACCGCCCGCTCGACGCGGCCGAGTTCGACCGCCTGCTCGACAAGGTGCTGTACGTCTCGGCCACGCCCGCGGCGACCGAGATCGCCGCGGCCGGCGGGCGCGTCGTCGAGCAGGTCATCCGCCCGACGGGCCTGCTCGACCCGCCGGTCGAGGTGCGCCCGGCGCGCGGGCAGGTCGACGACCTGCTGTCCGAGATCCGGGAGGTCGTCGGGCGCGGCGAGCGCGTGCTCGTGACGACGCTCACCAAGCGCATGGCCGAGGAACTGACCGACCACTACGCCGGCCTGGGCGTGCGCGTGAAGTACATGCACAGCGACATCGACAGCATCGAGCGCGTCGAGATCATCCGCAGCCTGCGTCTCGGCGAGCACGACGTGCTCGTGGGGATCAACCTGCTGCGCGAGGGGCTCGACCTGCCGGAGGTCGCGCTGGTGGCCGTGCTCGACGCCGACAAGACCGGCTTCCTGCGCAGCGCGACGAGCCTGGTGCAGACGATGGGGCGCGCGGCGCGCAACGTGCGCGGCCGGGTGCTGTTCTACGCCGAGGACGTCACGCCGGCGATGCAGGCGGCGATCGACGAGAGCGAACGGCGGCGCGCGCTGCAGGCCGCGCACAACGCCGCGCACGGGATCGTGCCGCAGAGCACGACGCGCGCGCTCGACCGCTCGCTGTCGGTGGCCGAGGGGCCGGCCGGGTTGGCCGACGAGGCCGCGCCGCGCGCCGAAGACGTGCCGCTCGGCGACGCCGATCCGGCCGAGCTGCGGCGCACCCTGGAGGGCTTGCGGCGCGAGATGCGGGCGGCCGCCGAGGCGCTCGAGTTCGAGCGTGCGGCCGCGCTGCGCGACCGCCTGCGCCGGCTCGAGCGCGCCGAACTGCGCTACCTCTGATGCGGGCGCGGCGGACGTGAGCGACGCGCGGCGGACGGCGCTCCTCGAGGTCGTGGCGCGGCTGCCGACGGGGCCGGGCGTGTACCTGTTCCGCGACGCCCAGGGCGCCGTCGCCTACATCGGCAAGGCGCGCAACCTGCAGCAGCGCGTCCGGAGCTACTTCGGACGTTCGCGCGGCGACGCGCGGCGCGCGGTGCAGTTCGTCGACCGCTACGTGCACGCGATCGAGTTCGTCTCGACGGCCAGCGAGCCCGAGGCCTTCCTGCTCGAGAACCGCCTGGTCAAGCGCCACGAGCCGGCCTACAACGTCAAGCTGCGCGACGACAAGGACTTCCTCTACGTGCGCATCGACCGCCGGCACGACTTCCCGTACCTCGGCCTGGCGCGCCGGCCGCGCACCCGCTCGCGCCAGCAGCTCACGCTGGGGCCCTTCGCGTCGGCCGGCGCGTTGCGGACGACGCTGCGCATGCTCGGCGGCGTGCTGCCCCTGCGCGACTGCAGCGACCGCGAGTTCGCCGGCCGCACGCGCCCGTGCCTCAAGCACGACATGGGGCGCTGCGCGGCGCCCTGCACGGGCCTGATCGGCAAGCAGGAGTACGGCGAACTGCTCGACCAGGCGATCGAGGTGCTGCAGGGGCGTCCCGGGCGCGTGGTCGAGGCGCTGCAGCGGCGGATGCAGGAGGCCTCGGAGGCGGAGCGCTACGAGCTGGCGGCGCGCCTGCGCGACCAGATCCGCCTGCTGCGCTCGACCACCGGCGGGCAGCGCGTGGAGAACACGCCGCTGGCGGAGGGCGACGTGCTCGGCCTGCACCGCGCCGGCGAGTGCGCTCAGATCTCCGTGCTGTTCTTCCGCGGCGGCACGCTCGTCTCGGTCGCGAGCCACGCGCTCGACAGCGCCCTGCCCGACGACGAGCTGGTCGAGGGCTTCCTGCTCGACTTCTACGCCGAGGGGCGGCCGATCCCGCGGCGCCTGCTGTTGCCGGTCGCGCCGCCCGAACGGGAGGGGCTGCGGGCGCTGTTGGCCGAGCGGCGCGGCGGGCCGGTGGCGCTCGTGCTGCCGCAGCGCGGCGCGGCGCGCGAGCTGCTCGCGCTGGCCGAGCGCAATGCGCGCGACGGGCTGGCGCTGACGCTCGAGCAGCGCGGCCAGCTCGCGCTCCAGGCCGAGGCCCTCGCGCGGCGGCTGGGGCTGCCGCGTCCGCCGCTCACGATCGAGTGCTTCGACGTGAGCCACACCGGGCGTGGCGGCTCGGTCGCCTCGCGCGTCGTCTTCCGCAACGGCGAGCCCGATCGCGCGCGCTACCGCCACTACCGCATCCGGTCGAGCGAACTGCCCGACGACTACGGCGCGCTGGCCGAGGTGCTGGCGCGACGCCTGGCGCGGGCCGCGAGCGATCCGCTGCCCGACCTGCTGCTCGTCGACGGCGGCGCCGGGCAACTGGCCGTGGCCGCCCGCGCGATCGCGGAGGCCGGCTTGCCCGAGCTGCCGATCGCGGCGCTGAGCAAGGGCGACCGGCGCGGGCGCGCCGTGACGCTCGACCCGGGCGGGCAGGAGCACGTGCACCTGCCGGGCGGCGGCGCGCCGCTGCCCCTCGATCGCAACACGCCCGAGGAGTACCTGCTGCAGCGCCTGCGCGACGAGGCGCACCGCTTCGCCATCACGCGCCACCGCGACGCGCGCAGCCGCAGGAGCCTGGCCTCGCGGCTCGACGAGGTGCCGGGCGTGGGGCCGGTGCTGAAGAAGCGGCTGCTGCTGGCCTTTGGCGGCACGCGCGGCCTGAGCCAGGCGCGTCCCGAGCAGCTCGCCTCCGTGAAGGGCGTCGGGCCCGAGCTGGCGCGCGCGATCCTGGACGTGCTCGGCCGACCCGACTGAGCGCCGCCCTCAGCCGCGCGGGTGGTGCGTCCGGTGCACTTGCTTGAGCCGGCGACGGTCGACGTGCGTGTAGATCTCGGTCGTGGCGATGTCGGCATGTCCGAGCAGCTCCTGCACCGCGCGCAGGTCGGCGCCGTTCTCGAGCATGTGCGTGGCGAAGGAGTGCCGCAGCACGTGCGGCGAGATCGCCGGCAGGCCGGCGGCCCGCGCGTGCGCGCGCACGACGGCGAAGATGCGCTCGCGCGACAGCCGCCGCCCGCCGCGCGAGAGGAACAGGTGCTCGGCTCCGGGCCGACGCGCGGCGAGCGCCGGGCGCTCGCGCTGCAGATACGCCGCGAGGGCCTCGCGCGCGGCGCGGCCGAGCGGCACGAGGCGCGTCTTGTCGCGCTTGCCGTGGCAGCGCAGCACCGAGGACTCGTCGAGCAGCGCGTCGAGCCGCAGGTCGGCGACCTCGCTCACGCGCGCGCCGGTCGCGTACAGGACCTCGAGCAGCGCGCGATCGCGCAGCCCGTGGCGGGCCGCGGGGTCGGGCGCGGCCAGCAGTCGGTCGACCTGCGCCGCGTCGAGCAGCCGCGGCAGCGCGCGCGACGTGCGCGGCGAGGGCAGCTGCTCGCAGGGATCGGCCGCGACGAGCTGCTGCTCGACGGCCGACCCGAAGAAGCCCCGCAGCGCCGCCAGGCGCCGCGCGAGCGTGTTCGGCGCGGCGCCGCGCTCGCGCTCGGCGGCGAGGAACTCGACCAGGTCGGCGGCGCGCGTGTCGGCCAGCGACAGGCCGCGCTCGGCCGAGAAGGCGCTCCAGCGGCGCAGGTCGCGCGCGTAGGCCGCCACGGTGAGGGGCGCGAGCGCGGCCTCCGAACGCAGCCTCGCCAGCCAGGCGCGCACGGCCGCCCGCAGGGGGTCTTTTTCGATTGACTCGGCGTCCGAGGTCGCTATGTTCCGGCCCACTTCGGTGGCTCCCAGCGTGCGCGCCATCGTAAGGAAGACCGGCCCGCCAGCGGGCGGTTTCAGCGCGAGAGCGCGGCGCCTGCGGCGCGCCGCAGGCCGCGCGGTGCGGTGCTCCGGAGGTCGAGACGCGATGGCGAAGTCCAAGTCCAAGCCGGCGGCGAAGAAGGCCGCCGCCAAGCCGAAGGCGGCCGCGCGGGCCAAGGCCGACGCGGGCGGCAAGACGGCCGCCGCCAAGGGCCGCGCGAAGGACGCCGGGCCGTCGAGCACGGAGGCGCCCGACGCCGCCGCCGCGCCGCGCGCCAAGGCGCCGCGGGCGCCGAAGGCCGGCGGCAAGTCGAAGGGCGCCAAGAGCGCGACGCCTTCGACGACGGGCACGGGCGCCACGCGCGTCGCCGCCATCCGCGTGGCGCGCGCGGCCGTCGCCGCGGCGCACGCCGCCGAAGCCGCCAAGGGCAAGAAGATCAAGCCGCCCAAGGAGCTGCCCAAGAAGAGCCCCTACGGCAAGAAGGAGCTCAACACGATGCGGCAGCGGCTCGTCGAGATCCGCCAGCGCATCCAGGGCAACATGGAGGTCATGGGGCGCGAGGCGCTGCAGGCCGACGACACCGACACCGATGCCGACAACGTGGCCGACCACGGCAGCGATGCCTTCGAGCGCTACATGAGCATCGAACTCATGCAGAACGAGGCGGCCACGCTGCGCCAGATCGAGGGCGCCCTCGAGCGCATGGCCGAAGGGCGCTACGGCCTGTGCGAGGAGTGCGGCGAGGCGATCGTCTTCGCGCGCCTCGAGGCCCTGCCCTTCGCCACGACCTGCGTGCCCTGCCGCGAGCGGCAGGAGCGTCGCGGCTACTGAGCGGTGGCCGCCGTCGACGCGCCGGGCTGGCGCGGGAAGGCCGCGGCGTTCTGGATCGCGGCCCTCGTCCTGGTCGGCGACCTCGCCTCGAAGGAGGCGGTCTTCGCCGCGCTCGCCGATCACGAGCGCGTGTGGATCGCCGGCCGCTGGTTCGCCTTCCAGAAGGTGCTCAACCCGGGCGTGATGTGGGGGCAGTTCCCGGGGTTGTCGCCCGCCCTGCCCTGGCTGCGCCTGGTGGCGGCGGCGGTCGTGCTGGTCATGCTGCGCTCGACGCCCGCCGGCGCGCGCTGGACGGTGGCCGCGCTGGGGCTCGTGCTGGGCGGCGCGCTGGGCAACATCTACGACGGGCTGACCATCGGCCAGGTGCGCGACTTCCTGCTGGTCGATCTCGACCTGCCCGGCTTCGACCCCTTCCCCGTGTTCAACGTCGCCGACTCGGCCATCTGCGTCGGGGTCGCGCTGCTCGCGCTCGGCCTGCTGCCGCGGCGCGGCGCCTCCTCCTGAGGCCTCGCTGCGGGCGGGCCCGCCGCGCGGCTATCATGCGCGCTCGATGAACACGCCTTCGCTCCGCAGCGCCGACACGCAGGCCGCCGCCGTCGACCTGTCGGTCGCGGTCGGGCCGCTGCGGCTGAAGAACCCGCTCATGACCGCCTCGGGCACGGCGGGCCTGGGCCTCGAGATGGAACCCTTCTGGGACCTCGCGCAGGCCGGCGCGATCGTCGTCAAGACGCTCACGATGAAGCCGCGGCGCGGCAACCCGATGCCGCGGCTGTGCGAGACGCCCTCCGGGCTGCTCAACAGCATCGGGCTGCCGAACAAGGGGCTGCCGCACTTCGTGCAGGAGGTGCTGCCGCGGCTGGCCGGCAAGGCCGACTGCCTGGTGGTGAACATCGCCGGCACCTGCACGGGCGAGTTCGGCGAGATGGCGGCGCTGCTCGACGGCCAGGACGGCGTCGACGCGCTCGAACTCAACATCTCCTGCCCCAACGTCGAGGGCGGCGACCTGCCCTTCGGCCGCGACCCCGACGTCGTGCACCGCCTCGTCGCGGACGTGCGCGCCGCGACGCGCCTGCCGATCATCACCAAGCTCACGCCCAACGTCTCGGACGTGGCGCTCATCGCGCGCGCCGCCCGCTCGGGCGGCAGCGACGCGGTCTCGCTGATCAACACGCTGCTGGGCATGTCGGTCGACTGGCGGACGGGGCGCCCCGGGCTGGGGACGACCATCGGCGGCCTCTCGGGCCCGGCCATCAAGCCCGTCGCGCTGCGCATGGTGTGGGAGGTGGCGCGCTCGGTCGACATCCCCGTGGTCGGCATCGGCGGCATCCGCACGGCGGACGACGCGCTCGAGTTCCTGTGCGCGGGCGCGAGCGCCGTGCAGATCGGCACGAGCCACTACCGCACGCCCGACGTGATTCCGCGCGTGCTGGCCGAACTGCGCGAGCGGCTGGCCTCGGTGGGGCGGCGCGAGGTCGCCTCGCTGATCGGCACGCTGAAGTCGGGCTGAGCGCGCGTGCGCCTCGAGCAGCTGACCGTCGGGCATCTGCGCGCGGCCGTGCGCGTCTATCTGGAGGTGGCCTGGGCGGGCGCCGCCGCGCCGGCGCCGCCCGAACTGCCGGGCGCCGACGGCGACCCGGTCGGGACCGCGCTCGGCGCGCTCGTCGACGAGAGCGTGCGCTCGGGCGAACTCGTGACGCGCCGACACGCGTTGCGACTCGGGCAGCCGGCCTACCCCTTCATGAAGCTGATGCTCGAGGAGCACCTGGTCGTCGGCGAGTTCTTCTTCGGCGTCGATTGCCACGACGGCATGTTCGAGGGCATGGAGGGCGACGAGGCGCTGCAGATGATGGCGCTGCGGCGCGCGAACCTGGCGGTGAAGGACGCGGTCGAGGAGGCCTGGTTCCAGGCCGGGCTGCCCACCGCGCGCGGCCTGCGCGGGCTGGTCGAGATCTGGCCGGTCGCGCCGGCCCCCCGCAACGGCCGGCGCATCCTGCTCGTGGACAACGATCACGAGATCGCCGCCGCGCTCTCGCTGCTGCTCGCGGCGCGCGGCTACGAGGTCACGGTGCTCGGCGACGGCCGTCAGGCCGTCGAGCAGGCCGACCCGGCCCGGCACGACCTGGTGCTCATGGACAACGAGATGCCCTACCTCAACGGCTTCGAGGCCTGCCGCGTGCTCAAGTCGCGTCCGGCGACGGCCCGGCTGCCGGTGCTCATCGCGACGGCCGGCGCCCTCACGCTGCAGCAGCTCGACGCCGCCGACGGCTTCCTGGTCAAACCCTTCCGCCTGGACATGCTCGAGGCCATGCTCGAGCAGATGCTGGGCAGGTCCGAGCGCAATTGAGACAATCGGGGGCTTGCCGGCGCCGCCCGCGCGCGACCGCCGAGACGAGGTGAGCGATGGTGTTGTCCCGAGTCCTGAAATCGGTCTTCGGCGACCGCAACGAGCGGGTCGTGAAGTCGCTGCGCCCGCTCGTCGAGCGGGTCAACGCGCTCGAGCCGCGCTTCGCCGCGCTCGACGCGGCGGGCCTGGCCGCCGTCACGCCCGCTCTGCGCGCGCGCCACGCCGCCGGCGAGAGCCTCGAGGCGCTGCTGCCCGA
>CAZBBB010000104.1:0-11254 GCA_964490005.1 uncultured Phycisphaerales bacterium | reverse complement strand
GGCCGGCGAGCAGGTCCTCGTGGCCGGTCGGCGCGCCCGCCATCAGATGTCGCACAGGTGCGCGACGGCCGCGTCCACGTGCGCGGCGATGTCGGTCACCTTCTGCGCCCACTCGATCCGGCCGTCCGCGTCGATGATGTACGCGATGCGGTCGGCGTACTTGGCCGAGGCGTCCTTGGCGGCGCCGTACGCGATGCTCAGCTCCTTGCTCGTGTCGCAGAGCAGCGTGTAGTTGAAGCCGAACTTCTCGGCGAAGGCCTTGTTCTCGGCCGGCGTGTCGAAGGAGACGCCCACGACCACGCCCACATCGTCGATCTGGGGGATTCGATCACGGAATCCCTTGCCCTGCGCCGTTCAGCCGGGGGTGTCGGCCTTGGGATAGAACCACATGAGCACGCGCCGGCCCTTGTAGTCGGCCAGCGTGACGGTCTTGCCGTTCTGGTCGAGCACCTTGAAGTCGGGCGCCAGCGCGCCGACCTCGAGCATTCCGCTCGCCTTCTTCTTGAAGAACATCTCGTCGTCTCCCTCGGAAACCGAATGCGCGTTCGCCCGACCCGTCGCGCGCGGCGCCGCGTCGCCCTCCGCGTCGCCGGCCGGCGCACCGCAGGCCGCGAGCAACGCGAGGGCGCAGCGCGCGGCGAGTCGATGCGGGGCGGCGGTCACGGCAGGCGCTCCAGGGCGGCGGGCAGGTCGGCCAACCCCGACAGGATGAGGTCGGCGCCCGCTTCGCGCAATCGCCGCTCGTCGTGCGTGCCCGTGAGCACGCCCCAGCAGGGCAGCCCGGCCGCATGCGCCGCGAGCACGTCGGCGTCGGTGTCGCCGACCATGAGCGCCTGTCCGGCGCGCAGACCAAGCCGTTGCAGCACGATGCGGATGACCTCGGGGTCGGGTTTGTGCCGCGCCACCAGGTCGCCGCCCGCGATGCAGGCGAAGAGGTGCTTCAGGCCGGCGTGCTCGAGCGTCGCGGTGGCGCTGTCGGTGCTGCGCGTCGTCGCCAGCGCCAGCGTCGTGCCCGCTGCGGACAGCCGCGCGAGCGTGTCGGGCACGCCGTCGAGGATGCGCGTGCGCTGCGGCAGCGAGGGCAGGTAGCGCGCCCGGAAGCGCGCCACGCAATCGGCCGGATCGCGCGCGCCGAGCGCGGCCCAGGTCTCGTGCGGCGAGAAGCCCACGCGCGCCACGGCCCAGGCGCGCTCGGGCACCGCCAGTCCGAGCTCGGCCGCCAGCTCGAGCACGCCGTCGGCGATCGCGGCGCTGGCGTCGACGAGCGTGCCGTCGAGGTCGAAGAGGATCGCGCGCGGCGCGGGCATCGCGACCCGATCCTAACCCGGCGCCCCGACGGCGGGAGGGGTACCATGCGCCCGTGCGCCACCTGCTGCGATCGCCGCTGCTCACGCGCCTCTCGCGCCACGTCACGGCGGCCGAACTGCTGCCGCTCGCGATCGCGGTCGGCATGCTCGAACTGCTGGGCAGCCGCGCCGCCGACGACCTCGCCGACGTGCCGTGGGTGCTGCTGCTGCCGCTGCTGTTCATGACGGGCTGCTCGGTCGTGCGCCACCGGCGCCTGCCGCTCACCGCGCGCCTGCTCGAGGGGCTGCTCGCGTCGATCCACGCGCTGCGCGCGCGGCTCGTGCTGAGCCTGGGCCTCGACTTCCACCCCGAGCGTCAGCCGCGCCTGGCGCCCTTCACGACGCTGCGCCGGGCGCAGCTCGCCGCGGGGCTCGCGATCGTCGCCCTGTGGAGCACGCGCGGACTGCTGCTCGACGTGCTGCAGGTGCTGCGCGCGCCCGGCCTGTACACCGCGCACGTGCTGCTGCTGGGCGCCGTCTGGGTCGCGCTCGTGGGAGGGTTGGTCGTGCAGGCGCCGGCGATCGTGCTCGGCATCATCGAGGTGCTCAAGGGGCGCAGCTCGCTGCGCGGCGCGGGCCGCGCGGCGCTCATCGCGGTGCTCCTGGTGCTGCTCACGGGGCTGCTCGCGATGCTCGACGCCTCGGCCGGGCTGGCGGGCGCCGCGATGGCGCTGGCCTTCGGCGCCCTGATCCCGAGCGTGGCGGTGCCCGTCGAGCCGCCCGGCGGGCCGTGGCTGAACATCGCCTTCGGCAAGCGGAGTCCGCCGCGCACCGTGCGCCTGGCCGATCTGATCCGCGACAGCCACCGGCTGTTCGCGCTCGAGGCGCTGCTCGTCGTGTGCGCGCTCGCGCCCTCGAGCGAGGCCGCGGCCGCCGCGCACCCCGTGACGGTGACGCTGCTGCGCCTGTACGCGTGGACGGCCGTGTGGCTCGTGACCGGCGGCGCGCTGCTCGGCATCGCCGAGTTCAACCGGCGTCGGCGCCTGCACGACCCGGCCTTCGAGCGCAGTCGCGTGCTGTGGGCCAGCCCCGGTCCCGAGACGAGCAGCCTGCTCGAGGAGCGGCCCGCGATCGAGGCCGCCGGCTGGCGGCTCGTGGTCTCCGAGAAGCTGCCGGGTCTCGAAGACGCCGACCTCCTCGTGGGCCTGCCCTCGGGGCTCGCCCCGCCCAGCCCGGTGCCGCTCGCGCGCGTGCCGGCCGCGCTGTTCCTGCTCGGCCGCAACCCGGGCGCGGTGCTGTGCGAGGCCGACGAACGCGACAAGCTGCAGCGCGCGCTGTCCGTGCTCGAGCGCCTGCTCACGTCGACGCGCCCGCGCTTCGGCGAGCGCGGCGAGGGCACCTTCTTCGTGCCGCAGTGCTGGCTGGTCGTCGGCCTCACGCGCGACGACGACCGGCCCGACGGCGAGCGGCCGGCGGCGATGAGCTTCGGGCAGAGCTACCAGGCCGCGCTCGGCACGCGGCTGCGGCGCTTCTTCCACGAGGTCATGTCGCGCGCCGGCATCGACGTGATCTACGTCGAGGACGCCGTCACGCCGCAGCAGGCCGTCGCCGTGATCGAACGGCTCTTCGAGCGACACGTCGCGCGCGCCGAGCCCGGGGCGGTGAGCGAGGCGGACTTCAGCGGCCAGCCGGGCGTGCACGTCGTGCTGCACGACGTCGTGCCCGAGCGCGAGGGGCTCCCCGGCGTCGACGCGCACGTGGCGCGCAACGCGATCTCGCGCGCCCGCATCCTGATCATCGGGCGCGAGCGCCGGGACGGCGGGGACGACGACGGGCCGCCGACCGCCGACGAGAGCAGCGACCAGTGGCTCAAGGACGCCCTGCGCAACCTGTTCCCGCGGCTGCAGCCCGCGCGCTGAGGCCGGCGCGCGCGCCGCGCTACTTGGCGCCCGGCACCGGGGTCTCGTCCTCGACCTTGGGGACGAAGCTCAGCTCGTGGCCCTCGCGCGGCGCGCTCACGTCGATCGTGATCGTCTCGAACTCGACCGAGAGATCGGTGGCGGCGGTGATGACCCAGCGGCCCGGTTCGAGCGTGTCGAAGCGGTAGGTGCCGCGGGCGCGGTCGACGTCGGCGTTCGTGCTCGCGCCGCCGTCCTCGCGGCGCGCGATGAGCCAGAACCAGCCCGGAGTCTCGTCGACGCCGACGAAGCGCACGCTGCCCGACCAGCTCAGGCCCGCCGCGAGGCGCAGCTCGACGCCCCGCTGCGGCGTGAGCGCGCGCACCTCGATCGGGTCGCTGGTGAAGGCGGCGTAGCCGTCCTCGCGCACCGAGAGCCGCCAGGTGCCGGCGCCCATCGGGTCGAGCGCGAAGCGCCCCTCGGTGTCGGTGACGGCGCTCGGGCCGCGGCTGCTCCAGCTGAAGCCCTGCTCGCCCTCGCGGCGGCTCGAGACGTTCGCGCCCGCCAGCGGACGGCCGTCGCCGACCGAACTCACGCGACCCTCGATCGAACCCGTGTCGAAGCGGATCGTCACGTGGCGCCGCTCGTCGGGCTGCAGCTCGAGCTGCTCGCCGTGCACCGAGCCGCCGAAGGGGTTGCCCTGGTTGAGGCGCGGCGCGACCTGCAGCGTGATCTTGCCGGACTCGACGCGCCCGAGGTCGAACTGGCCCTGCGCGTCGGTCGTGGCCGAGCGCCGCAGCCGGCCGAAGGTGCGCACGCGCCACTCGGGCGCGGGCCGGCCGTTCACCAGCAACTGGCCCGAGACGAAGGCGGTCGAGATCCCGTCGAGCGCCTCGGCCGAACTGAGCGTCGCCCAGCTCTTCTCGCCCGAGCGCACGAGGACCTCGCCTTCGGCGAGCGGCGAGGCGAACATCGTCTCGAAGAAGGAGGTGAAGCCGGCCGAGAGCGCGATGCGCTCGCGCGCCTCGAGGTGCACCTCGCCCGGGTCGACGCCCGAAAAGCGGAAGCGCCCGTCGAGGTCGGTGAGCGCGAAGCGCGGCATCTCGCCGTCGCCTTCGCCGTCGCGCGGGTTGAGGAACACCATGAGCGGCTCGTCGGGCGGGCCGCCGTCGATCAGCACCTCGCCCTCGATCGTGCCGCCGATCGGCAGGGCGACGCGCAGCTCCTCGGCGGCGGGCAGCTCGACCTCGAGGCTCACGAGGGCGTAGGCCGGGTGCCCGACCATGACCTGCGCCACGCCCGCCGGCAGGTCGCGCAGCGTGAGGCGACCGTCGGCGCCGGTGCGTCCGGCCGAGACCGGCGTGGGGAAGTCCGAACCTCCCAGCGTGCCGTCGGGCGGGTAGACGTCGACGCGCGCGTGCTCGACGGGTTCGGCGCCGGCCGTGCCGGCGAGCACGAGCACGGTGAGGGCCTGGCCGCGCGCGAGCACGAGTTGCAGCTCGGCGTCGGCCTCGGCGAGTTCGACGAGCGCGCGCTGCTGCACGAAACCGGGCGCGATGGCGGCGATCTCCCAGGTCGTGCGGCTCAGTTCGCCGATCTCGTAGCGCCCCGGCTGCGGCTGGCGGGTCTGCGCGTCGAGCGTGCGCGGCGTGAGGATCCAGTCCGGCGCGCCGCTCTCGGGCAGGGCCCGGCCGAAGAGCCGCGCGTTCGCGATCGGCGCGCCGTCCTCGTCGCGCAGCGCGAGCGTCAGCGTGCGCCCGCCGGCGAGCTTCACCGTGGCGCTGCCGGCGGCGATCTCGGGCACCTCGTGCAGCGTGAACTCGCTGCGCGCGTCGGCGCGCGCCGCGACCCAGCCCGCGCCCGGCTTGAGCGCGCGGGCCTCGTAGCGCCCGCCGCCCAGCGCGCGCGCGGCCGGACGCACCAGCGCGACGGGCGCCAGCGCGAGCAGGTTGCCGGCGAGCACCTCGGCGCCCGCGACCTCCACGCCCTCCTTGTCGAGCACGGTCACGGCCAGGGCCAGGCCCTCGCCGAGCACCAGATCGCCCAGGTCGCGCGTGCCGCCGGCCGCGCCGCTCGGCACGCCGGTCTTCGCCAGCGGCAGATGCAGCGGATGGTCGATGCCGAGCGTGACGAGGCCCGGGCGCACGCCGCCGAGCGTGAAGCGCCCCTCGGCGTCGGTGAAGGTCGTCGGCAGCGGGAGGTGGCGCTCGTAGCGCTCAATCGACGGCGGCAGCCTGAAGAACAGGTCGAGGTTGCCGGTCTCGCTGCTCGCGGGGACGACGACGCCCGCGCCGGGACGGTACTCCAGGAAGGTCGCGGCGATCTCCGGCAGCGGCACGGGCAGGTCGGTGCTGCGCACGCGAGCGTTCGCGATCGGCGCGTTGCGCTCGTCGAGCACGCGCCCGGTGAGCGTCGCGGTGGCGGCCAGCACGATGTCGCCGAGGTCGTGCTCGGCGCCCGAGACCGGCGTGGCCTCGACCATGTGCACGCTGGCGAGCGCGCCGCCCGGGTCCACGAGCAGCACGCCGAGCGTGCGCGGCTCGAGACCGTCGAGGCGGAAGCGGCCCTCCTCGTCGGTGTCGTCGGCGGCGACGATCAACTCCAGGCTCGGCGGCTGCTCGCCCAGCAGCGCGTCGAGCGGCAGCGCGAAACTGCTGCCGCGGCCGCCCAACAGTTCGACGCGCAGGCCGGGCAGCGGCGCGGGCGGCTCGCCCGTGGCCGAGGCCTGCAGCACGCGGCCCGTGTAGGCGCCGAGCGCCTCGCGATACGAGGCGGGCACGGCGCCGTCGAGTTGCACCGTCGCGGCCACGTCCGCCGCCTCGATCGGCGCGCTGGTCAGCCGCTGCGGCAGCGGCGGGGCGTCGGGCAGCCGCGGCGTCGACGGCGCGTCGAGCGTCGGGGTGCCGCCGACGAGCACCGTCGGCGCCGGGCCGTCGCCCGGCGCGTCGCCGAGCATCCACCAGGAGACGGCGCCCAGGACGAGCAGGGCGCCGGCGATGAGTCCGAGCGTGAGCGGGCGGGGCATGGCGTGATCTCCGGGCCGCTACCTTACCGGCTCGGGATGGCGCGGATGTGTCAGCGCGCCGCGCCGTCGGGCGGGACGGCCTGCTCGCCGCTCCAGCCCTCGAGATCGTGGGGCGCGAGGCGCGCGAGCAGTTCGCGCACCAGCCCGGGCGGCCCGGCCGCGAGCGTGCGCGTGCGTTCGGAAACGGGCGATCCGTCGGCGGCGAGGACCAGGCCGCCGGCCTCGCGCAGCACGACCAGCCCGCCCGCGATGTCGAGCATGCGCTGCGGCGCGCCGCGGCCCACGAGCAGCAGGTCGGCCTCGCCGCTCGCGAGCAGCGCCAAGTCGAGCGCGATCGAGCCCATGCAGCGGATCTTGCGCACGCTCCAGAGCAGTTGCGCCAGCGCGCCGGGGCGCCCGACCAGCGGGCCGCGCCGCGAGAGGTGCGCGATGACGATCGCATCCTCCAGACGCGCGGTGGGCGCCACGCGCACCGGCCGCGTCGTGCCGTCGGCCTCCCTCCGCCGCGCGCCGCCGCCCGCGTGCGCCGACCAGGTCACGCCCAGCAGCGGGTCGTGCACGACGCCCACGCGCAGCTCGCCGTCCACGCGCAGGCCCGCGGTGAGCGACACGTAGGGGATGCCGCGCAGGTGGTTGGCGCTGCCGTCGATGGGGTCGATGAGCCAGGCGTGCCGGCCGTCGCCCTCGAGGACCGGGCGGTCCTCGACGATCAGGCCGTGGCCGGGGAAGCGCTCGGCGAAGAGGCGCGCGAGGGCCTCGCCGGCGCGCGCGTCGTCGGCCGTGTGCACCTGCGTGTGGGTGGCCCAGTGGTGCTCGCCGCGCGCGCCGAAGCCGGGACGCACGATGCTCGCGGCGACCTGCCGCAGCAGCTCGGCGGCCTCGGCTTCCAACGTCGGCAGGGATTCGGTGCGGACGGGCATGGAGGTTCCTCGAAGCCTATGATGGCACGCCATGCGGGAGAACCCGAGGCGTCGACGCTCGGCACGCGTGCTGGCCCTGTGCGGCGCGCTCGCGCTCGCCGCGTGCTCGGCGCTCGAGCCGCGACTCGACCCGCACGACCCGCCGCCCAACCTCCCGGTCGGCTCGCTGCTGCTCACCGTGCCGCAGCGCGCGGTCGACGCGCTCGCCGACCGGCGCGTCGTGGACGAGCTCGATCTCGCGCTCGAAGGCGCGATGGCGCGCATCGGCGGCGACGCCCTGGCGCCCGGGCACGACGCGCTGATCCTCGCGCACCAGGTCGTCGTGGGCATGCCCGTGCGCGAGGTCATCTGGTGCTTCCTCGCGCATCCCTCGCGCGTGCGCGACCAGGGGCCGCCGGGCGGCCACACGCTGCTGTGGGAGCCCATCGGCCTGCATCACGATCGCTACTGGGTGCGCTTCGACGCCCAGGGCCTGGCCGTCGCGGCGGGCACCTGGTGAGCGCGGCACGCGGGCACCGTGCTCGCGCTGCCTGACGCGCTGCGCGCGGCGCTGGAGCGGGCCGCGCTGCAGGCCTACCCGCTCGAGGCCTGCGGGCTGCTCGTCGGGCGCGAGGAGGCCGGCCGGCGCACGGTCGTGCGCACCGTGGCGACGCACAATCGCGCCGAGCAGCGCAGCGCCGACCACTACGAGATCGATCCCGACGACTTCCTCCGCGCCGAGTTCGCGGCGCGCGCCGAGGGGCTCGTCATCCTCGGGCTGTGGCACAGCCATCCCGACCGCGCGCCCGAGCCCTCGCCGGAGGACCGGGCCTCGGCGGTCTCGGGCTGGTCGTATCTGATCGTCGGCGTGGCGCGCGGAGTGGTCACGGGCCTGGCGAGTTGGGCGCTGCGGGACGGTGCGCTGCGGCCCGAGCCGGTGGTCGAGCCGGGCGCGCCCTGAGCGGGCCCGCGCGCTGCGCGCGCGAGTTTCCGGCAAGCTCGGACGGCTCGGGGTACGATCAGGGCCGCGGAATCCCCCCGCTTCCGCCGCCACCCGACTTCGGCCCGCCCGTCATGCCGTTCCGTCCGCGCCGCCCGTTCCCGGGCTTCGTCCTGGCCGCCCTGTTGTGCGCCGCCGCCTCGGCGCAGCAGGGCGCCGTTCGCCCGACGCTCGAGCTGCCGCTCTCCTTCGAAGCCAACCTGGGCCAGCACGACCCGGGCGTGGCCTTCGTCGCGCGGCGCAGCGGGCTGACGGCGGCCGTGCTCGACGACGGTCTGCTGCTGCCGGTGCCCGCCGCCGACGGCGAGCCGGCGCGCGTCGTGCGCCTGCGCTTCGAGGGCGCGCAGCCGGTGCGTCCGCAGGCGCTCGATGCGCCGAGCGGCGTGCTGCACGCGGTGCGCGGCGCCGATCCGGCCCTCTGGCGCACGGCGCCCCTGCATCGACGGCTCGTCTGGCGCGGCCTGGCTCCCGGACTCGACGTCGAACTGCACGAGCGCGAGGGCCGCCTCTCGTACGATTTGTGCCTGCAGCCCGGCGTGCCGGCCGCGTCGGTCGTCGTGCGTTGCGAGGGCGCCGACGCGCTGCAACTCGACGCGCAGGGCCGGCTGCACGCGCGCGTCGGCGGAGCGAGCCTGGTGCAGCTCATCCCGGCGACCTGGGAGCTGCTGCCCGACGGTGCGCGGCGGCCGCTGCCCGCGCGCTTCGTCGTGCTCGACGACCAGCGCTTCGGCTTCGTCGTCGAAGGTCGCGACCCCGAGCGCGCGCTGGTCATCGACCCCGGGCTGAGTTGGGCGACGTATCTGGGCGGAGTGCTGCCCGACACGATCTTCGCCGCGGTGCGCGCGGCCGACGACACCCTCGTCGTGGCGGGGCAGACGCTCTCGCCTGACTTCGCGGCGCTGCTGGGCGGCGCGCTCGTGGGCTGCACCGACGCCTTCGTCGCGCGCATCGACGCCGACGCCGGCGCGCTCGTGTGGGCGACGCTGCTCGGCGGCCACGACGGCAACTGCCCGTCCTTCGTCGGCGAGGTGGCCAACGCGCTCGCGCTGGCGCCCGACGGCGGCCTGGTCGTGGGCGGGTACACCTCGTCGAACGGCTTTCCGACGACGCCGGGCGCCTTCGCGCGCCAGTCGGCCGGCGGCGTGGAGGCCTTCGTCGCGCGCCTGTCGGCCGGAGGGGCGCTGCTCTGGTCGAGCTATCTCGGCGGTTCGAAGGAGGACCGCGCGACCGGCGTGGCGATCGGCGGCGACGGCGTGTTCGTCGCGGGCCGCACCTTCAGCAACGCCGGCGCGGGGCTGACGGCCTTCCCCACGACCGCGGGAGCCTTCGACACCAGCTTCAACTCGATCTTCTTCACCAACGACGCCTTCGTGAGCAAGTTCACGCTCGACGGGGGCGCGCTCGCGTGGTCGACCTTCCTCGGCGGCGTGCTGCGCGACGAGGCGAGCGCGATCGTCGTCGACGCGTCGGGCGCGCCGACCGTCACCGGCCTCACGGGCAGCCTCGACTTCCCGTCGACGCCGGGCAGCTACGACCCGAGCTACAACGGGCCGACGACGAACGAGACCGACGTGTTCGTGACGCGCCTGGCGCCCGACGGCGGCAGCCTGCTGTGGTCGACCTATCTCGGCGGGCCGGTCATGTCGGAGGGGCGGGCGCTGGCGCTCGGCGCCGACGGCAGCCTGACGGTCGCGGGCATCGTGAAGGGCGCCGACTTCCCGGTGACGGCCGGCGCGGCGCAGGCGGTCTACGGCGGCGGCGCCTCGGACGGATTCGTCGCGCGCCTCTCGGGCGACGGCGCCAGCCTGCTCTGGTCGAGCTTCGCGGGCGGCAGCGAGGCCGACGAACTCAACGCCGTGCGCGTCGACGCGTTCGGGCTGTCGACCGTCGCGGGCGCGACCTCGTCGGGCGACGTCCCCGTGACCTTCGGCGCGCACGCCGCGAGCAACGCCGGCGGACGCGACGTGCTGCTGCAGCGGCTCTCGGCCGACGGCGCCCAGCGCGTCGCGTCCACCTACTACGGCGGCACGGGCGACGAAGGCGCGCTGGCGCTGGCGCTCGACGCGCACGGCGCGGCCTTCGTCGCGGGCGGCACGGGTTCGATCGACCTGCCGCTCGCCGGCGCGGCGCTCGACGCGACGGCGGGCGGCGCGGGCGACGCCTTCGCGGCGCGCCTGCCGCTGCCGCCCTGGGCCGACCTGGGCTTCGCGAAGGCGGGCGGAGGCGGCGTGCTGCCGCGGCTCGTCGGCGCGGGTTCGCTCGAGGTCGGCTCGCCGGGTTCGCTCACGCTGAGCGGCGCTCGTCCGAGCGCGGCCTGCTACCTGTTCATCGGCTTCGCCGCCGGCAATGCGCCCTTCAAGGGCGGCACGCTCGTTCCGTTCCCCGCGGCGCTGACGCTCGTGCTGTTCACCCTTCCCGACGGCACGCTGCCGCTGGCCTGGCCCGCTTGGCCGGCCGGCATCCCGCCGGGTTTCGCGCTCGTCTTCCAGTGCTGGATCGCCGATCCGGCCGCGCCCAACGGCGCCTCGGCGAGCAACGGCGTGTCGGGCCTGCAGCCGTAGACGATTCGTCGCGCGGCCCGGCGCGCCCGGTGCCGCGTTGAGCGCCGCCCGCGATCCGCGATACAATCGCGCTTCCTTTTCCTGCCCGCAATTCACGCTCTTGCGGGACGCCGTCGCACTCCCTCTGGTCACTCCACCGGAAGACTCCATGACGACCCGCAACGCCGCCCTGAAGGCCTTCGTCGACGAAGCCGCCCAGCTCTGCACGCCCGACCGCATCCACTGGTGCGACGGCAGCCAGGCCGAGTACGACGCGCTGATGAAGGAGATGCTGAAGACCGGCGTGATGGAGGAGCTCGACCAGAAGACCTGGCCGGGCTGCTACTACCACCGCAGCAACAGCAACGACGTCGCGCGCGTCGAGCACCTCACCTTCATCTGCAGCGAGAAGCAGGAGGACGCCGGCCCGAACAACCACCACTGGGCGCCGGCCGAGGCCAAGACCAAGCTCAAGACGCTGTTCAGCGGCTGCATGAAGGGCCGCACGATGTACGTGATCCCGTACTGCATGGGCCCGGTGAAGTCGCCCTACGCCAAGGTGGGCGTCGAGATCACCGACAGCCCCTACGTCACGGTCAACATGAA
>CAZBBB010000103.1:0-11275 GCA_964490005.1 uncultured Phycisphaerales bacterium | reverse complement strand
GCAGGAAGACCGGCTTGTACTCGATGACGGTGGGGCCCATCTCGTGCCACCACTGCAGGTACTTCGGCAGCCAGTGCTCGAGCGCGCGCTGCAGCCGCTTGTCGCTCGAGAGGTCGACGTTGTTCGGGATCTTGCTCTGGTAGTCGATCGCGCTCATGTGCGTGTCCAGTTGAACTCGGGGCGGTGGGGGGTTCCGTAGCACTTCAGCGCGCCGCGCTCGCCGACGGCGTTCGGGCGCTGGAAGATCCAGTTCTGCCAGGCGGACAGCCGCCCGAAGATCTTGGTCTCCATCGTTTCGGGGCCGGCGAAGCGCAGGTTGGCCTCCATGCCGGTGAGCGCGTCGGGCGAGAAGGCCGCGCGCTCCTCGAGCGCCAAGCGCAGCTCGTCGTCCCAGTCGATGGCGTCGGGCGCGACCGTCGCGAGCCCGAGTTCGTCGGCGCGCTCGGCGTCGAACAGGCCCGGCTCGGCCAGGATCTCGCCCACGCGCTGCGGTTCGCCGAGGAAGCGCGTCGCGAGCCGCGTGAGGCCGTTGCTCATCGGGTACGGGCCGCCGTTCAGGGGCGAGACGCCCATCTGCACCGGCGCGTCGGGATCGTTGAGCACGAAGACGCGATCGGCGGCCAGCGCCAGTTCGAGCAACGTGCCGGCGAAGCAGCTGCCCTCGTCGGCGATCGCGAACAGGCTGCGCGCCGTGAGGTCGAGCCGGCGCAGCACGCGCCCGACGAGCAGGCGCGTCTCGCGCACGAACCAGTCGTCGCCCGAGCCCGCGAGCACTTTGTCGATGGCCAGCACGGCCTGCGCGTCGCCGCGCGTGCGCAGCGCGATCGTGCCGATCTCGAGTTCCTCGAGGCGCAGGCGCAGCAGCGCCTCGTCGAGCTGCCGGAAGGCCGCCAGCGGCCACCAGGCCCCGCCGGCCGCCCGGGCCTCGGCCGCGTTCTTCGGGCCGGGCGCGGCGGGCGCGTTCAGCGTGAGCTCGGCCGTGCGCGCGGCGCGGTCGAGCTTCACCTGCACGTGCTCGTACTCGATGGTGTCCTCGCCGAAGCGGGCCTGCAGGCGCGGCAGGTCGAGGCCCTGGCCGGCCGGCACGGCGGGAGACTGCGCGGCGAGCGCGGCGGCCTCCGCCGCGACGACCTCGTCGAACTTCGAGAGCGGCGCGATCGCGTCGACCAGGTTCCACTCGACGGCGCGCCTGCCCTTGATGCCCTCGGCGATCGCGCTGAACACGTCGGCGCGGTCGCGGCGCACCTTGCGCTTGTCGACCAGGCGCGTCAGGCCGCCCGTGCCGGGCAGCACGCCCAGCAGGGGCAGCTCGGGGAAGGAGACCGCGCTGTTGCGGTCGTCGACGAGCAGGATGCGGTCGCAGGCGAGCGCCAGCTCGTAACCGCCGCCGCTGGCCGTGCCGTTGAGCGCGGCGAGCGACTTCAGTCCCGAGTTCGCGCTGGCCTCCTCGAGATACAGGCGCGTCTCGTTGGTCGCCTTGCAGAAGTTGACCTTGAAGGCGTGGCTCGAGCTGCGCAGCATCATGATGTTCGCGCCCGAGCAGAAGACGCGATCGAGCGCGCCGGTGATCACCAGGCAGCGCACTTCGGGGTGCCTGAAGCGCAGGTGCTGCACGCTCGCCGCCAGCTCGATGTCGACGCCCAGGTCGTAGCTGTTGAGCTTGAGCACGTAGTCGTCGCGCAGGCCCTTGTCCTCCTGCACGGCCATGACCAGGCGCGCGACGGGGCCCTCGACGGAGAGCCGCCAGTGGAGGAACTCCTCGGGCCGGACATCGAAACGCAGTCGCTCGGTCATGACGCGTGGCTCGCAGCAGGGTCGGGACGGCGACGCGCTGCCCGCGCGCCGCACGAACCAACGATTGCACCATATTGCCCATACTTGCGCAAGTTGGCATATTCATTTCCAACTCGGGCACCAGCACACCCCCTCCGGAGGCCTCCGCGATGCGCGACACCGCCCTGCTCAGCGAGGTCGGCCGCCGCCTGGCCCGCCGGCGCGAGCAGCTCGACCTGACCGTCTCGGAGGTCGCCCGGCGCTCGGACCTCTCGCGCCGCTACGTGGCCATGGCCGAGCGCGGGCAAGCCAATCTCTCGCTGCTGAAGCTGGCCTCGCTCTCGGTCGCGCTGCGGCTGCCCCTGCGCGAACTGTGCGACCTCGAAGTCGGGCGCGCGCCGCGCCTGCGCGTGGCCCTGCTCGGGCTGCGCGGCGCCGGCAAGAGCAGCGTGGGCCGCCTGCTCGCCCAGCGCCTCGAGGTTCCGCTGTTCGAGCTCGACCAGCTCATCGAGGACCGCGCCGGCATGCGCCTGGGGCCGCTGTTCGAGATCCACGGCGAGTCGCGCTTCCGCGAGCTGCAGCGCGCCGCGCTCGAGGACTGGCTCGAGCACCACGGCAGCGGCGTGCTCGCCACCGGCGGCTCGATCGTCAGCGACGAGCCGACCTTCGCGCGCCTGCGCACGACCTGCCGCACGGTCTGGCTGCGCGCCACGCCCGAGGCCCACTGGAGCCGCGTCGTGGCGCAGGGCGACATGCGCCCGATGCGCGACAACCCCCGCGCCATGGACGAACTGCGCCAGATCCTCGAGCGGCGCACCCCGCGCTACGCGCAGGCCAGCTTCACGCTCGACACGACGACGCTCTCGCCCGCCGCCGCGGCGCAGGCCCTCGAGGAGTGGGTGCTGCGCGAGGCGTCCGCCCCCGCCTGAGCGCGGGCCGCCCTCAGTCGACCCAGCGCTGCAGCTGGCGACGGTGGCGCAGCAGGTGGCAGACGGCGTGCTCGAGCAGCATGTCGGGATTCCAGGTGCCGCCCCAGCCCGGGTCGAAGGCGATCGCGTCGATGCTCGCCTCGGGCGCGCCGTACAGTCCGTCGAGCGCGCCCTCGGTGTAGCGCAGCGCCTCGGCGAGCAGCGCCCGCGTCTCGCCGGGCGACTGCAGCGCGCCGGCCGGGAGCTGGTAGCGCTCCTCGTGCGGCAGGCCGCGCGCCTTGCGGATCGTGTCGGCGTAGAAGCGCGCCGCCTTCACGACGTGCACGCAGACCATGCGCCGCGACTGCGTGTGCCGCGGCGCGCCCGGCCGCTCGACGCTGAAGTTGCCCGCGGGCAGCGTGTCGGCCACGGCGCAGAAGCTCTCGGCCGCCTCCGCGTAGAGGTCCATGAGCGCCCCCATCGGGCCGGCCTGCCCGGGCCGGTCGAGGAAGCTGCGGTGCGTGGCGGTCAGGTCGTGGCTCATGGCGGCTGCGTTCAGGGCGGGGGCGGGCGCGGCATCGTAGCAGCCGCTCAGCCCAGGACGCTCAGGCGCGCGGCCGCGCCGGCGCGCCGCGCGAGTTCGTCGAGGGCGGCCCGACCCTCCTCGCCGAGATCGACCGTGCGCTCGTTCACGTAGAGCCGCACGTGCTCGCCGAGCACGTCGTCGTCGTGCTCCTGCGCGTGGCGGCGCATCGTCGCGAGCGCGCCCGCCCCGTCGGCGCGCGCCCGCGCCAGCGAGCGGCGCAGCGCGTCGCACAACGCCGCGTGCACTTCGGCGCCGAGATCGAGCCGCGCCAACAACCCGCCGAGCGGCACCGGCGTCCGGGTGAGGCGCTCCCAGCTCGCGCCGAGGTCCTCGAGCAGGTCCAGCCCGTGCCGGCGCCAGGTGAAGCGCCCCTCGTGGATCGCCACGCCCGCGTCGGCCTGCCCCGCCGCCAGCGCGGGCAGGATGCGGTCGAAGCGCACGTGCTCGGGAGCGGGCAGGTCGGGCCGCAGGCAGGCCAGCAGCAGCGCCGCGGTCGTGCCCTCGCCGGGCGCGAGCAGCCGCCGCGGAGGACCGACGAGCCCCGGCCGCGCCAGCAGCACCGGCCCGACGCCGAATCCCAGCGCCGAACCCGTGCGCAGCACGCCGTAGCGGTCGGCGAGCCGCAGCCCGGTCGCGAAGCTGGCCTTGCCCACGTCGAGCGCGCCGGCGGCGAGCGCCTCGTTGAGCTGCTGCACGTCGGCGAGCGTGAACTCCAGCGCCAAGCCGTCCGCGACGACTTCGCCGCTCAGCAGGCCGTGGAAGAGGAAGGTGTCGTTCGGGCAGGTCGAGAGGCCGACCCGCAGCGCGCGCTTCACCGGTTGGCCGACTTCAGCAGCTCGATGACGGCGCGATTGAGCGCGTCGAAGGCGTCGACGAGCTTCCAGTTGGCCATGTCGCGGTCGCCGGCGTGGTTCGAGATGCCGCGCACGATCGAGACGGGCACGCCGGCCTGGCGCGCGGCGAGCGCGACGGAGAAGCCCTCCATCTCCTCGACGACGGTGTCGGGGTGGCGGCGTCGCCAGGTCGTCGCCTGGCTGGTCGAGACGGAGGCCGCCGCGACCGAGCCGATCACGACCGGCACGCCGAAGGCCAGACCCGGGTCGTCGAGGTCGAGCAGCGTCCGCGGCACGTCGCCGCTCGGCAGCCCCATCTCGTCGAGGCCCAGGAAGGTGCGCCCCCCGCCGACGCCGAAGGCCTGGTCCTTGACGGCCGTGCCGACGACGAGCGTGCCCACCGGAACGCGCCGATAGTCGCGCGTCCCGGCCAACCCGATGAGCACGCAGCGATCGACGTCTCCCTGCGCCAGGCGTCGGCCCGTCGCGAACCCGGCCGCGAGCAGGCCCACGCCGCACACCAGCACCTCGACCCCGGGCCGGTCGGGCAGGGCCAGACGCGCCGCTTCGAGCTGCGAGGGCACGAGCAGCAGCAGGGTCATGGCGAAGTCTCCAGCAGGTCGGCGAGGGCGGGTCGGGCCAGATCGTGCCAGCGGCCGCGATCGATGCGCAGCACCATACGTTCTGCCGAGCCCGGGACCGACCCGCCGAGGACCAGCAGGCTCGTGCGGCGGAAGGACGGCAGCGCGGCGGCCGTGTCGAGCAGCGGCTCGACGAGCGCGGGCACCTCGCCGGCCGGCAGCTCGCCCAGGGCGAATCCGACGAGGAAGGGCCGCGTGCCGTGCTGCTCGGCGATGAAGCTCGAGAGGCGCCGGGCGCCGGCCAGCGGCCCCTCGCCGAAGGGCAACCCCTCGATGAGCACGCGCCAGGCGCGGCGCGCAGCGCCCGGGTCGGCGAGCGGAACCAGGCTGAGCAGCACGCTGCGCGCACCGGCTTCGGTCCAGCGGCCCACGACCTCGGGCGAAAAGGGCTGCAGCGCGCCCGCCGGCGCCGCCACGCGCCCCAGCTGCCCGCCCGCCCAGCGGCCGGCCAGCGCGGCCAGCGCCTCCCCGTCGAGTGTCGGCGCATCCACGACGATGCAACCCGCGACGGTCGTGGCGCCGGCCCGGTCTTCGAGCGAGCGCACGCCCAGCAACCCGGCCAGCAGAATGAGGGTCATCGCGATCAGGACATGCGCCAGCCGCCAGTGCATCCGCGCACTCTACCGGCCGCGCCGAGGCCGTTCCGCCGGGCGCGGCGGGCGGCGGCCGGCCTGCCGGCGGGCCCCGCCGTTCCTTGCCGGAACCGGCCCGCTGTGTTCCAATGGACGGTTTCCACTCCCATTTCGAAAGACCGGCTGCCGACATGGCTCCTTCGGCTCCCGGCCCTCCGGAAGGTCCCATGTCGAACGTCACCGCACCCCCGGCCCGCAAGGCCAAGGGCTCCCGCCTCGAACTCCTGCGCAACATCGGCATCATCGCCCACATCGATGCCGGCAAGACGACCGTCAGCGAGCGCATCCTGTTCTACACCGGGCGCACCCGCAAGATCGGCGAGGTGCACGAGGGCGAGGCGGTCATGGACCACCTCCAGGAGGAGCGCGAGCGCGGCATCACGATCACGTCGGCCGCGACGAGCTGCTCTTGGAACGGCTACGCGATCAACCTGATCGACACGCCCGGGCACGTCGACTTCACGGCCGAGGTCGAGCGCAGCCTGCGCGTGCTCGACGGCGCCGTGGGCGTGTTCGACGGCGTGGCCGGCGTCGAGGCGCAGTCCGAGACGGTCTGGCGCCAGGCCAACAAGTACAACGTGCCGCGCATCGCCTTCGTCAACAAGCTCGACCGCGTCGGCGCCAACTTCGAGTACTGCATCGACTCGATGAAGAAGCGCCTCGGCGTGCACCCCGTGCCGGTGCAGCTGCCCATCGGGCTCGAGGCCGAATACAAGGGCAACATCGACCTGATCGCCTGGAACGCCCGCTTCTTCGGCGACGGCGACGACGACACCAAGTTCGTCACCAAGGAGATCCCGGCCGAGCTGCTCGAAGCGGCGAAGAAGGCCCGCCACGAGCTGCTCGAGGCGGCCTGCATGATCGACGACAACCTGCTCGAGCGCTTCCTCGAGGACGAGTCGCAGATCACGGCCGACGAGATCGTCGCGGCGCTGCGCCGCGGCACGCTCGAGGCCAAGCTGCTCGTCGTGCTGTGCGGCGCCGCGCTGCGCAACAAGGGCGTGCAGGCGCTGCTCGACGGCATCTGCGCCTACCTGCCCAACCCCCTCGACCTGCCGCCGGTGAAGGGCACCGACGACCGCGACCAGCCCGTCGAGCGCACCTGCGACGTCAACGAGCCCTTCTCGGCGCTGGCCTTCAAGACGGTCTACGACGCCAACGGCGACCTGACCTTCGTGCGCATCTACAGCGGCCGGATCTCGTCGGGCGACCAGGTGCTCAACACGCGCTCCGGCAAGCGCGAGCGCCTCTCGCGCCTGTACCGCATGCACGCGGCCAACCGCGAGCCGGTCGACAGCTGCGAGGCGGGCGACATCATCGCCGCCGTCGGCCTCAAGGACACGCACACGGGCGACACGCTCAGCGACGAGAACAAGGTCGTCACGCTCGAGTCGGTCGACTTCCCCGACACCGTCATCTCGATGTCGATCGAGCCCAAGAGCAAGGGCGACCGCGACAAGCTCAGCCAGGTGCTCGCGCTGCTCGCCAAGGAAGACCCGACCTTCCGCTACTTCACCGACGAGGAGACGCAGGAGACGATCATCGCCGGCATGGGCGAGCTGCACCTCGAGGTGCTGCGCCACCGCATCATCCGCGACTTCCGCGTCGCGGCCGAGTGCGGCAAGCCGCGCGTCGCCTATCGCCAGACCTTCGCCCGGGCCACCAAGGTCGAGGCGCGGCACGTCAAGCAGTCGGGCGGTCACGGCCAGTTCGCGGTGGCGAAGGTCGAGTTCACGCCGACGCCCGACACGCAGGACATCGAGTTCATCGATGCCATCAAGGGCGGTTCGGTGCCGCGCGAGTACATCCCCTCGGTCGAGAAGGGCCTCGTCGCGCAGGCCGCCAAGGGCGGCAAGTACCCCTTCCCCTTCGTGGGCTTCACGGCCTCGCTCTACGACGGCAAGGCGCACGACGTCGACAGCTCCGACATGGCGTTCCAGGAGGCCGGGCGGCTGGCCTTCCGCATGGCCGCCGAGGGCAACTGCCAGTTCCTCGAGCCGATGATGAAGATCGAGGTGCTCGTGCCCGAGAACTTCCTGGGCGACGTGATCGGCGACCTCAACAGCCGCCGCGCCGCGATCGAGGAGATCGTCGACCGCATGCACATCAAGTGCATCACCGGCAAGGTGCCGATCGCCGAGATGTTCAACTACAGCAGCCGCCTGCGCGGCCTGACGCAGGGCCGCGGCACCTACTCGATGGAGCCCTCGGGCTACGCCGCCGTGCCGGCCTCGATCGCCGAGAAGATCGTCGCCGAGGTCGAGGAGCTCAAGAAGAAGAAGTAGCCGCGCCGCTCAGGGCGCGGTGGCTTCGGCCGGCGTCGGCGGCGGGGCGCCGTCGGGCGCGGCGGGCGCCGCACCCTCGCCGGCGGGCACGGCGCCGGGCAGCAGGTCGACGGGCAGCAGGTAGAGCTGCCCGCGGAAGAAGCGCATCGTCATCTTCGACAGGTCGGAGAGGGCCGCCGCGGAGGGCAGCGCGTCGGCGCCCTGCGCGTCGCCGGCGCCGAGCGCCGCCTGGATCGCGGACACGCGCTTGCCGACCTCGAGCATGAGCGCCTCGCGCTCGCTCGCCGCGCGCCGCGTGAGCAGCACCTGCTGCAGGCTCTCGAGCCCGCCGACCACGCCGCGCGTCGCGATGCCGGCCGTGACCGTCTGCAGCGCCTCGGTGTCGCCGATCTCGCTGAGCTGCCCGCGCACCCAGTTGTACTGCTCGTTGAGCAGCGCCGTCGCGGCCTGCTGCTGCGCGGCGATGCGCGAGACCTCGTCGACGTCCTGCCGCTGCGCGGCGTCCTGCATGCGCTTGCTGAACTCCTCCTGCACGTGGCCCAGCTCGTCGGCGCGCTGCGACTGCAGCGTCTCGCCCGTGCTGGCCTGCTGCACCTGCGTGCGCGCGCTGCTCAGCGACTTCGTCGCCCACAGGCCGCCCACGACGACGATCGCCCCGAGCAGCGAGAGCGCGATCGGCTGGCGGTGGCGGCGGATCGAGCGCGCCATGCGCGAGAGCCCGCCGATCGGGACGGCCGCGATCGACTCGCCGTCGAGGAAGGCCCGCAGGTCGGCCGCGAATTCGCCCGCCGTCTGGTAGCGGCGCGCAGGGTCCTTCTCCATCGCGTGCAGGCAGATCGTCTCGAGGTCGGCCGGCACGCGCTCCTCGAGGCGCGAGGGCCGGCGCGGCTCGTCGGCCAGGATCTTGCGGATGATCTCGTGCGAACTGGCGCCCGAGTGCGGCTGCTGCAGCGTGATCATCTCGTAGAGCGTCACGCCCAGCGAGTACACGTCGGTGCGCGGGTCGATGGGGCCCCGGCGGCCGTCGGCCTGCTCGGGCGACATGTAGTAGGGCGAACCGGCGAAATCGCCGGTGCGCGAGAGCTCGAGCCCGTCCTCGACCTTGGCCAGGCCGAAGTCGCCGAGGAAGGGCCGCCCCTCGTCGTCGATGAGGATGTTCCCCGGTTTGACGTCGCGGTGCACGATGCCGCGCTCGTGCGCCTGCTGCAGGCCGTCGGCGATCAGCGCCAGCCGCTCGGCCGTCGTGCGGAACCAGCCGCGCGGCAGCTCGCCCCCCCGGCGCAGTCCCTCGAGTTCGTCGTGCAGCGTGCGGCCGCTGCCGACGAGCCGCTGCGCGATGTAGAAGTCGTCGTCGGCGCCGCCCCAGGCGTAGACCGCGACGATCGCGGGGTGGTCGAGCCGCGCCGCCGCGCGCGCCTCGCGCTCGAAGCGCGAGATCTGCTCGTCGGTGTGCACCAGGTGCCGGTAGAGCACCTTGACCGCCACCGGGCGGTCGAGGCTCACCTGCCGCCCGCGGTACACCACGCCGAAGCCGCCGCGACCGAGTTCGTCGGCGATCTCGAAGTCGCCCAGGCGGTCGGGATGGGCCATGCGGGCGCTCCGTTCAGGCGCGGGGGCCGCCCCGTGCCGGGCGACCCTCAGTCCTTCCTGTCACCGAACGATGCCAGAAACTGCTCGTTGGTCTTCGTTTCCTTGACCTTGGCGATGAGCAGCTGCATCGCCTCGACCGGGTGCATCTGGCTCAGCACGCGCCGCAGCAGGACCACCTTGCGGTAGACGTCCGGCGGCAGCAGCAGCTCCTCCTTGCGGGTGCCCGAGCGGTTGATGTCGATGGCCGGCCAGATCCTTCGCTCGGCCAGCTCGCGCGAGAGCACCAGCTCCATGTTGCCGGTGCCCTTGAACTCCTCGAAGATGACCTCGTCCATGCGGCTGCCGGTCTCGATCAGGGCCGTCGCCATGATCGTCAGCGAGCCGCCGCCCTCGACGTTGCGGGCCGCCCCGAAGAAGGCCTTGGGCTTCTCGAGCGTGCGGCTGTCGACGCCGCCCGAGAGCGTGCGGCCCGAGTTGCGGATCGTGACGTTGTAGGCGCGACCGAGGCGCGTGAGGCTGTCCATGACGATGAACACGTCGCGGCCCTGCTCGACGAGGCGCTTGGCGCGCTCGATGGTCAGCTCGGTCACGCGCGTGTGCCGGTCGGCCGGCTCGTCGTTGGTCGACGCGATGACCTCGCCCTTGACGGTGCGCCGGAAGTGCGTGGCCTCCTCGGGGCGCTCGTCGACGAGCAGCACCATCAGGTGCACGTCGGGGTAGGCCTCGCTGATGCGATTGGCGATCTGCTGGAGCAGGATCGTCTTGCCCGAGCGCGGCGGGGCCGTGATCAGGCCGCGCTGGCCCTTGCCGATCGGGGTGATCAGGTCGAGCACGCGCATGTTGTAGACGGCGCCGTTGTCGCCCTCGGCGGGCAGCCCGCCCTCGAGCACGCAGCGCGCCGTGGGGTCGATCGAGACGAGCTGCTTGAAGAGCGGCAGCGCGTTGGCCTCGTCGGGCGGGAGGCCGTCGACGCTGCGTACGTCCACGACCGCCAGCCGGCCGCGCAGGTTCTCGGCCCAGGCCACGACCTCGACTCCGGGGCGCAGGTTGTGGCTGCGGGCCACGGCCACGCTCACCCAGGCGTCGGTGTCCTCGGGCACGAAGTTGTTCTTCAGGTCGCGCAGCCAACCCTGCCCGTCGGCCGCCAGCTCGAGCACGCCGCGCACCTCGATGCGCTGCTGCGGGCCGTAGGGCCCCTCGTCGGGCCGCCCCCCGCCGTGATGCGGCGCCTGGCCCTGGTTCTGCTGCCAGGGCTGCCCGCCTCCGTGGCGGCCACGGCCGCGACGGCGGCGTCCCCTGCGGGATCGGGTCTTCATGTGCTGTTCCTGGCTCATGCCGGTGTGCCTCGGGGAGGGCCCTGCAAGCGGAACCTCGACGCCAAGGGCCCATCGAGGGGGCCGTGATCGACACCACGGCTGCGGATCGCGGCACGGCCTGCGACCCTAGGTTGCTCATCGGCGCACCAAGCGGCGGGCGCCTCCAGAGCGACTTTCCGGCGGGTATTGTGACGCCCCGATCGGTCCGCGCAACAGCTTTCCCGGGGGGGCCCCGTGAAAATCGCCCGCGATTTCGCCCTTAGCTGGGCCCCGGCCGGCCTCGTTGCGGGCCTCATCGGGGGCTGCGGCGGTCCGGCGGCCCTGCCCCCGACGCAGGCCGGCTGGGAGGCCCGGATGGCGGCCGCCCAGCTCGAGCGGGCCGAGGCGCTGGCGAGCGCCGGTGACCGGACCGGCGCGCTGGACGCGGCCCGGATCGGCCTGGAGCAGGCCCGCGAGGCCGCCCATCTCCCCACCATCGCCCGGGGGCAGCTCACGCTCGGCCGGCTGACCGAAGATGTCGGCCGCATCGAGGATGCGATCGCGCTCTACGCCGCGGTCGGCGAGGCGCCGGCCGAGGCCGAAGCCCGGCTCGCGCTGGCCCGGCTCGCGCTGCGCGCGCGCGCGGCGTCCGTCGCGCTGGCGCAGCTCGACGCGCTGGCGGCCCTGCCCGGGCAGGGCCTGCCGGCCGGCCCGGACGAGCGGGCGCTCGTC